>NZ_JBHYGF010000334.1:0-47705 GCF_051859145.1 Dyadobacter sp.
TTCCAGCGCCTCCTTCCATTTAGCGTAAGCATCTTTGGTAGCAGCGCTGTGTTCAGCATCAGGTTCTATGGTTTGTAATGCACTAAGGCCATTAAAAGCGTCTGCACGGTTCTTGTAATAACCAAGGCCGAAACCAGCAGCCCGGGCGGCTCCCTGTGCGCCGTCGGTATTGTATAACTCTACCGTAGCACCTGAAACGTTGGCAAAAGTTTCGCGGAATACAGGACTCAGGAACATATTGGCTTCTCCCGCACGTATATTTTTGAGGGATACACCCACTGTTTCCATGATCTCCATTCCATAGTATAAAGCAAAAACAATTCCTTCCTGGGAAGCACGCGTATAATGCGGCAATCCGTGGCGACTGAATTGCAGACCTTTGAAAGTACTTCCTGGATCCTGGTTTTCAAGCATACGCTCGGCACCGTTGCCAAAAGGAAGGCAGTACAGTCCGTCTGAGCCGATAGGTGCCTCGGATGCAAGCTGGTTCATTTGCGGGTAGCTGATATTCCCCTGAAAAAGGGAGTTTCTAAGCCACCCGTTCAAGCTGCCGGTACCATTTACGCAAAGAAGAACGCCGTAACGGTCAACTTCCGAAATAGGGTTTACGTGCAAAAATGTATTTACCCTTGATTTCGGATCAAATTTGATTTGTTCGCTTACACCGTAAACAACGCCGGAAGTGCCTGCTGTTGCAGCGACTTCGCCGGGTTCCAGTACGTTGAGCGAGAATGCGTTATTAGGTTGGTCGCCCGCTCTGTAAGTAACTGGTGTGCCTGCTTTGAGACCAAGTGCCTCTGCTGCCTCGGCAGTAATGTGCCCCTGATCGGAAAATGTGGGTAGCACGTTTGGGATAAGACCGGCATCAAAGCCGAAATGATTAAACAGGAAGTCAGCGGGACGTTTGTTTACAAAATCCCAGAAGATACCTTCGGAAAGACCTGATGGTGTTGTCACAACTTCGCCGGTCATTCGCATTGCCAGGTAGTCGCCCGGTAGCATGAACTTGTAGACTTTTGTGTAAACATCAGGTTCATTCTGCTTCACCCAGCCTAGTTTTGCTGCTGTGAAATTGCCCGGAGAATTCAGCAGGTGCGGCAGCACGTATTCTTCTCCCAATTCCTGCATGGCAGTGTTACCCACTTCAACCGCCCGGCTGTCACACCAGATAATGGACGGACGGAGTACGTTTAAATTTTCATCAACCACAACCAAACCATGCATCTGATAAGAAATCCCGATGGCGGCAACTTCTTCTGGCTTGATTCCTGCCTTATTGACTACTGCCTGCGACGCAAGACACGCATTTTTCCACCAGTTTTCAGGCTGCTGTTCTGCAAAGCCAGGTTTAGGAGCGTCGATTGTCATTTCGCGCTCCGGAAAAAAAGCGGACGCTGCCACTGCGCCGGTATCTGCATGGACCAAACATGCTTTAACAGAAGAACTGCCTAAATCGAATCCCAGAAAATACATTATGTTACGAGTATTTATTGATTGCTAAATGCGGACTACGGATATTATAACTGCTGAAAAATACAAAAATGTTCACTTAAAATCACAAACCAATGCCATTAAGTGTAATGTTTACAATTAAAGTTTGATCCGCATGATAAATGTCATTTTTTCAATACGTTGGAAAAAATCCCGTGTAGAAAAAATTCTCTATATTGAAGTCGCATATGAAACCAGACCCAGCAAATTGTAGTTTGATTTGTGTTTAGTTTGCATAAGCTCAAATATCGGGTGGATATTTGTATTCTAATCAGTTGGATACATCCTTTATCAGGAACTATGAAAAAAATTGTACGGATCTTTTTGGTGAGCAGTTGTATCGTGTCGTTGCTCGGATTAAGTCCGGGGGAGAAGAAGTGGGAGAAGTCGTTTGCCAGGATTGACAATGAAGTAAGGAAGAACAGCAAAGCTTACGTCACACTTGAAAATGCTACCAAAACAATCGGTCACCGCCTCACAGGCAGCGCCAATGGGGAAAAGGCCGAGGAATATGCATTTAAGCTCCTGAAAAGCTACGGCTTTACCGATGTTAAGTACCAGCCTTTTGAAGTAGAAGCATGGATGCGGGACACGGTTACCCTGTCCATTGCACCCGGAAGTTCAGATAATTTCAGGGATGTACCAGTTGTTTCACTGGCGCACTCTCCGGTAGAAGCCAACCTGCAGGGTGAAATTGTGGATGTAGGCAATGGTTTGGAAGAGGACTTTGAGGCTGTAAAAGATAAAGTGAAAGGCAAAGTAGCACTTGCCAATATCAATCTCGTAGGTGTCACTGGCAAAAAGAACCTGCACCGTTCAGAGAAAACCGCATTGGCTATTAAGTACGGAGCCACCGGCGTAATCATGGTCAACGGAGCGCCTGGAAAGATCCTGCTTACAGGAACAGCTTCCGTTACAGGTGCGATTATATCCATTCCAGCCGTTTGCATATCAAGCGAAAGCGGTTTTGAAGTGCGTAAGTGGTTGAAAGAGGAAGGTCCGCTGGAAGCGCACATTGAAATGCATAATACCTCCAAGCAAATCAAAGCCCGCAATGTGATTGCAACACTAAAAGGGAAATCGGATGAACGCGTGATTATTGGCGGGCATTTAGACTCCTGGGATCTTGCTACCGGAGCGATCGACAATGGAATCGGCTCATTTGCAGTGATGGATATTGCTCGGACGTTCAAAGCCTTGAAGGTGAAGCCGGAGAGAACGATTCAGTTTGTTCTTTTTATGGGCGAAGAGCAGGGTTTACTTGGGTCGAAACACTTTGTGAGTGAGCTTAAAAAATCGGGAGATATCAACAAGGTCACTTACATGATGAATCTGGATATGACCAATGATCCAAAGGGAGTGAATGCATTCGGTCGTGACGAGATGAGTGAGTTCTTTGCGAATGTGGGCAATGCAATTCATTCAGTGGACACAAATTTTAAGAACGAAATTATAAACCGCGCAGGTTTGCACAGCGACCATCAGCCATTTATGCTGGAAGGTGTGCCTATTGCAGGCTTGTCGGGGCATCTGGATCCAAATGTGCTGCAATGCTACCACGCAGATTGTGATGATTTCAGTCTAGTGAATAAAGAGCAGCTGGAAACTACGGTTCGCATTGGAGCTATGTACTTATTTGCGCTTTCCAATGCTGATCAAATTGCAGTTAAGAAGTTATCAGATCAGAAAACGCGCGATTTCCTGATTTCACAGGGTTTGAAAGAAGAACTGGTGATTGGTCAGGAATGGCGCTGGGAGCACTAAACGAATTGAAATGCTTGTTTTCCCGAATGCAAAGATTAACATCGGCTTGAATATTGTTGAAAAGCGGGCCGATGGTTTTCATAACATTGAATCCTGTTTTTACCCGGTTGGCTGGAAAGATGCATTGGAAATTACGCGGGCAGAATCCTTTTCAGTGGAATTTGACGGTATCTCGATACCCGGCAACGAAGCGGAGAATATCTGTGTAAAAGCATATCAGCAACTTGCCGCAGATTTTGATTTACCGCCTGTTAAAATCCATTTGCTGAAAGCGATTCCTATCGGAGCAGGTTTAGGGGGAGGCTCGGCAGATGCGGCTTTCACTATCAAGGCATTAAATGAGTTTTTTAACCTGAAAATATCTTTTGAAAAACAACTTTCCTACGCACGTAGATTAGGCAGCGACTGTGCTTTTTTCGTTCTTAACAAACCCGCGTACTGTTTTGGTAAAGGTGATGAATTTGAGCAGTTCGACATGAATCTGAAAGGGAAGTGGATTGTGCTTGTGAATCCCGGAATCCATATTTCAACAGTAGAGGCGTATTCGGGAATAAAGCCACAAAAGAGTGGAGCAGATCTTAGAACATTGCTTAGCAGGCCGATAGAAACGTGGAAAGATGTTGTTAAAAATGATTTTGAAGCAACGCTGTTCCCTAAATACACTCTTTTAAAGGAAATTAAAGAGGAACTATATATACACGGTGCGCAATATGCATCAATGAGTGGCTCAGGATCAACCATATTCGGGATTTTTGAGCAGGAAACAGATCTGGCCGAACAGTTCAGTCAGTTTAAAGTATGGCAGGGGATTATGGGTTGAATAATTCTTTGCAAATTATGTTTAACAACATTTATACAGCGTTATAATCCAACAGAATGTAAGACTGAAAATTGACCAGAAGATGAGCCCAAAACCTACCACGAAACTGAGGGAAAGTCCCTTCACAAAGCGCCGAGAACCACTTGGGTTTATGCTTTGGTTGTGTGTAGCGGGTAGCTCGCTGCTCTTCCTGTCAATCTTCATTATCTTCTTTCTAAACCTTCGTCAGGAGTCTGGGCAGCTCGATTCACTGCCGGATATGTTCTGGCTTAGTACACTGGTAATCCTTTTCAGCAGCATTACCCTCCATGAGGCAAACCTGGCCTTTGCAAACGAGAGGTTCCTGCATTACCGCGTCTTTCTTTGCGCGACAATGTTCCTGGGTATGATGTTTATCGCATTGCAGATAGGCGGTTGGTTCGAGATGGTCAATACCCAGATTTTCAGCAACCTTAGTAATTCGAAAGGCTTCATTTATCTTCTCACAGGTTTACACCTCCTGCATATGCTGGGCGGAGTAGGATACCTGGTGTATTTATTCAGAAAGGCAGTTAAGAACCGCGCCTATGTTGACGCATTTGTTTACAGTGTCAACCCTCCTAACCGGCTACGCATTAAGCTATTTACCAGATACTGGCATTTTACAGGTGCGCTCTGGCTAATCGTTTTTGTAGTCCTGATCCTTCTTTATTGATCAAAATTCTTTTTGAGACTATTTCGGGCCAGAAATGTAGCTAGTAAGGTGAGAATTGCGGCCATGATCATCGGAGCGCCAGGTAAGTAGACCGGCGCAGAAGATTTAGTAAAAGCCGCAAAAAGGTTGGTCATCAAGGGCGGGCCGATGATAGAAGTCAGACTTTGCAGGCTCGTCAATGCACCTTGTATCTCACCCTGTTCATTTGCCGATACCTGTGTTGATATAATTCCCTGCAAAGAAGGTCCGGCAATTCCACCAAGAATGTAAGGAACTGTGAATACGTACATCATCCAACCTTCTGTGGCAAATGCATATAGCAGAAAACCGATGGCATAAAGCAGCAAGCCCAGATATACGCCGCGTTTCTGGCCAAGCTTGGGGATAATGAGCCGAATCAGATAACCCTGTACCAATGCACTCAGTACGCCTACCACGCCAAGTGAGTAACCTATTTCAGCTTCTCCCCATTTAAATTTTTCAATTACATAGAAGGACCAGTTACTGTGCACAGCATGCATGGCGATGTACATCAAGCCTAACGAAAAAATCAATCCATAAATAACCGGGTAGCGTTTCAGGTTTTTCAATGAACCGATCGGATTTGCTCTGCTCCATTCGAACTTGCGCCTGTTTTCGGGCTTCAAGGATTCCGGTAAAATGAAGTACCCGTAAAGCCAGTTGATAAAAGAGAATCCTGCGGCTGCCATAAAGGGAACCCGCGTGCCAAACTGCCCCAGTAAACCTCCCAAAACAGGACCGATTATAAATCCGAGGCCAAAGGCTGCGCCCAGTAAGCCGAAGTTTTGCGCCCTTTTTTCAGGCGTGCTCACGTCCGCAATATAGGCCGCGCCCGTAGTGAAACTCGCGCCCAGAATTCCTGCTATAATGCGTCCTGCATACAACCAGCCGAGCGAAGGCGCAAAAGCAAGGAAGAGGTAATCAATCCCGAAACCGAAAAGTGAGGCGAGCAAAACGGGCCGCCTGCCAAACTGATCGCTGATACCGCCGATAATGGGTGCACAAAGAAATTGCATGGCTGCGTAAGCAAACAGAAGCCAGCCTCCGTCACGTGAAGCCTGGCTGATGGTGTCGCCGGTCAGTTCACTGATCAGCTTGGGCATGACCGGAATGATAATTCCGAGCCCGATTACGTCGATAAGAAGTGTAACGAAAATGAAACCTATCGCAGGGGAACGGTTTGCAGACATTGTGGTGCAGTTTTAGGTCTTTATTACCTTAAAATTTTAATGCCTGCAATGGCTATTTTGTCAAAATCTTGAACTCTACCCGGCGATTAAGCTGCTGGCCTTCGGGTGTATCGTTCTTCGCAACCGGTACCGTCTCGCCGTAGCCCTTGCTCGCAATACGGTCAGGCTCTATGCCTTTGCCTATCAGGTATTCACGTACTGTATCTGCCCGTTCCTGCGACAATTGTACGTTGAATGCGGCACTACCTGTATTGTCCGTGTGTCCGCCGAGTTCGATGGTCATTGTTTTGTTTTCCACCATCGACAGAGAGATCCTGTCCAGCTCGGGATAAGATTCTTTGTTCAAGGTAGATTTTCCGGTAGCAAAGAATATATTGTTCAGCCTGACGATCTGGCCTTCTTCAATCGGGATCAGCTTTAAAGACTTGTTCGCAATTTCCCGGAAGTTCTTGCCGGATCCATTGGTTGTAGAATCCGTTAAATCGACATTTTCGCCTTCGGCGATGAAGTTCGGTGCAACAGCCCGCATGCTGTATTTGTTACCGTAAGGAAGTACAATCTTGTATTCGCCTGTAGTTGGGTTGGTAGTCGCGGTGCCCACTTCTTCTCCGTCCGCGAGATTTTCATACACGATGGTTGCTTCAACAGGTTTGCCTGTCTTAGAATCAATTACTTTCCCGCTGATCATCACCACCGGGTCAGCTGCCGGGATGTTCGCAATGGGAGCCTCGGATGCTGTGTCGCCTGGCGTTATTTTTGGCCGGAGGTCAAATCTTACAACATCGCCTTTACCCTCGGTATCTTTAAAAGACACCATATACGCAAAATCGCCTAGTGCTGAAATAGTGTAGTAAGCATCATAACCATCGGTATTAATGGCGGGACCAAGATTAACAGGCCGGCTCCATCTCTTCCAGGATTTATCAATTCGCTTGCTGTAATAAATGTCATTGCTTCCCTGCCCGCCTTTGCGATCACTCGAAAAATAAAGCGTTACGCCGTCAGGGGCAAGAAATGGGGTTGTTTCAGTGAATTCGTTCGTATTGATTTCAGGTCCCAGATCCATTGGCTTGGTCCATGTACCGTTTTTTTGTTTGAAACTGACGTACATATTATCGACTTTGCTGTTCTTTTTTTCGCTGAAAGACATGACCAGCGTTTTACCATCTGTGGACAGGTACCCGCAGTCGAACTGGCCTTTGCTGATTTTGGCATAACCCGGAATCTCGATCTTGTTCGGTGCCGACCAGCCTCTCGCCGTTTTCTTGCTGGTTGAAAATCCCCGTGTCTCGTAGACACCGTTTTTGTAAGCGCCTTTTAACAAAAGCGTATTTCCGTCGGGAGTAATGCTGTATAGCGAGTTGTAATCTTCCTTGTTCAATGGAGAAGGAAGTCGCCGCGCCTGTGTCCATTTGTCGTTTTTCAATTCAGAATACCAGATATCCTGGCTGCCTTTTGCCCCGTGCGTATTTTGCGGGTGACTCACCCTTGAAAAATAAATGGTTTTGCCATCAGGAGAGATAATGGGGCTGATCTCGTTGTATTCAGTATTGACAGTTTTTCCAAGATTTTCCAGTTGCCCGAAAGCGCTCAGGGATACCAGGCATACAAAAAGGTACAAAATTGAAATACGAATCATGCAGGGGAGGCTAACTAGTTGTTATCTACATATAACGAGCTATCAAGAGGCTTATTTTCCGGATTTTCGCGTCGGAATATCTCCATTTTCTCCAATAGTTCAGCAGAATTATTAGCAACTACCAGCAACTGTTGATTCTGCGGATGTAAAAAGCCTTCTTCAACCATTTTGTCCAGTTGAAGCAGCAGCAAATCGTAATATCCATTTACATTGAGCAAACCAATGGGACCGTGGAAAATCCGTAGCTGCGCCCAGGTTAGTATCTCAAATAATTCATCGAAAGTACCATAACCACCTGGCATAGCAATCACACCATCTGACAGCGAGACCATCTTGGCTTTCCGCTCGTGCATAGTATCTACAAAATGCAGTTCTGAGAGCGTTTTGTGCGCTTTTTCAAGGTTGGAAAGAAAGTTGGGGATGATACCTGTGACAAAACCGCCGTGGTCCATTGCTCCATCTGCAACCCGGCCCATTAAGCCCATATTGCCACCACCGTAGATAAGTTTGATGTTTCGTTTAGCCAGTTCGTGTCCTAGTTCGTAGGCGTTTTCAGCGTAAACAGGTTTTTTTCCGGGGTTTGAACCGCAATAAACTACAATGGATTGCATAGTGTTGGTGTTGTGGATTATGCTTCAAGAACCGCATTGCTCAATGCTTTCAAATCTAAGTCGCCGAATGTACCTGAGCTCATCAGGAGCAGGTTTGCATTCTGCCAGGTCAGCGATTTCAGGAATGCCTCCAGCTGAGTCGCATCAGTGAAAATCTTTAAATCATCTCTTTTGAATGCAGCGCGGATATCTTCTTCTGAAAGCGCTTCAAGCCGCTTGTGTTCTACGGTTTGGGGATTGTAATAAATAACCGCAACATCGGCCGCTTTCAGCTTTCTTCTGTATTGATTCAGAAATGCTTTGTTCAGGCTGCTGAAAGTGTGCAGCTCGGCGCAGGCTACCAGCTGCCGGTTGGGAAACTGCTCCTTTAATGCGGCAGTAGTCGCTTCCACTTTGGACGGTGCGTGTGCAAAGTCGCGGTAAACACTTACCGAATCGGAGCTACCCAGCAGTTCAAGCCGTTTGGATGCGCCTTTGAATGTTTGAATGGCATTGTAAAATTCTTCATCGGTCACGCCCAGCCGCTCGCAGACAGCTTTTGCGCCGCTGATATTTTTCATGTTATGGTTACCAAAAACCAAAACCGGCACTTCGCCTTGCTCAGCAGTTAGCAAAATGGTCTTGCCGTTTTCAATCTTATTCGGGTGTGCATTGTAGGGGATGCTAGCTACATCCGGCCGCTCCTTTTGTCCGATTACACTGAGCATATCATCGGTTTCATCAAAAATGATCGCGCCTGCCTTTGGCAGAGAATCTGCTAAAAGCTCGAACTGCTTCACGTAAGATTCCCAGGTTGGGAACACATTAAAATGGTCCCATGCAATGCCGCTGATCAATGCAATGTGCGGCTGGTAATGCATGAATTTCGGGGTAGGATCAAGCGGGGAGGTAAAGTATTCATCACCTTCGACAATGATCACCGGCGCATTTTCGGATAGCTTCACCATGTTATCGAAGCCTTCGATCTGTGCGCCTACCAGGTAGTTGAAAATGCGGTTATTGTGTTTCAAAACGTGCAGTACCATAGAGGTAGTGGTGGTTTTGCCGTGACTTCCGGCTATAACCACGCGCTGCTTGCTTTGACTTTGCTCAAAAATATATTCAGGGTAAGAGTACACTTTGATCCCCAACTCCCGTGCACGGGCAAGTTCAGGATTGTCCTGGCGGGCATGCATTCCCAGGATCACAGATTGAAGATCGGAAGTTATTTTCTCGGGAAACCAGCCGGTAACAGCAGACAAAAGATCGTATTGGGCAAGTCGGCTGGCCGAAGGTTCATATATCTCATCGTCTGATCCTGTAACGATATATCCTTTCAGATGAAGCTCGATGGCAAGATTATGCATGACGCTGCCACCTATTGAGATGAAGTGTATTTTAGTCAAGGACGAATTTGGACTCATTGATTGGGAAAACTGATTTGTCCGAAAGTTAGCAAGATTTGATGTTTGAGCCAACCTGTTACGTTGAGCAAACCTTTTGTCACATTGAGCGCAGTTGCGTTTCGACTGCGCTCAACGTGACAAACTAGCTCGACAAAACCGCTAAGCTAATTTCTTGTACTTAATGCGCTTTGGCGTAGCGTCTCCGCCGAGTCTTTTGCGACGGTTTTCTTCGTACTCAGAGAAGTTTCCTTCAAACCAATACACCTGGGAGTCGCCTTCGAATGCAAGTATGTGCGTGGCAACTCGGTCGAGGAACCACCTGTCGTGGGAAATGATTACGGCGCAGCCTGCAAAGTTTTCTAAACCTTCCTCCAATGCACGTAAGGTATTCACATCCAAATCGTTGGTAGGCTCATCGAGCAGCAGCAGGTTACCGCCTTCTTTGAGCGTCATCGCCAAATGAACGCGGTTTCTTTCACCGCCTGAAAGGTTACCTACTTTCTTTTCCTGGTCACCGCCGCCGAAATTGAAGCGACTTACATAGGCGCGTGCATTCGACTGTTTGCCGCCGATCATAATCCAGTCATTCCCGTCGGCAATGCTTTGATAAACCGTTTTGACAGGGTCCAGATTATCGTGTTCCTGGTCAACATAAGCCAATTCCACAGTTTCGCCCACATCAAAGTGTCCGGTAAGTGGTTTCAGCTGTCCCGTGATCAATTTGAAAAGCGTGGTTTTACCCGCACCATTTGGCCCGATAATACCCACAATTCCATTGGGAGGCAATGCAAAATTGAGGTTTTCATAAAGCAGCTTGTCGCCAAAGCCCATTGAAACATTATGTGCCTCAATTACCTTATTACCCAGCCTTGGACCAGCCGGAATGAAGATCTCCAATTTCTCTTCTTTCTCGCGTCCTTCCTCTCCAAGCAATCTTTCGTATGCGCCCAAACGTGCTTTTGACTTCGCCTGGCGGCCCTTTGCGCCCATTCGAACCCATTCCAATTCGCGTTGCAGCGTTTTCTGGCGTTTTGATTCCGTTTTTTCTTCTTTCTTCAGACGCTCTTGCTTCTGTTCCAGCCAGGATGAATAATTTCCTTTCCAGGGAATACCTTCGCCGCGGTCCAGTTCCAGGATCCAGCCAGCTACATTGTCGAGGAAGTACCTGTCGTGGGTTACCGCAATCACAGTTCCTTTATATTGTCTCAAATGCTCTTCCAGCCAAAGTACCGACTCAGCATCAAGGTGGTTGGTAGGTTCATCCAGCAAAAGCACATCAGGCTGGCGGAGCAGGAGGCGGCACAATGCTACCCTGCGTTTTTCACCCCCCGAAAGTGTCGATACCAGCGCATCCGAAGGCGGGCAGCGCAATGCATCCATTGCGATTTCAAGACGGTTATCCAGGTTCCACGCGTCGGCTGCATCCAGTTTTTCCTGAACTTCACCTTGTCTTTCCAATAATTTGTCAAAGTCTGCATCTTCCTCGCCGAAGGCTTCATTGATCTGGTCAAACTCTTTTAAAAGATCGACAATCTCCTGAACACCTTCTTCAACCACTTCCCTGACAGTTTTGGTTGGGTCTAGTTTGGGCTCCTGTTCAAGCATTCCGACGGAGTAACCGGGCGAGAAAACGACGTCTCCCTGGATGTCTTTATCGATTCCGGCAATAACCCGCAGCAGCGTTGATTTCCCTGAACCATTTAATCCAAGAACCCCGATTTTTGCACCATAAAAAAAGGATAAATAGATATTTTTAATAATATGCCTGTTGGGAGGAATGATTTTGTTGACCCCAGACATTGAGAAAATAATGGTTTCGTTACTCATTTTTTGTTTAATTTGTGCGTAACAAATATCGTTATATATCCCTACACTTAGCAGATAAAAAAATTGGAAGAATGGAAAATGCCACATTGAATGATGAATACGGCTACGTTAAGGACAGCAAAGTATTTTTAAAGGGGTATTTAGATTTCCCCGACCGGCAAATTGGAGAAGTTAAAAGGACAGAGCAGGAGGCGATAGATTATTTTAAAAATCGGTTTAATATCGTCCTGAACAAAGTCGAGCAACTGGAGAAGGAAATAGATGAAGCCCTGAACAAAGGCTCTTATCTGACCAAACTGATCCAATTGCAACGTAAGCTTAAAGGTTTTGACGCACTTGGGGATTTTGTCCCTCTGCTGCAGCGGCTGGAAGAGAAAGAGGAGTACCTGAAAGGCTTGATCGAAGTTAACCAGCTCAAAAATCTTGAAATAAAACGTGCACTGATCGAGGATGTCAGAGTGGCTGCCGCCATTGAAGACTATGCTGCCGCAACAGATCAGATACAGGAAATAAAAGCAAAATGGATCCGTACAGGGCCAGTTGAGAAAGAGTATCAGGAGGAAGTGGAAAGCACTTTCCAGCAGATACTCGACGATTTCTTCCAGCGCCGCCGCGACTATTTTGACGAACAGAATAAGATTAACCAGCAACGCATTGAAGAGTACGAAAAGCTGATCAAGATTACAAAAACACTCAGCTATTCACGCGACCTGGACGATGCTTATGCCAAGGCACGCGATGTACGCAACGCGTGGAACAATGTAGGAGAAGTACCGCCAAAGCGCTTTTTCAAAGTCAACAAAGCTTACAGGCACTTCCTGAAATTGTTTTATGATAAATATAATCTTGCAAAAGGCATTGAACCAAAAGTACGCGTAGACCCGCGGATTGTGGAACAACAAAAATTATTGGCACAAGCTGAAACACTGCTGCGCTCACAGGATATCGTGGAAGCTTCCCAGGAAGCCAAGGTGCTGCTGAGTAAGTGGAAGGAGATCAAAATACCATTCAAGCTGGCTGATAAAGAGCTTGCCGAGCGATTCAGAATGGTTTGTGATAAAATATTTGAGTTAAGCTACCTGGCGCGCGTAATTAGCAGAAAGTATCCTGCATTTGAACTGAAAAGTCAGGAGGAACAGCTTCGCACCAAATACCGGGAGCTGGAATGGCTTGCAAAACGCGAAAAGAGCGATCTTGAATTTGCAATCCTTGAATTTGACAGAACAGCTACCGGCGATCCTGAGCTGGACAAGCAGGCAGCCGGCCGCATTAATATCCAGAAACGTAAAGTTCAGATGAAAGAACGCATTCTGGCTGAATTTGACAGAAAGTTGAAAACCATTACAGGTTAACGATTAAGACTACTTCATAGAAGATTTGTTGATCACCAAATTAGAAGGCAATACCCTGGTCTCGAATTCGGCCGGGGTATTTTTGCTTTCAATCAGATCCAGTAACAAAGAAGTGGCCTGTTGCCCCATTTCGAAAGAAGGCTGCGTAATGGAGCTTACCGGCGGATCGAGCAGCGACGACATGGCCAGATCGCAAAAGCCTACCACTGCCACGTCGTCGGGCATGCGATAACCCAGCTGCCGCAATGCAGAATGTACGCCCATAGTAATCCGGTCACTTGCGCCGAAAATAGCATCTGGCCGCTCGCGCAGCGCCATTAACTGATAAGTCCTTTCCGTACCACCTGCCTGTGTTACTTCGCTATGCAAAACCCATTCATCCTGAAATGCGATATTGTGTTTCCGCAAAGCGTCTTTGTAGCCTTCCAGCCGGAAGTGCGTAATGGAAAGTGGCTTTGGCCCTGCAATGTGGGCAATCCTGCGGCAACCCTCATTGATTAAATGTTCCGTTGCTTCAAATGCGCCTTTGTAATCGTCCACACGTACTCTGTGTGTTTGCATGGCGTCGCTCACCCTGTCAAAAAACACTACAGGAATTCCCTGCTCCTGCAAGGAAATGAAATGATCTATGTCCTCAGACTGGCTCGAAATAGCCACTACCAAACCGTCGACGCGCCGGGATGCAATGTGCCGGGACGCAGAACGCTCTCTTTCGAGCTGCTCGTGGCTCTGGTAAATCATGGTATGATACCCGCGGCTGTAAGCAATATCCTCAACCCCGCCGATCGCCGAGGAGTAAAATCGGTTTGCAATATCCGGCACGATTACCCCAATTGTTTGTGTGCGGT
This sequence comes from Dyadobacter sp., assembly GCF_051859145.1. Classification (GTDB taxonomy): domain Bacteria; phylum Bacteroidota; class Bacteroidia; order Cytophagales; family Spirosomataceae; genus Dyadobacter. Next base: position 13,643 of record NZ_JBHYGF010000334.1, read on the forward strand.
TTTTCAGCAGGCTGATCGCGATGGGGTTAGGGTAGTAGTTGAGCTGCTCAGCCAGAGCAATGACTTTCTTCTTGGTTTCTTCGCTGATTTCGCTGCTATCCCTTAATGCACGGGAAACTGTCGATTTGGAAATGTTCAGCTGTCGTGCGATTTCTTTGATGGTAATGGAAACCTTTTTCATAGAGGATATGGGAATAATGCAATCGTGCTAAAAAACCTGTGGAATGCACCAAAGCCGGATGGTTGCACAATTTACCGAATTAAGGCAAAAGTTCCGGGAAAAATACCGGGAACGGGAACGGTTCCGGGAACGGTTGCGTGAATTAATTGCTTTTTTTCAAGATTTATTTTTGTGTATCACTGAATCATTGGTTAAACTCGGTTCATTGTTGACGAAGATCAGCTACTGCACACCACTACCAATCACGGAAATTTCTAAACCAACCCAGCCTGAAAATACATGGAAGCGAAATCGTTTACCTCTACAATATCTTCTGCCACAAATCAGAAAGGTTTGTTGGAGAACCTGTTTGGCAAAGTAGTGGCGACCGGAGACTACCATGCTTTCCGCGAGCTCTTCAACCACCATTACAGATCACTCTGCAACTACGCAATGCGCGTAGTAATCACCCGCGAAATCGCCGAAGAAGTTGTTTCGGATGTGTTTGTGAAACTTTGGAAAAATCGCGAGCAGATTGAAGTGCATACTTCTTTTCAGGCTTACATTTACCGCGCGGTACGCAACCAGGCTTTGGATTATCTCAAACTACGGATACACCGGCAGAATGAGCGTGAATCACTGGATTCGGTACAATGGAATATGACCCACGCGGATCATTTTTCTCCCTGCGAGGAATTGTCGTTCAATGAGTTTTACGAGCACGTTGAAGATTGCATTCAGGCACTGCCAAGACAATGCCAGCTGATTTTCCGGTTAAGCCGCGAAGAAGGCTTGCGTTACCGGGATATCGCCGAAAAGCTCGCTATTTCTGTCAAAACAGTAGAAACTCAGATGAGCCGCGCATTGAAAGTGTTGAGAGAGCGCGTGCCTGAGCATAGGTTGGTAGCTTAGGAAACTTCGGCTGTCGGCTTTCGGCAATTTAGGAACTTCGGCCGTCGGCTTTCGGTAATCAGCCTTTTTTAAGATACCATTGATAATCACTTGTGCTGACAGATCGATCTGAAAAGCATTTAACTAAAACTGCTAAAAGCCGACGGCCGACAGCCGAAAGCCCCCTTTAAAATGTCCCTGGAACAAACTTGGCGGTGGTTCGGACCTAATGATCCTGTTTCTTTGCAGGATATCAGACAGGCTGGTGCCACCGGAATCGTCACTGCATTGCACCACATCCCTAATGGTCAGATTTGGGAGATAGAAGAAATTTCAGCAAGAAAACAAATGATTGAGCAGGCGGGGCTTACCTGGTCTGTGGTCGAAAGTGTACCTGTGCATGAGGCTATCAAAACGCGTACAGGAGATTTTGAAAAATATATCCGCAATTACCAGCAAAGTCTACGCAATCTCGGGGCATGCGGTATTGATACGGTTTGCTACAACTTCATGCCGATCCTGGACTGGACGAGAACGGATCTTGATGCGCCTATGAAAGATGGCTCAACAGGATTAAGGTTTGATGCCGCGCAATTTGCCGCATTCGATCTTTATCTGCTGAACAGACCGGAAGCACAGGATTTGTACACCGACGAGCAAAAAACAAAAGCGAAAAGCTGGCTTGATGCTGCCAGGGAAGAAGACGTGCAGCGGCTAGTCCGGAATATCATCGCCGGATTACCGGGCTCCGAAGAGAGTTTTACAATCGAAGAATTCCGGAAAGTACTTGATACTTACAAAGAAGTCGGTGATCTGGAATTGAGAACGCATTTGTACCAGTTTATTCAGGCAATCGGTCCTGTGGCAGAAGAAGCTGGTATCAGGCTCGCCATTCACCCCGACGATCCTCCGTATCCGATTTTAGGACTTCCACGTGTAGTAAGTACTGAAAATGATGCGATGATGCTGCTCGAAGCCTACGATCATCAGGCGAATGGCATTTGTTTTTGCACCGGATCGTATGGAGTGCGGGCAGATAATGACCTGGCTGGTATGGTGGAAAGATTGGGTGACAGAATCCATTTCATCCATTTGCGAGCCACCAAGAGAGAGCACGACGGCAGCTTCTACGAGGCCGATCACCTGGACGGAGATGTAGATATGTACAGTGTCATGAAGGGGTTGGTCCTGGAACAAAAAAGAAGACTTGAAGAAGGGAGAACTGATCTCCGAATGCCTTTTCGACCAGACCACGGCCACCGGATGCTCGACGATTTGTCGACAGGAAAAAGAACCAATCCGGGTTATACAGCAATCGGCCGCCTTCGCGGGCTTGCCGAGCTACGCGGGCTGGAATATGGAATTGAGAGAGGGTTGAGAAATTAGCCCCCCAACCCCCCGGTGGGGGGCTTTAATTCGATATATAATAGGCCCCCTTCAAGGGGGTTTGGGGGTGGGGCAAACAAGGGTTAAACCGCACAAAAAATGACAACAATCGCTACCGCACAGAAGACATTTATCAGCGAAGATTTTCTCCTTCGCTCCGAAACAGCCCGCGTTTTATATCATGATTACGCGAAAAAAATGCCGATTATCGATTACCACTGCCACCTGCCGCCTGACCAGATCGCAGCAGACAGGCAATTCGATAATCTTACGCAGATTTGGCTGTACGGCGACCATTATAAATGGCGGGCAATGCGGGCCAATGGTATTAATGAGCGGTATTGCACGGGAGATGCGAGCGACTGGGAAAAGTTTGAACAATGGGGAGCGACGGTACCGTACACAATGCGTAACCCACTCTATCACTGGACACACCTCGAATTGCTGCGGTATTTTGATGTGGATATTCTCCTCAACAAGGATACCGCCCGCGAAATTTACGAAGAGTGCTCTGCCAAATTAAAGCAGCCTGATTTTTCGGTAAAAAGCCTGCTTAACAAGATGAATGTAAAGGTCATCTGTACCACGGATGATCCGATTGATGCGCTTGACTATCACAAAATGATTGAGGAAAGCGGCTTTAATATCAAGGTACTGCCTACTTTCCGACCGGATAAAGCAATGCTTCTGATTGATACACCGGAGGATTTTAATGCGTATTTAGAAAAGCTGGCGGCAAGTGCGGGAAAGTCTTCGATCTCAGATTATAACGAGCTTCTGGCAGCACTTCAAAACCGTCACGATTTCTTTGCTGCTATGGGCGGCCGACTTTCTGATCACGGATTGGAGCATATTTATGCGAATTTCGATGAAGAGGCAGCTAAGAATGCATTCCATTTAACCAGGTCGGGGCAGATTGCAAGTGAGGCGGATCGTACTGCTTTCAAGTCGATGCTGCTGTTTGATCTTGCCAAAATGGATCATGCGAAATCGTGGACGCAGCAGTTCCATTTAGGCGCGTTAAGAAACAACAATGCACGAATGCTGCGGGAACTCGGGCCGGATACGGGCTGGGACTCCATCGGCGATTACAGCCAAGCGCAGGCTTTATCCAAATTTTTGAACAAACTCGATTCTACCAACCAGCTGGCTAAAACTATACTTTACAATCTCAACCCGTCTGATAACGAAGCGCTGGCCACTATGACAGGCAACTACAATGATGGTACTGTCGCGGGCAAAATGCAGTTTGGTTCGGGCTGGTGGTTTCTGGATCAAAAGGATGGGATGGAGCGGCAAATGAATGCCTTATCGAATATGGGACTACTCAGCCGCTTTGTTGGAATGCTGACAGACTCACGCAGCTTCTTATCTTACCCCCGTCACGAATATTTCAGAAGGATATTGTGTAACCTGATCGGTAACGATGTGGACAATGGGGAGTTGCCAAACGATATTCCGTGGCTGGGCAAAATGGTACAGGATATCTCGTATCACAATGCCAGCAGGTACTTTAAGTTTTGAAAAATACTAGATTCTCATAAAATGTAATTAGATAGCCCAGACTCTTAGTTATGGGCTATTTTGATGTTTAAGTGTTATTTTTGATCAATTCTTAACCTTTACCAAAGCCTTTTCCACATTGGTATACAAAAAAGGCACTATCTAAAATATGGCTCAAATAGTTTCTTTCGGTGAAGTCCTGATGCGGCTTTCCACTCCTGGTTTTTCCCGTTTTGAACAGGCTCGGCAGCTCAATGTTACCTATGCAGGGGGCGAGGCGAATGTATCAACGGCGCTGGCTTACTGGGGACATCATACCGCTCACGTCACACGGTTTCCGGATTCTCCGATCGGGCGGGCTGCGGCGCAGTACCTGCAATTTCACGGTGTCGATATTTCACATATTATTTACGGCGGACCTAGAATGGCCGTATACTTTCTTGAAATGGGCGCAGCATTGCGGGGAAGCCAGATCGTATACGATCGCGCGAATTCCTCTTTGGCTGAAATCGATCCGAAAGAAATTGACTGGGATAGCATTTTAAAAGATGCCAAATGGTTTCATTGGGCGGGTATCACTCCTGCATTGTCGCAAGGTGCGGCGGATGCACTGCTGGACGGGATTAAAGTTGCCAGAAAATATGGACTGACCGTTTCGGGTGATATCTTCTATCGCGCGAATTTGTGGAAATACGGTAAAAAACCTTCTGATATCTTACCGGAGCTTACTGCAGGAACCGACATCGTGATTGCCAACAAGGAGAACATCAAAGAGATTTTCGGCATCGAAGGAAACGATTTCCAAGAGTCCTGCGTCAACTTACAAAAGGCTTATCCGCAGGTTAGCACAGTTGTAGATACAAAAAGGACCTCCATAAGTGCCTCCCACAATTTGCTACGCGCTTATTTGTGGAATGGGAGTCAACTTCTGGAAACAGAGGATATTGAGATAAACCCGATTATTGACAGGGTAGGAGGCGGAGACGCTTTTATTGCCGGTCTCATTCACGGGTTAATCACTTTTAACGATCAGCACAAAGCGTTGGAATTTGGCGTGGCAGCATCTGCATTGAAGCATACGATAGAAGGAGACGCATTGATTTCGACCATCGATGAAGTGGAGGCAATCAGGCAGGGTGAAACCTCGGGGAGAATTAAAAGATAAATCAAGTACCCGGTTGAACTGGCTCACTCAAATCATTATGGATAAAGAAACAACATTGGTACTATTGAACGAAGTGGGCATTGTGCCCCTGTTCTACCATGCAGATATAGAAGTTGCCAAAGAGATTGTTAACGCAAGCTACCGCGGCGGCGCAAGGGCAATTGAATTTACAAATCGCGGGGACAATGCATTTACCGTTTTTACGGAACTGCTGACATATACGAAGGAAAGCCTGCCAGGGCTCTCACTGGGGATAGGTACCATTTATGATGCTGAGACTGCTCAGAAATTCATCGATGCAGGGACAGATTTCATTGTGACACCCTGTCTCAACCCGGCGGTTGGAAATGCATGTGCTGCGGCAAATATTCCGTGGATTCCCGGTGTGGCTACGCTTACCGAAATATACAATGCGCAGCAGGCGGGTGCGGAAGTTGTTAAGTTGTTTCCGGGAGACGTTGTGGGATCTGCATTTGTAAAAGCGATCCGGGGACCAATGCCAAAGGTAAAGATTATGGTAACAGGCGGAGTGCAGCCGACACGAGAAAGTATCAGCGAGTGGTTTGGCGCTGGTGTGTATGCAGTCGGCTTGGGTTCAAACCTGTTCCCAAAGGACATTGTTGCAGAAGGAAATTATCCCTGGATCGAGCAAAAAGTAGCCGAAAGTATTGCACTCGTTAAAGAGTTTCGTCAGAATAGCTGAGGACTTTTTAACCTTAGTATTCTAAAATATCACTCAGGCGGACTGAAAACTCAGAGAGTACAGCTCCGCCTGAAAGTGTTTCTTCAAAAGTTACAGATACTACCTCTTTCCCTGGTTCATAGATGTAAGTGATTTGGTTGTCTGTGCAAATCAGCCAAGCTAACTTCACGCCATTTTTGATCCATTTATCCATTTTGCTTTGCAAATCCGCCAGGCTGTCCGTTTCTGATTTTAATTCAATAATAAAGTCAGGGGCAAGATGCGGGAAGGACTTCTTCTCGGCAGTACTCAATGCATTCCAGCGTTCCAGTTTTATCCAGGCCACGTCTGGTACGCGCATGGAAGAATCCGGAAGGAAGTAGCCTCCATTCGATTCGAGTACCTTTCCAGCTTTATATTTCCGGTTCCAGATTCCTAATTCCGTTATCAGTTCGCTGTTATTTGAACTACTAAGTGCAAAAGTGGGCGTCATATTGATAAAGAGTTGACCATGCTCGTCTCTTTCAACAGACAGTTCCGGGTTGGCAATGCTGAATGCAACCAGTTCTTCGTCATTGAAAAACTCATGTACCGGAATGTTCAATGGGACAATCATAATGCAGTGTTTTACCAAATATAAGCATACTGCGGAAGTAATGAAAATACTGCTGCTGCTCCTAATTCTTTGGGATAATCGTTAGTACTTCTGCATTTTCGGCCATGTTTTCCTTCACTGCATTGGCAAAACCGGGCAGCAATGTCAGGTTAGTATCCCACAGCTCAGTGTCGCTCATTACCTGTTCCGCAAGGTCGACTGGCGAAGCCGCATTTCTCCACTTTTCATCGAAATAAGCCGCAGAGTCGCAGCGGATGGAATAGGGTTTACCGTCCAGGTCTCCGTAATAATTACCGTCTTTATGCACAACCGGTTTCATAAATTTCAGAAAGGCAGCAAAACCTTTTGCAAATAGCAGCGGCGGCTGGTCTGAATGCTTATAGTGTTGCAGTAAGGTTGGAATATTCCGCATTTTCATCTTCGCCGTGTATTGCACCGTAATGTCAATCAGCTGGTGGCGGATAAATGGATTGCGAAAACGATCCAGTACCAGATTCCCGAATTCCCGCGCACGCGCCGGATCCACCTGGTAGGGTATCGCCGGAGCCAACTCGTTCAGCATTAAATCTGAAACGAAAGTGGCAATTTCAGGCGTTTCCATACTCTCACGCACAGTCTCCAATCCATGCAAATAGCAGAGCCCGGAAGACAATGTGTGTGTTCCATTGAGCAATCGCAGCTTCAACTCGCGATGCAGATCGATGTTAGGCTCAATTACTACCCCGCTGTCTGCTTCGGCGAAGCTCAGCACTGAGCGGATATTTGCATCACCTTCAATTGCCCAAAGGCTGTAAACTTCTGATATAATCAAAAGATCGTCCCTGAAACCCTGTTTCTCGGAAAGCTCCGCTATGCTCTCCGCGTCCGGTTTGCCTGGTACTATCCTATCTACGAGAGAATTACAAAAATGGTTTGCATTTTCAAGCCAGCCTATGAACTCACTGCCCAGCTCGTGCCGCGAAGCTTGTTCCAGTACAATCTCACGCAGTTTTGTTCCATTGCCAACAATCAGCTCAGTCGGGACGATCACCATTCCTGATTCCATGGAACCGTCGAAGGCCTGAAAACGTGCATGTAAAAAGGCGGTAAGCTTGCCCGGAAAAGAGGCTGGGGGAGATGCGAAAATATCATCATCTGTAAGCTGAATACCTACTTCCGTTGTATTCGAAACGACAATCTGCATTTCAGGGTTAGCCGCGCATTTCAGAATTTCATCCCATTCAGAACTCGCGCTTAATGTCCGGCTAATTGAAGCATTAACAACGGTTTCATCAACCTGCCGACCGTCTGCTATCCCGCGGATACTATGCGAGTACAGGTTTTGTTGTTGTCTAAATGCATCCGTTCCACCATTTCCTGTGGATTTTACAACCACAATCCTACCATTGAAAATCCCTTTTTGATTCGCCTTGTTCACGAAATAATCGGGCAAGCCGCGCAGAAGCACGCCTGTGCCAAACTGAATGATTTTTTCGGGCAAAGCGAGCAGCTGCCTGTGATTTGCCAGCAGGTCAGGACGTTGATCCAGGAGTTCGGGTGAAAGTTGCGGTAAAGACATTTTTAAAGAAATAGGTACATTCATGTGACGCCAATTACAAATAGTAACCCCTAACAAAAAGAGGCGCCGTCAAGCGCCTCTTTAATCATATATATTCTAAAAAACCGCGCCTAAGCCTCAATGGTAACAAAGCCGCTTTCTTCCTTTTCTTTCTTCTTGTCCGGAAAAACAAACTTGATCGGATTTTTAACTTGCTCAGGTAGCAATGCAATCGCAAGTACCTCGTCTATTGTGTCGACATAATGGAAAGACAGGTCCTTAATGTAGTTAGCAGGTACTTCTTCCACATCCTTCCGGTTTTTAACACACAGAATAATTTCCTTCACGCCGGCTCTGCGTGCCGCCAGGATTTTCTCCTTTACACCGCCGACAGGAAGTACTTTTCCACGCAGGGTAATCTCGCCTGTCATTGCAATAAAAGGCTTAACCCGACGCTGCGTGAAAATGGACGCCATTGAAGTTACCATCGTAACCCCGGCCGAAGGTCCGTCTTTCGGAACAGCACCCGCAGGAACGTGTACGTGAAGATCGTACTGGTTGAAAATGCGGTAGTCAATGTCGAGCCTGTCAGCATTTGCTTTCAGGTAAGACAATGCAGCTACTGCTGATTCTTTCATTACATCGCCCAGCTGTCCGGAAAGTGTCAGATTACCTTTTCCGCGGCTCAGGCTTGTTTCAATAAACAAAATTTCGCCGCCAACAGAAGTCCAGGCAAGGCCGGTAACTACACCGGCAAAATCGTTATCCTGGTAAAGGTCTTTGTCAAAAATCTCTGCACCCAGGTATTTTTCAATCTGATCAGCTTTCAGACTTTTAGGGTAATCCTGCTCCATTGCCACCAATTTCGCGATCTTGCGCACAACCGTACCCACTTTCTGTTCGAGGTTGCGGACGCCGGATTCGCGGGTGTAACCTTCCGCGATTTTCAGCAGCGCCGAATCGTCGATCTTGATATCTGTCGATTTCAACCCGTGGTCTTTACGTTGTTTTGGTACCAGGTAGCGTTTTGCAATCTGCAATTTCTCTTCAATTGTGTAACCCGTCATTTCGATGATTTCCATCCGGTCGCGCAATGCGGGATGAATGGTATCAAGCGAGTTGGCTGTGGCTACAAACAGTACCTTCGAAAGATCGTATTCTACTTCCAGGTAATTGTCTGTAAAAGAGGAATTTTGCTCAGGGTCAAGTACTTCCAGCAATGCCGACGAAGGATCGCCGCGATAATCGGAGCTTACCTTATCGATTTCATCCAGAATAAAAACCGGATTGGCTGAACCTGCTTTTTTGATATTTTGAATGATCTTACCCGGCATTGCGCCAATGTAAGTCTTGCGGTGGCCACGGATTTCAGCTTCATCATGCACGCCGCCGAGCGCCATTCTGATGTATTCCCGGTTCAATGCTTTTGCAATGGATTTTCCCAAAGAAGTTTTACCCACTCCCGGAGGTCCGTATAAGCAAAGAATAGGCGCTTTCAAATTGCCTTTCAGTTTCAAAACTGCCAGGTATTCGATGATCCTTTCTTTCACTTTTTCCAATCCGAAATGGTCTGCATCAAGTACTTTCTGTGCGCGTACCAGGTCGAAATTGTCTTTTGTATATTGTCCCCAGGGCAAATCTACCAGTGTTTCCAGGTAATTCATCGTCACCGGGTACTCTGGCGCCATCGGGTTAATTCTTTGCAGCTTGTTTAGTTCTTTATCAAAATGAAGACGTACCTGATCAGACCATTTCTTCTGACTTGCCTTTAAACGAATTTCGTCCAGATCCCGCTCGGGACTATCCATTCCAAGTTCGTCGTGCAAAACTTTGATCTGCTGGCGCAGGAAATAGTCACGTTGCTGCTGGTCAATGTCAGAGCTCGCCTTTGTCTGGATTTCGCGTTTCAGTTCCAGCATTTCGATCTCCCGCATCATGTATTGAAGCAAAAGCGTCGCCTGCTTATGTCCGTTTCTTTCTTCAAGCAGCTTCTGTTTGTCGGCTACTTCTACATTGATATTGGAAGAAAGGAAATGGATCAGGAAAATCGGGCTTTCGATATTATCCAGTGCAATGCGCGCCTCCTGAGGTATCTCGGGGTTCAGCCGCATGATTTTATGCGCCCCGTCACGAAGTGATTGCAGCAGTGCTTTTGACTCTTTTTTAGTAGGACCAGCAAACGAATCCTCTATCGCGCGGACTTCGGCTGTAAGATAAGGCTCTTCGTGAATGATATTCTTGATCTCAAAACGCTGCCTTCCCTGCACGATAATGGTCACATTTCCATCGGGCAAAGTGATCATTTTCAGGATCTGCGCAACTGTACCAATGTTGTAAAGATCTTCCGCAGTAGGATCTTCCTTGTTGGGAAGAGCTTGCGTAACAGCACCGAGAATCCGTAGGTTAATGTCAGAATTACGATATATCTTTTTTACCAAACGGATCGCTTTCTGGCGCACCACAGTGACAGGAATAACCATTCCCGGGAAGAGTACAGTCTGTCTGATTGGTAAAATGGCAAGTTCATTCGGAAGTTCAAAAGGCTCATCGGAACCGTCAGGTCCGCCAAGTGGAACAATTTCGAGGCTATCCATGTCGGAATCAGACATTAGCAGCCGACTATATAAGTCAGAAGGTTCAAATTTCATAGGCATTCTGTCAAAATGACAGATAATCTTTTCCCAATATATAAATAAGGCCTTTCAAAAGAAAGGGAATAATAAAACAAAATAGCTGTGCCAATTGGTGCTTGTCAGGTCGGTTTTGGCCGTTTTTAAAGCGCGTGTACGGTCTGTCCTTTTTTGAAAAGAAAGGTCTTTTTCTCCGATACAAGCTTCAAATTTGTCATATTCACCTGATCGTCGAACACCTCCATCAGCGTGCTGTTTTGAAGACGGTAACCATCGGTTTTTCCCTGAAACGGAATTTCCAGATAAATCCAGGTCGCGTCCTCCTCCTGCTCTTTTCCAACGTAATGCATTGCCACAGGATTTCTACCCGAATCTGTTAAGACGAAGCCTTTTCGGATGTACTTTTCAACCAGCGGATCATTCTTGTCATTGTCTTTTACAACAAAGCGCTGGTTTCCGTTGCTCTGAGACAACCCTTTTTCAAGATCATCGGTAAAGATCCGGATACTCACCTCAAAGGATTTTTGAGCAGGATTGAACTGCATGTGCGTGACCGAAACGTGGTATTCGTGCTTCGGTGCAAAGGAGGTGAGAAGGAGGAAGGAGGAAAGGAAGAAAAGGGGGAAGGAGGCGGGAACACGCAATCCCTTCCTCCATCCTCCCTTTCGTCCTTTCTCCCCTTTAAAAAACAGCTTTCCAAACATCATTGAAGATCGCAAATGCCATCAGGCCGAGCAATAATACCATACCTACTTTCTGCGCGTTTTCGAGGAATGCGTCAGAAGGTTTGCGGCCGGAAACGAGTTCGTAAGTAAGAATAACCGCGTGACCACCGTCAAGCGCAGGAATTGGAAGTGCGTTCATGAATGCGAGTACCATAGAGAGCAAGCCTGTAAGGTACCAGAACCGGCTCCAATCCCAAACGCCGCCAAACATACGGGCAATGCCGATAGGTCCGCTCAATGCTTTGGATGCAGATACTTCGCCGCGGAAGATTTTACCAAAACCTTTGATATTATCAAAAACAACATTGAATGCATCCTTCGTGCCGACGCCGATCGCCTCTCCAAGGGTGTACTCAACTGTTGTGTATTTTAAAAGACTGTTTCTGTAAAAACCAATTGTACCATCTTCCGAAACCTGCAGTGGAATGCTTTTCTGTGCACCGGCCCTCTCAACAACAATGGTAACCTGCTTTCCTTTTACCTTGTCCAGCTCGTCCTGCATCTGGTGAAAAAACTGGATCGGTTTTCCATTTAGCGTAAGTACTTTGTCACCTGTCTGCAGACCCGCCTTTTCAGCAGGCAAGCCAGGGATCAGCTCTCCGATCGTAAACGGTTCCTGTGCACGGATGAAATTCCCTTTTTGTTTAGGGTCTGAGACTTTTTCGATGAAATTGTTAGGTATCTCAACCACCAGCTCCTTTCCATCGCGGTTAACCGTATAAGAACTGTTGCTGCCCAGGAATACTTCCGAGCTCACGATTTCACTGAAATTCGTAAAAGGTTTTCCATTGACCTTTACAATCTTGTCGCCGGTCTTCAACCCGATTTCCTGTGCAAGTTCACCTGCAACAATACCGTATTTATTTACTTCCGAGCTCGACAGGAACTGGTCTCCTTCACGGTAAGCGATCAGGATAAATATGAAAATCCCGACAACCACATTCACGATAATACCTCCCAGCATGACGATCAAACGCTGCCAGGCTGGCTTGGAGCGGAACTCCCAGGGTTGTGGCTCCTGGTTCATGGTAGCGGTATCCATCGACTCGTCGATCATACCCGATATTTTTACAAAACCTCCCAATGGAATGGCGCCAATTCCATATTCTGTTTCGCCGCGCTGGATGCTGAAAATTTTAGGAGGAAAACCAATGAAGTATTTTTCAACCCGCATCCCAAACATTTTGGCCGCGGCCATATGTCCCCATTCGTGTAGTCCTACCAAGATGGACAAGCCCAGGATGAGCTGTCCGGCCATTATTAATACTTCCATTCAGGTTTTTTCGTAATCGTTATTGGTAATTGATTTATTAAGCTCATCCAGGCGGATCTTGCGTTTCTGCATTAGAAACGTAAATGTAATCAGTAAAGTTACGTAAAAGCTTTGATAAGGATAAAAATGGCCCCTTACTCTGATGCAGCGGTATTTTTGTCGGGAACTGCTATTTCTATCCCCATCATCCGCATCAGTTCCGACGCATTGAAACTCCGGCAAATACCTTTGTACAACCGATAATCGAAATGCAGTTTGCCCTCTTCTACGTCGGAGCGGAAGTGATAATTATGCACGTACCCCTCTGTTTCTCCCCATTGTCCCAGTTCCAGATCGTGCGTGGAGACGAGCCCGGAAGCATTTTTACCGTGCAATTGTCTGATCAGCGCCTCAGCGCCGCGGTGCCGGTCTGCTGAATTGGTACCTTTCAGGATTTCATCAAGAAGATAGAAAACGGGCGCTGCGTTTTCACCGGACAGTTCAAGAAGTAACCTGAGCCTTTTCAATTCTGCGTAAAAAGACGATGTACTTTCTTCCAGTGAATCCTGGGTGCGCATGCTGCTGAAAACACGGAGGGGAGAGCAGGAAAATGCGTTGGCACTTATTACTGCGCCCATCTGCGCCAGCACCAGATTAAGCCCGATTGTGCGGAGGAATGTACTTTTTCCCGACATATTAGAACCTGTCACCAGCATCGTAGAGCCAGTTCCGGTTAGTTCGAAATCGTTGCTCACGCGCTTTTCCGTAGGAATGAGCGGGTGGCCCATTGATTTTGTTTGAACAAAAACCTGCGGCTGGTCATTTACTTGCGGAACAACATACTGCGGGTTTGCAAATGCATGCCCCGCCAGCGAATTCATCGCTTCGGTATCTGCAAGTACATCGAGCCAGTGCCACATTTTAGATTGGTTAGCCTGCTTCCACTTTTCCAATGCAGCCAGACAATGTATATCCCAAAGTGTAGGTATCCCTACAAAAAGTCCGAAAAATGGATTATTTCGGTAGTCAAGGCGCTCAAACAACGCACCGGCGCGGTGCAGGGAACTGGAAGAACCTTCGATCAATGCTTTTCTGCCAAGCCACCAGCGTGACGTATAAGGCGCAGCTTCGGCCAGTTTCAACAGATCTGCATAAGCGACGAGCGTTTTACCCAGGGTTGTTGTTTTGTTGGTAGTCACCTGGATAACCGCCTGAAATTGTTTCAGAATGTAAAAATGGGTTCCGAGGCAAAGCAGTATGCCCCAGTAAGGAATAATTCGGAAGACAACGAGTGCAATAACAGCCAGGGTTACCAATGGAAACCACCGGAATTTCAGAAGTGATGCCAGTTTCGGATCAAGCGTCTCGGTTGACCATGCCCGGAATGCATTTACCTGCGCTGCTGCATGTTCGTGGAGCAATGCAGTCGCCTCCCAGGTTTGCATTAGTTCGGGGTGTTGCTTGAAGTCAGCCGAGGCTTGTTGGCGGGCTAGTATATCATCGGGAGCTGCGTGATTTTTGAGCCAGTTTGAAAGTCTTTTACTACCCTCGGAAGTGCGCGTGCGGTTCAGTAGTTTGTAAAGGGAGTACTCCCCGAAAATATCCAGGTCAGAGAGGAAAGCGTGCTCTTTTTCGATAAACTGCATTCCATTGTCGGTGCGTTTGAAGCGGAGCGAAAGTCTTTCCAGTTCATCTTCATTTACAGTTTGCAGGTTTTTATGAAAATCGCGGGTCTGCTTCACCTGCTGGTGTTTTCGCATTAGAAATAGAAACGCGAAAACCAGTACTGCAACCGCCAGTGCCCAGGCAGCCTCACCGGACCGGATCATCAGCCAGACAAAAAGAATGATTGTCACAAACACGGCCAGACGGGCAAAAGAAAGTTCGTTAGATTTTTGCTGGGCGGCGGCTTCGGCTCCGCGTGCATCTTTGAGCCTTGCTTCAAAAAAAGCTGCGGGCGGGTTTTGTGCGGTGGTATTTTCCATTAATTACTTTGGGCAGTTTCAAACTGCAATTTGATCAGATTGGCGTACAATCCGTTATCCAGCAGCGATAATTCATTGTGCGAACCAGATTCGGCGATCATTCCTTCACGGATCACATAAATCATATCCACTTTGCGGATAGTAGCCAGCCGGTGCGCGATCACAATCGTTGTACGATCTTTCATTAATTCGTCCAATGCAACCTGAACCAGCTTTTCCGATTCTGCGTCCAGAGAGCTCGTTGCTTCATCAAGGATCAGGATTTTTGGATTTTTAAGAATAGCACGTGCAATGGCAATGCGCTGGCGCTGTCCGCCTGAAAGCTTGATACCTCTTTCGCCTACGACAGTTTCAAGCTTTTCCGGAAACGATTCAATGAAGTCAAGCGCATAGGCGCGCCGGGCTGCATCGTAAATTTCTTCCCGGGTTGCATCCGGTTTTCCGTAAGAGATGTTTTCGTAAATGGTACCGCCAAATAGCATGACTTCCTGAGGTACAATAGCGATGTTTTTGCGCAGCTCAGAAATCCCGAAATCTGAAAGCGGTTTTCCGTCAATCATAATCCGGCCCGATTGGTAGTTATAAAACCGCATGAGGAGCTGGACAATCGTAGATTTGCCTGCGCCACTGTATCCTACGAGCGCGATCTTTTCGCCTGCATGAATGCGGAGCGATATCCCTCTGAGTACAGGCAGATCAGGCCGCGACGGATAGGAGAAATGGATGTTATCATACAAAATATCGCCACGAACAACACTGGTACCTGCATTCCTGGCCCCGTCAATGGTAATCTCAGGCTCTTCTTCCAGTATCTCAAAAATACGCTCCGAAGCACCGATCGTCTTGTTGACCTGCGCATACAAATCACCCATTCCGCCAATGGAAGCGCCAATGAATGTAGTATAAAGTATAAATGTAAACAGGTCAGACAATCCGAACTCTCCCGCCTGCACCAGCCCGGCCCCATACCAGATCACGGCCACAATGCCGCCGAACAATGCAAAAATGATAAAGGATACAAACCCGCCGCGAAAGCTGGCTGCATAAAGCGAAAGCTTTACTACTCTTTGCAGTATAGTCCCATAACGCGAAACTTCCAGGGGTTCGTTGGTAAATGCTTTGACAACATGGATGGACTGCAATGTTTCTTCAACCACCACATTTGCTGCGGCAAGTTCGTCCTGCGCCTTCCTGGAAAGCTGCCGCATCCGCCGGCCAAAGAAAACGGAAGCAACTACCAGCACGGGAAAAGTCGCGAGCATGAAAAGCGTCAGTTTCCAGGAGGTATAAAAAAGAATCGCCATGCCGACTACAAGCGTGGCGATTTGCCGGAAAATCTCCGCCAGCGTGAATGAGAGTAGTCCCTGTAACTGGGATACATCAGCAGTAATGCGGCTTGTCAGCTCACCCACGCGCCGGGATTCCAGGAATGTAAGCGGGAGTGTGATGATTTTGCTGAAAACATCCAGGCGAATGTTTGTCATCGCCATTTCACTAACCTTGGTAAACAGGTAAATCCTGAAATAGGAAAACACAGCCTGGCAGACCAGTATCAAAAACAGGAACATCGTGATCTGGTTGATTGTATAAGGCGATTTACCTTCGATCACCTCGATAATGCTGCCTACCAGTTTTGGAAATGCGAGGGAAGTACCTGTCGATAATGCAAGAAAAATAAGTCCGATAAAAAACATCCCGCGATAAGGACGAAGGTATTTAAAGAGACTTACAGTCGTTTTTAGTCCCGCCCAACTGATTTTCCGGATAGAAAAGAAAGAAGTGGGTGTATTGGTTTGCTCATTTGTAGCCATCAGAATCGGGCATATTGCGTGAGCGCCGAAGTGGTACTCACCAGGATATGCATTTAGATATCAGGCAGCAAAAGTAATTAAAAATCATGGTTGCGGTACAGCAGAAAAACGGCTGCTGTCAATGGACCACAAGGTCCTGATCCTGCTGGCGATAGACCGGCTTGCGCATCTGCTCATACCAGTTTCTGACAAGGTCATAGCAGGGAACCTCTATAAACCGTGTAATCAGGTGCGCTACCAGAATGCATAAGCCGACTGTCAGCACCAGAGCGGGGTAAATGTTCCATCCAAAGTTGTTCGTCAGCTTCAACATAAGCTGCAATCCCACGTATTGATGTATCAGATACAGACAGTAAGAGATTTTTCCGAGGAAAAACAAAGGGCGGTGATTGATGAATTTGAGATTGCCTGTAAGGAAAAGTGCGAAAATGATGTGAAACAATGTAATTGCAATGCAGTGGCCCACGAATGAGGTATGGTATTGCGCAGTGCCGCCTTTATCGTGCAGGTAAAATGCCGCCGCCAAACTGAAAACCATCAGCAACAGATTTTGCCTGATGTTCTTGCCGGCATTCAGCCTGAAAAACAGGATTCCTGAATAGAATAGCGGAAAGTGGTTTAGCAATTGGACCTTCTTGGTCGCAAATGCATAAAAGCTGAGGTAGTATCCGCTGAAAAAATGAAATGCAATAATCGCTACGATCGTCAATGCGCCAATTTTTTCCACACTTTTTAGTTTGTGTGAAATGAATACCGCAAGAATCCACACGTAGAACACGAGTTCCACTAATAAGGTCCAGTAGGATCCGTCCAGGTCTTCAATACCGAAATAGGCAGCCGCCATGGTCGCATTTGCGAGTATGCGCGTCGGATTAATGTTATGTGGCTCTATCAGTACGGCGACAAACGCGGTGATCAGCATACAGTACCAGAATGCAGGGTACAAACGTGCAAAACGTTTTACCACGAAATCCTGCCATATTTTCGTATTTTCCATGGATTGAAAAATAACGAAGCCGCTGATCATGAAGAATAAATCAACCGCGGTAACACCGTAGCTGAATTCCCAGCCCAGTAGTTGTTTGTTATGGTTGATCGAAAAATGAAAGATAACAACACTCAGTGCTGCAAGTCCTCTTAGTGAATCCAGTTCTGCAAACCGGTGTTTCCTGACGGAGTCAAGATGATGTGTATAGTTAAACATAAACGCGCGTCTCCATGTGGAGCGAGTTAAATATTGGGGAATATTTTACGCTGTTATACGACTTTACGCTGTTATGCGAAAATGGTAAAAATTCCGGTGTTTTACAAAGGGGGCTGTGGTAAAACCTGGTGTTTATTTTTGCTGTAAGAGTTTTTGTATCAAATAGTTACAAAGTTTTTTGAAATTCTCCTACCAGTAAAGCAACCCTGTGGTCTGTTTGCCCGTAATAGGGTAAAAAAAGCAAATAGCATGCCCGAGTATAACTCCGCCGTTCTTCATGAACTACTCGCCGGCTGTTTACAGAGAAACCGCCGTAGTCAGGAGCTGTTGTATAAACAGTTCTACGGCTATGCCATGAGCATTTGTTTGCGCTATACACGCAGCCGGGAGGAGGCCAAAGAAATACTCAACGATTCTTTTTTGAAGGTTTTTACCAAGCTGGAAAGCTATGATACGGAACGTTCATTCAAGACGTGGTTGAGCAGGATCATCATCAATACCGCACTTGACCATTATCGTCAGGAGATTCGGAGGGATGTGTTTGAAAATGTGGAGTTTGCGGAGAATGTGTCCGTAGATGAAACAGTTATCAGCCGCCTTTCTCACGAAGAGCTGATGGGTTTGATCCAGAAACTTACACCCTCCTACCGGATTGTTTTCAGCTTATCGGTCATTGACGGCTATACACACGAAGAAATTGCAGAACAGCTGGGCATTTCGGTTGGGGCGTCAAAATCAAATTTGTCGCGTGCAAGAGAAAAACTAAGAGAAATGTTATCCAAAATCAATATTGACGATTATGACAGAGTTACCAGATGACGAACTGGACAAGCTCTTCAGAAAGTCATCAGAAGAGTTTGATCCGCAGTATGATCCCGAAGATTGGAATAATCTAAGGAAGAAGCTTGACCAGCAGGATAGGCAGACGGGTGGATCGTGGTTGAGAAAGTGGTGGCCGCTTGGCTTATTGCTGTTGCTGATCCCGGCAGGAATTGTGGGATACCTGTGGCGTGACAATGGAGATGAGAGCGGAAATACGAGGTTTGTAAATGCGGCACAGGATAGCATAACAAGGAATTTGCCTGAAAACCCGGAGCCGGCAGCAGCAATGCAACCTCCGCTTATAAATGCAGATACCTCCGCCTCGACCCACACAAATGCAAATGCCGCTGATGCAGATAAAGAGGAAGCAAAGGCTGAGAAAGGTACTATAACAGAATTGAACAAAAATACGAATGGAGTAGCAACAGGAAATTCTGAAAATACATTTAGTAAGCCACTCTCTCGATCAGGTTTAAAAACTGCTGATGTAAAAAGCAGTCCAATATTGCCCCGGAGCCGATCTAAGGCAGGCGGAGTGTACTTAGAGCCTAACCGCTCAAAGACGGAAGGAGGCGACGGAGCTCTTATTTTACCAAAAACCGCATTGATCCAAAAGAAGAAAACAGATACGGATGAAGGCGGTACCTACATTTCCGGCGAAGGCGAACAAAATGCGGCTGCAAAGCTAAATGCAAGCAAATTGTCCGCAGATGAACAGCTAATTGCGGCCAGGAAAGACAATGCGGGGGAGCGAATGCAGATTGCTGTGGTTACGCTTGGAAACAGACAGCCAAGCTGGAACAATAAGCACTTGCAGCGGCAAATAACCTTTGAAATGCCAGAGAAAGCGACTGCTTCCGTAGAGGAAAAAGAGGTAGTGATGCAGGCAAAATGGGCAGTAAGATTTGGCTATTCGCCTGATTTAAGCACTGTTGGCGGCGAAAAGCTCACCAAGCCGGGAAGCGCAGTATCGATGATGGCTGAACTTTCTGTACTGCCAAGGCTCTTCGTTCAAACCGGGGCCGTGTGGAGCCGGAAAGACTACCGCGCCAATGCAGGCGACTACATTCTCAACCCCAAATGGGGCTACTATACCAAGCCGGAAAGCATTGAGGGTATTTGTAAAGTGCTGGAAGTTCCTTTGAACCTGAGATATGACATTGTTTCCGGCAGCAGATCAAGAATTTTTGCCGGATCGGGCCTGTCTTCTTACTATATGCGGGGAGAGAAGTATAAGTACAACTACGAATACCCGAATGACCCGCACATCAAGTATAATGGGTGGCAAGGGAAAACAGGTTGGTACATTTTCAGTCACCTGAATGCCTCTGCCGGATATGAATATAGGCTGACAAATAAACTCTCACTTGTTGCTGAACCTTACGCAAGAATGCCGCTGAAAAGAGTGGGTTATGGGAAAGTGAACCTGTTCACTGCCGGCGTGTGGATTTCGGTTCGCTATGTACCTGCATTCAGGTAAATCCAGGAATTACCGATACCAAATTATAACTGCTAATTTAATTTAAACTGTTCACCATGGAGACTACAAACCAAGAGAAAATGAAGCGGGGAGAATTTTTGAGGAGCCTGGGACTGAGTACCTCAACGCTGATGGCATTTTATTGCCTTGGCACCACTATGACCGCCTGTGGCTCCGATGACAACGAACCCGAGCCGGCCAATCCGGGTACTGGCGGCAATGGCATCGCAGGAACTATAACCGGTAATGCAATCAACTTTACGATTGATTTGAATAAAGTAACTGACCTGAAAACAAAAGGTAAGTTTCAAATTATCGGCGATACCATCGTGGCGCTTACTGAGGCAGGTACCTATGTAGCACTTGCGAGAAGATGTACGCATGAGGGTACCAATGTGCAATACCGCCTGGCGCAGAATGATTTTTGGTGCCCGAATCACGAATCTGAATTTTCAAGTACCGGTGCTGTGGAGAAGGGACCCGCTACTACTGCGCTCAAAACTTACAAGACCAGCCTGTCTGCCGACGGCAACACGATTACAGTTACCGCATAACTTCCACTTTTATGAAAATGCTCCGCTTTGTACTACCATTGGTGGTTTGTACAACAAACCTCTATGCCCAAGACGATCTGCTGAATGAACTTTCCCAACAGGATAGTGCGCATCGGGTACCCGTCACGGCCACGTTTAAGTCTACCCGGGTTGTGAATGGACACTCGGTGGAGACGATGAAAAAGAAGCATCTCGACTTCCGTATCTCCCACCGGTTTGGCCGGCTGAACTCCGGCGCCTATCAGTTTTTCGGGCTCGACCAGGCTACAATGCGAATGGGATTTGAGTATGGTGTTACCGACGATTTCATGATCGGAGTGGGCCGCAGTACTTCCCAGAAGGTTTATGATTTTTTTGGAAAATATAAGGTGTTAAAACAAAGTTCAGGCGCGCATTCCATTCCGGTTTCGGTTACGCTATTTGGAGGGACCGGAGTGGCTACTGTGAATAAGGAGCTGGAATTTCAGGACAAGCTGTATTACTCCGCCCAGGTGCTGATCGCCCGGAAGTTTGGTGAAAGGCTCTCGCTGCAACTGTCGCCTACTTATTTATACAGAAACAAACCCGAGGTACTTGGAGATGAAAAGCTCCTGCTGGCTTTGGGAATAGGCGGCAGGTTTAAGTTGTCAAAACGTGTTTCGCTGAACGGCGAATATTTTTACACTGCACGCGAGAAAAATACAGCGACTGCTCCTTACTACGATTCCATGTCTTTCGGAGTGGATATTGAAACTGGCGGTCACGTTTTTCAGCTGCATTTTACCAATTCGCTGGGCATGATTGAGAAGCAATTCATCGGAGAAACAGCCGGTACTTGGGGCAAAGGGGATATTCATTACGGATTCAACATTTCGCGGACTTTCAGTTTTGATAAAAACAACAGAAGGCCGAAATCAACTGATCAATAACAAACGATGAAACAGCACATATTACGCGCGGTGTTCATGACCGTGCTCGGGATTGCTATGTCATTCCCAGAGGCTTGGGCTCAGGGAAGTAAGTTCTCGACTTCGACGGGCAACACCCGTTTTTCATCAGAAACTCCTTTGGAAAACATCAATGCGGAGAACAAAAAGTGCCAGGCTATTTTAAATACCGCAAATGGAGAAATGGCAATCCGGATGAACATGCGTGATTTCGTTTTCCCTAATAAACTGATGCAGGAACATTTCAATGAGAATTACATTGAATCCGAAAAATACCCGACTGCCACATTCACTGGTAAGATTGACAATGTGCCTGATTACTCGAAAAACGGGCAGTATGATGTTTCTGCAACCGGCAAGTTTACGGTACACGGCGTCACCAAAGAGCGGACTTTAAAAGGTAAAATGAAAGTAGACGGAGATAAAATCACCATTACTTCCAATTTTGAAGTACCACTTACAGATCACAAAATCGAAGTACCGCAAGTTGTTTTTGTCAAGATCGCGCAGGTAATCCAGGTTAAGGCGGAGTACGTTTTAACTGCTGCCAAAAAGTAGCTGTTACCTTCTACGCCGGCGCCGGGAAGACTTTTTCTTTTTCACCGGCGCTTTTCTGACAGCCGCTTTCCGCACAACCGGCTTGCGCACAGGCTCGGCAATTTCTTCTTCTTCGACATCCTCTTCGCCCGCGACCGGCGCATTATCTGATTCAGTAGTCACGGTAACATTGCTGCGGGATGTTTTGGAAGTAAATGGAAGCTGTGAGCTGAGGATCTGGTCGATATTGGAAGTGCTGTTAATTGCTTTCAGACGGAACTTGTACGAATAGGATTTGGCCGGAAGCAGGTAAGCTTCGTGTACTCTGGGCGACCAGCTATCATCGCCACCCAGTCCCATTTGCGCCAAGTCGATATTGACGGTAGTAGAATTGCCGCGCGCCAGAACTGCCGCCCGCTTTTTGGCTGCAAGTAAATCCTTGTCCGTATAGTCATGTACGTTGAAGTTGAAAGCCGAATCGCTGGCTGCAAGTAAGCCGGTACCTTCTGCATTCACCACAGTTGCCCAGCGCACATTTGTTTTGTTTCCATTCTCCTGAGGGGTAATGTAAGAGAAATGCTGATCGGCTACCTGGCCTGTATATATACCGATTTTGCCACTCGTTTTCCGGTCCGCATAAGTTTCGTGCGAACCGTTTCCGTACCATTGGGTTTTGTTAAATGCAGCGGGCATTTGGAGCTGAAATCCGACTTTCGCCAGCGCCGGCCACTCGCCAGTTGGCGAGAATGTGTTCTGTACGTAAATGTCCCCGGAGGTATAGACAATGTACTCCGAACTCACCGCCATTTCTCCTTTGAGGCTTTTCAGTTTTTGGTTTAGAGTAACGCGGTAAGCTTGTGAGGTGAGGCGCTGCGTTTTGATATCGCCGGACGTAATTTCCAATGTATCCAACCCGGCATTGCGCCATCGGCTCGCGTAGCTTTCAGCGCCTCCGCCTTCGTCGTTATCAGTGGGTACCCGCCAGAAATTAGGAAAAGGCCCCGCTTCCAGCATTTCCTCTTTTTTGTTTTTAAAAGAAATAATGCGGCCTGCATTCTTATCGAATGTAACCGAAAAATCGTCCCCGCTCAGTTGAATGCGGCCGGCGCTCAGCTGCACGACGCGCAATGGTCTCTCTCCATACAAATTCAGGACCGGGAGTTCCGGAGCAGGTTTCACAACAGGTACCTGATGCCAGGCTACTTCATGACCTTTCGCTGCCCAGAGCGTATTCTCCTTCAATCGCACACTCAGATTCAGGAAGTATTCGCTGTTTGGCTTCGGCGTGGCAGGCAGCTCGAATGGAATGTTAATCTGCTGTTTTTGCCCAGCCGGGATATTCAGGTTTGCTATCGTACCGCCTTTTCCTATCACCTTTCCATTCTCCTGTAAAGACCAGACTAATTCGTAGCCGCTGAGTGACTGGAAATCGTATCTATTTGCGATAGTTACCTGGGTTTGACCGGGCCGCAAAGTGTCGGGTACTTCAAACTTGACGTACTGATATACCTTTTTTACCTCACTTAATTCTGGCTGCGGGGTTCTGTCGGGGTTCACCAGTCCGTCGCCTGCATTAGCTCCGTCGATGTAGTTGAAATAGTCCCAGTAGGTAGTTCCGTCGGGTCTTTTGAGCTGTAAACCCTGGTCAACCCAATCCCAGATAAAGCCGCCTTGCATAGTGGGCGATTTTTCGATCAAATTCCAGTATTCGTTCAGGTTACCAATGCTGTTGCCCATTCCATGCGCATATTCACAAATGATCAGCGGCCTCGTTTTGTCTTTTTTTACAAGTTCAACCATATCCTGCGTGGAAGGATACATCACCGAAATGATATCAAAACTGCTCAGCGACGTCGGTTTGTAGTCTTTTCGTCCCTCGTAGTGAATAGGGCGGGTAGGGTCGGCGAGGCGGATGAATTCGGCCATTGAAACAAAATTCTGCCCCATTCCCGATTCATTACCCAGCGACCAGATGATAATCGACGGATGATTTTTATCCCGCTCCACCATTGCATTGCCGCGCGCGAGGAATGCAGATTTCCATTGCGGATTATCAGCGAGAATAACGTTCTGTCTCCAAAGCTCATGGCTTTCAATATTAGCTTCGTCAATGACATACAGTCCGTACTGGTCGCAGAGATCGTACCACTCTGAAACATTGGGATAATGCGAAGTTCGTACAGCATTGATATTGTGCTGCTTCATCAATGTAATGTCTTTGATCATCGATTCGCGGCTGATCACGCGGCCGGTTTCAGGATCAAATTCGTGGCGGTTAACACCTTTGATAGTAATCGCCTTTCCACTGACCAGTAATTGTCCGCCTTTGATTTTCACATCCCGGAATCCCACGCGCTGACTCGCTGTTTCAAGTACCTTGCCGTCTGAATTCATTAGCTGCACGGTGAGGGTATATAGGTAAGGCGTTTCAGCGCTCCATTTGATCGGCGCAGTTACCGGTACATCCACCCGCACAGCTCCTTCTTTGCCATTTTCCAGCGTGCCTACCATTTGACTTACCGGCGTCGTGACTACCGATTTGTTGGCATCGTAAAGTGTAAATAATACCTGGTGCGCGTGAATGGCCTGTTCGTTGTAATTTTTGACATAGGCACTTAATTTCAGCGTTGCATTTTCCTGGTTTGCATCCAGGACCGTTCTTACCGAATAGTCGGTCAGGATTACTTTTGGTAAAATCAACAAGTTGACATCGCGGAAAATACCTGAAAGTCGCCAATAGTCCTGGTCTTCCAGGTAACTTCCGTCCGACCAGTTAATTACCTCCACAGCCAGGTGGTTGAGCCCGGGTCTAACATCTTCGGTCACATCAAACTCAAACGGCGTCATTCCATCCTCGTGGTAGCCGATCGCAACGCCATTTAACCAAACATAACAGGCTGACTGCACGCCCCCGAATTGCAGGAAAATCTGCTTATCCTTATTGTCTGCCGACACCGTGAATGTAGTCCGGTACATACCCACTGCATTCGTATCGGCCGTAATGCGCGGCGGAGTTGCTTTAAACGGGTGTTTGATATTGGAGAAAATCGGGCGGTCGTATTTACGGCCTTCCCGCGCGCCTACCACTTGCCAGTTTGACGGAACGGGAATATTATCCCAGCTGGCATCAGAGATATTCGGATCAAAGAAATTAAGTTGTGCTTTTGAGGGATGTGACGCCCATTTGAACTTCCAGGTACCATTCAGTGACTGGACAAACGGTGATTTTTTGGTCATCGTCAATGCACTCTTTTCATCGGGATAAGGTGTGAAATCGGCGTGAGGCTTTTCTGTATTAATACTGATCACCTGCGGATCCTGCCATTCCGGAATGGCCTGCGCCTTTACTTTGGATAAAAAGCAGGTATTTAGAAGGAGGATTATACAGGTGCAAAAATGGGTATAAAAAGACATATTTATCCAGGTAGATATAGGTATGTGCCTGCCGGGTCCGGCTAGTTTGATCGATTCTTCTGATAAAATTATAGATAATCAAAAAGAAACAGATGTTAAAGCAGGGAATGATCCAGTTTTATTTGAATAATGTCTTTATTTGCCCCGACACGTAAATGATCTTTCATGCTGTTAGCAGTAGATGTCGGCAACACCGACACGGTTTTCGGACTTTATCAATTTGGCTCCTGGGAGCATCTCTGGCGAATGCGGTCGCTGCCGCAGGAAAGTGAGTCACATTACGAATCCAGGCTTCGGCTGCATTTCCTGGAAGCCGGACTTTGGTTTGGCGATGTGGAAAAGGTGGTGCTGAGCAGCGTTGTCCCTGCATTGACACCCACAATATTGAAAATGCTGCGGGCACTTTTTGGTGAAGGAATTATCGTGGTAGGTCCGGATATTTACCCGGAACTTGAAATTCAGATTGATCACCCGCACGAAATAGGCGCAGACCTGATCGCCAATGCAGTGGCCGTAAGATCGCGGTACCAGCAAAATTGTGTGGTAGTGGATTTTGGTACTGCGCTCACTTTTACAACCGTTTCTAAAGACAGCAAGATCCTGGGAGTAGCCATTTTGCCCGGTTTGGTCACGGCTGTGAAAGCCCTGTTTGCCAACACAGCCCAGTTACCCGAGGTACCGCTTGTACTTCCTGCCACAGCAATTGGGAAAAATACCACTGAGGCGATTCAGGCAGGTATATTGTTGGGTTATGAAGGATTGGTGAAGTCGCTTATCAGCCGCATTCGTGAAGAACTTGGCGGTGAATGCATTGCCGTGGCAACAGGCGGACTTTCGTCCATTATTGAAACGCTGAAAGATGAATTTGTGGAGATCGATAATAAGCTTACGCTCGACGGGCTACGGGTGATTGGTGAAAAGGTGAGGAGTTAGGCTTTGAAAATGCCGGTTTCTATTAATCTTAAATCCTGTACGGGTTGGTTGTAGATGTAGGTCCAGCAATCAAGACAGTTTCCATTCCGTAAATGCACGGGTATCCTATTTCTGAGGTATAAACTTCCCGCATTGTCTTCCAAAACATCTTCATATTCGTCGAGCTCGCGCAGTATCTCCGGTGATGTCAGCTGGAAAATTTCCCCATAAACTTTCGATGTACCGTCCGGTGTGAAGATTGCACCGGGATACCATTCTACCTGGTACAAAAGTCCGTAAAAAAAGCCTTCGTCAATGAACCTCGAATGTGCGTGCAGCATTTGTGCAACCGGGTTTTTGAAGCCGATTTTCAAAGTTCCATAAGTAAACAGATACGGTAGCTCTTCCATTGATTTCTGAGGTAAAATCGTCTGTTTTTGGCAATAAATTTTAGAACTTTTCCATTTTGAATATATACCCGAGCCAAATGTAATTACATATCAGGTGTATTTTTTTTATATTTACATGTAAGCCGTTCATCTAATTCATATAAAAGTTATGTACGAAAAAAATCTTGGTACAAAACAAAAAGCGTTAAGAATCAATCTTGATCGCAGGATTTATGGCTCTTTTGCGGAGATCGGGGCAGGCCAGGAAACAGCAGCATATTTTTTTAAGGCAGGAGGCGCATCGGGTACAGTTGCCAAAACGATGTCAGCCTATGATATGACTTTCAGCGATGCAATTTACGGTACGGAAGAGGGCGGAAGGTATGTAGTAGAATCGCGACTAATGAAAATGCTGAACCGCGAGTACAATCTTGTTGAGAAGCGGCTCTCTGAGAAGCGCGGCGAAGACAGCCAGTTCTTCGCATTTGCCAATACGGTAGTTGCACTGAATTTTCAAAAGACCAACGAGTCGCATGGCTGGATTGGTCTGCAATTCCAGTTGTCGCCCATGGGACCTACCAACTATGTGGTTATACACGTCCGCATGCGCGACGATGAAAATATTTTGCAGCAGCAGGCACTTGGAATTATCGGGGTGAACCTGATGTACGGTTGCTTCTTTTATTATAAATCCCCTGAAACACTGCTGCTTTCCTTGATGGACGATCTGACGACGGATCGCATTGAAATCGATATGGTACGTTTCAGCGGGCCAGATTTTGCGAAGGTTGATAACAGGTTGATGAGTCTGCGTCTTGTAAAAAACGGCTTTACTGACGCAGCATTGTTTGGTAGTGATGGCGGTGTTTTGCAACCCTCGGAGGCTTTGTACAAAAAGCACATTCTGATGATGCGCGGGCGGCTACGTCCGATCACCAATGTACATATCGACCTGATCAGCAATGGACAGAAGCAGTTTCTTGCTGAGCCGGACGTGGACGAATCCAAGGTTGTACTGATATCCGAGCTTACTTTGCATAACCTGAAAGCAGGCGACCGGGATATCGACGAGAAGGATTTTCTTGACCGTGTGGATATCCTGTGTTCGCTGGGCCACATGGTAATGATATCAAACCACCATGAATATTACAGGCTGGTTGCATATCTTTCAAGGTTGACCAAGCTAAAAGCCGGCTTGCTGCTGGGTAGTCCGAGCTTGCAGGATATTTTTGAGGAAAAGCATTATGAATTTCTTCCGGGCGGCATTCTCGAATCTTTCGCCACATTGTTCAGTCGCAAAGTGAAGCTGTTTATTTACCCGACATTGCAGCCTGACGGATCGGTTTACAGTTGCGAAAACTTCGTGGTACCGGCGCATTTGCAGCCCCTTTTCCAATATCTCACGATCAATGACAAAATTGAGGATATCAGGAATTACAATAAAGAACACATGCACATTACGACCGATAGCGTACTTGAAAAGATCAAGCGCGGCGAACCGGGATGGGAAAAGCTGGTTCCTGAGAATGTAGCGCAGATTATTAAGGAAAAATCACTGTTTGGGCTTCCGAATGAAGATAATTACGTAGATACTGTCAAGCAGATTCACCAGGCTGTTGGGAATCTATAATTCTTATTGCCACGAATGCACAAATGGACATGAATTAGCTTTCGTGTCCATTTGTGTATTCGTGGCAATACAATGAAGTAACTAACTTCAAAATCAGGCTTTTGGCTAAAAGCATTTTTGCAATGGCCAAAATCCTGAATCCTCCTTCCACATTCTTCGGCCGACTTCGTTACCTTGGCCCCGGTTTCATTTTATCCGCCGCCATTGTCGGTTCCGGCGAGCTGATCGCCACCACTGCCTTAGGAGCAAAGGCAGGTTTTGTGATGTTCTGGATTATCATTCTCAGTTGTTTGGCAAAGGTTGCCTTGCAGCTCGAATTTGGAAAGAATGCAATCTATTCAGGCACTTTCATCATGCATAACTTCAACCAATTGCCTGGATTGAAGCTTGGAAAAGCGCATTGGAGCATCTGGCTGTGGCTTTCGCTGCAAGGTTTGAAACTGTTGCAGGTAGGCGGTATCGTAGGCGGAGTCGCGATTGTGCTGCACATGGCGTGGCCCGGAATACCTGTTAATGCGTGGGCGGTGATCTCTGTTTTGCTCACCTCTTTTTGGGTATATAAAGGGAATTACAGCGTGGTTGAAAAAGGCTCGCTGGTGATGATCATGCTCTTTACCTCTGTCATTCTCATCTCCCTCTTCTTATTACAGGACACGCAGTACGCTATCAAATGGCCGGATATCCAAATCGGACTTGAATTTTCGCTTCCAGCAGGAATGGTGGCAGCTGCATTTGGTGCATTCGGCATTACGGGAGTAGGCGGCGATGAAATTATGTACTACAATTATTGGTGCATTGAAAAAGGCTACGCTGCTTATTCGGGCCCAAACGACAATAGCCGGGAATGGAGTGAGCGGGCAAAAGGCTGGTTTGATGTGATGTACCTGGATGCTGTTTTGTCAATGGTTGTATATACCATTGTTACTGCGGCTTTTTACTTGCTGGGAGCGGCAGTTTTGCACAGGCAGGGTACTGTTCCCGAGGGATATCAAATGGTTGAAACACTTTCCGGGATATTCACCGAAACGCTGGGTCCCTGGGCTGAGAACCTCTTTCTGGTAGGCGCATTCTTTGTTTTGTACTCCACCCTTTTTACCGCAACCGCCAGCTGGGCGCGCGTCTGGGGAGATGCTTTCGGACAATTGGGCTGGATGAAATTTGATATGGAAGCAAGTCAGCGGAAAACGATAGGTATTCTTTCCTGGGCACTGCCTGTTGTCTGGTGCGTACTATTCCTGTTTTTTCAATCACCTGTCATGATGGTGACATTGGGCGGTATTGCTACCTCTGTTTTGCTGTTGCTTATTGTTTACGTATCACTCGAATTCCGCTTTCGCGAGTTGCCAGCTGCATTAAAGCCCTCGTTGCTGTACAATGCTTTTTTCTGGATCAGTGTGGTTTCTATCTTGACAGTAAGTGCATATGGTATCATACAAATTATGTAAAGTGAAAGTACTGTCGGAGGTGGGTTGTATTTAAATGTATTTCCGATGGATAATCGATTACTGATC
Organism: Dyadobacter sp.; assembly: GCF_051859145.1. GTDB lineage: Bacteria > Bacteroidota > Bacteroidia > Cytophagales > Spirosomataceae > Dyadobacter. Next base: position 43,365 of record NZ_JBHYGF010000334.1, read on the forward strand.
CAAGCTCATGTATCCTGATTTAAGTTTGATAATTGACTAACTTGTATCTGAATAAAACTTTAAACCGGTAACTACACACATGCAACATCAGGAAATTGACAGGTATCTTTCAAATGCGAAGGAGATATTGACTACAAAGGCGGGGAAAGAAGGAAGCGAATATCGAGATATCAAATACGTTCAAATGGCATCAGGAACAGCCTACAATGCGGCTTTGATGATCGTCGACGAATACCTAAGGCGTAAAGAAGGACATAAGTTTGTCAAACCTAAAAGCATTGAAGATTACAGATGCAGGCTGAGGAAGTATAACAAAACATTGCTCTCCTATTTGAATGAAGCCTACGACACGCTGCATCTTGCAGGGTATTACCACGGAACTCCCTCAGTGCGGACCATCCGAGAAGGAATGGACGCAGCTTACAAGATGCTGGCTATAATTAGTTGAGATTGCGTTATTAAGCAAAACGCCAGCCAAGAGAGACTTGGCCGGCGTTTTGCTTAATTATGTATTCAGTTTCAAAGAGACTTGAAGTCGAACGTTTCAAGGTATTTCGTAGTGAAATTCCCTGATTTGAAACCCGGATCATCCATTAATTTGATGTGGAAAGGAATTGTTGTCTTTATTCCTTCTATTACAAACTCCTGCAATGCGCGCTTCATACGGGTAAGTACTTCTTCACGTGACTGCCCGCTGACAATCAGCTTGGCAATCATTGAATCGTAGTTTGGAGGGATGGTGTAGCCGCTGTAAACGTGGCTGTCAATCCTAACTCCGTGACCACCGGGGAAATGCAGGTTAGTAATTTTTCCAGGTGCTGGTCTGAAGCCGTTTGCAGGATCTTCTGCATTGATGCGGCACTCCATTGCGTATAGCTTCGGAGTATAGTTCTGTCCTGAAATCGGGTAACCTGCGGCAACTTTGATCTGTTCTTTGATCAGGTCGAAATCAGTTACTTCCTCTGTAATCGGGTGCTCTACCTGGATACGTGTATTCATTTCCATGAAATAGAAATCGCCGTGCTTGTCGACCAGGAATTCGATTGTTCCTGCGCCTTCGTATCCGATTGCCTGCGCGCCTTTGATCGCGGCAGCCCCCATTTGTTCGCGCAATTCAGGTGTAATAATAGGGGAAGGAGTTTCTTCTACCAGCTTCTGGTGACGGCGCTGGATAGAGCAGTCGCGTTCTGACAAGTGGCAAACCTTACCAAACTGATCTCCGATGATCTGAATTTCAATGTGACGGGGCTCTTCTACAAACTTTTCAAGGTATAAACCGTCATTTCCAAATGCAGCTGCGGATTCTGTGCGAGCATCGTTCCATGCTTTTTCGAATTCATCAGGCTTGTTGATAATCCGCATTCCGCGTCCGCCGCCGCCGGCAGTAGCTTTGATGATAACCGGATATCCGATTCCTTCTGCAAGCTTTTTACCTTGTTCGATAGATTCCAGCAAACCTTCGGATCCGGGAACAACAGGTACTCCGGCCTGGATCATAGTTGCTTTTGCAGTAGCCTTGTCTCCCATTCCATTGATCTGGGCGGCTGTTGCACCAATAAACTTGATACCATAATCCGCGCATATCTGCGAGAATTCGGCATTTTCAGACAAGAATCCGTAACCCGGGTGAATTGCATCCGCACCGGTTACTTCGGCAGCAGATATGATATTTTGAATGCTCAGATATGACTGACGACTTGGGGGAGGACCGATACAAACGGCCTCGTCAGCAAATCTTACATGGAGACTGTCCCTGTCAGCAGTAGAGTAAACAGCTACCGTTTTAATGCCCATTTCACGGCAGGTCCTGATAACCCGCAGGGCTATTTCGCCCCGGTTGGCAATGAGTATCTTTTTAAACATAAAATCAATTTGGTTTTGCAGACCGTCTCTCGCCTCAGGCGGGCTCTACAATAAATAGAGGTTGGTCGAATTCAACAGGCGTAGCGTTTTCAACAAGAACTTTCACGATTTTACCTGAAATTTCAGATTCAATTTCGTTGAAAAGTTTCATTGCTTCAACCACACAAACAACCTTGCCTGGTTTGATTTCATCGCCGATACTTACGAATGCAGGAGTATCAGGGCTGGATGCGCGGTAGAATGTACCGATCATCGGTGACTTAATTGTAATCAGGTTTGAAGAGCTGTCTGCCGAAGTAGTTGGCTCAGTTTGTGCAGAATGCGTTACGGCAGTTGTAGGTACCGGAGGCGCAGTCGTAGGAGCGACTGTTACCGCAGCAGGAATAGAAGTAGGCGATGCTGCAGGAGCTGAGCCGTAACGTTTTACCTTGATCTTAAGATCGGTAGTTTCAATATTCACTTCATCAAGTCCCGACTGGGCAATGAAGTCAATCAATTTCTGGATTTCTCTGGTTTCCATTTATTCAAATTTAAACTGTGGTGATCTTAACCTCAAAGGCTTGATAATAAGCAACTCGCAAAGGCCATTTACCTCACAGATTTCATAAAGTTATGATTTTACTCTTTCTACGTAATCGTAAGTACGGGTGTCCACTTTAATTTTCTGACCCTCTTCAATAAAAAGTGGAACCATAATCCGGGCACCTGTCTCAACTTCAATTGCTTTCTTCGGAGAGTTGGCAGTGTCGCCTTTTAGGCCTGGTTCTGAGTAGGTTACCACCAGCTCGACAAACGGAGGCAGCTCACAAAGTAAAGCTACGTCGTTTTCAGTGTTGATCAGGATTTCCACTTCCTGGCCTTCTTTCATCAAATCCGCATTGGTAACCAGTTTTTCATCGATCAGAACCTGGTCAAATGTTTCAGCATTCATGAAGTTATATCCAACCTCATCTTTATATAAATACTGGAATTTATGTCTTTCAACACGTACCGGTGTAATCCCCGCGCCGGAAGAAAAGGTGTTATCCAATACTTTTCCGGTAGTAAGGCTTTTCAACTTGGTGCGGACAAATGCATTGCCTTTTCCCGGCTTCACATGTTGAAATTCAATCACCTGGAAAAGATCATGGTTGAAATCTATCACCAATCCGTTGCGCAAATCTGCAGTAGTTGCCATATAATCAAAAATTAATATTAAATTCTGTATCAGGGTTAACCTATCTTGGATCGTAAGCCCATTTCAGATAAATGGAGCCCCAGGTAAAACCGCCGCCGAATGCAGCTAGAATAAGATTATCCCCTTTTTTGAGCTGTGATTCGTAGTCCCAGAGACAGAGCGGGATTGTAGCAGCAGTGGTATTACCATACTTCTGGATATTCACCATCACTTTCTCCATACCTACACCCATCCTGTTAGCTGTGGCTTCGATAATGCGTTTGTTGGCCTGGTGTGGTACCAGCCAGTTTACATCGGAACCTTTCAGGCCGTTGCGCTCCATGATTTCTGCTGAAACGTCGGCCATGTTTGTGACAGCAAACTTGAATACCTGCGCACCATCCTGAAAAACAAAATGCTGGCGTTTTTCAACAGTCTCGTGGGTAGGCGGAAAGCGGCTTCCTCCTGCCTTTTGGTTCAGGTATGGATAACCAGCACCATCAGACCGGATGATTGAATCCTTAATACCGGCACCTTCCGAGTTAGGTTCCAGCAAAACAGCGCCCGCGCCGTCACCAAACAAGATGCAAGTCTTTCTGTCGGTATAATCCACGATTGCGGACATTTTATCAGTACCGACGACAATGATCTTTTTATATTTTCCGGTCTCAATAAATTGCGAGCCGAGTGTCAATGCATATAGAAAACCGGAGCACGCCGCCTGGATATCGAAGCTTCCTACATTCCGGATGCCCACCATATCGCAGATCAGGTTAGCCGTGCAGGGGAATATAAAATCAGGGGTAGTTGTAGCGCAGATTAACAGATCAATTTCTGCGGGTGCGGTGCCTGTTTTTGCCAACAAACCTCTCACAGCCTCAGCACCCATATGTGAACTTCCCAAGCCTTCTCCTTTCAGAATACGCCTTTCTTTAATACCCGTTCGACTTACAATCCATTCATCGTTCGTCGCAACCATTGTTTCCAACTCGGCATTCGTCAAAATATAATCAGGCACATACCCTTGTATTCCTGTTATAGAGGCTTTTATATGGGTCATGATAAATTAACTATTCAAAATCCGAATAGGTTTTGGTAAAAAGGACAGTTGCTGTTTAATCATAGGTGGTTCGGACTAACTCAGTGCTTGTGAAATATGCAAATATGCTTTGGACTTAACCTGTTTGTAAGCCCAGCCAACCATGTTCTTGATTGCCAGCGGAGACGAAACTCCATGAGCGATCATGACATTTCCGTTAACACCTATAATAGGACTGCCTCCGATTGATTCGTAGTTTGTCTGGTCGATAAAATCATCCTGA
>NZ_JBHYGF010000335.1:0-25834 GCF_051859145.1 Dyadobacter sp.
AGAAACCGTTTGCAGCGATTGATGTCTTCCATCAAGCCTCAAAACTTCGGTGTGATTATCCGCACTGTGGCTACCGGCAAAGATGTAGACGAGCTCAACAGGGATTTGCAGGATTGTCTTGATAAATGGGAAAACGGTATCAAAAACCTGCGCGACGCCAAACCGCGCGATCGTATTATCGGTGAAATGAACCGGGCATCGTCCATTATCCGGGATATGCTCAACGAATCTTTTGACAGCATCACGGTTGATTCAAAAGACGTTTATGAAGATATCAAAGCGTACATTCACAACATTGCGCCCGATAAGGAAAACATCCTCCGGCTTCATAACGGAAAAAATAAGCTGTTTGAACAATTTGGTCTCGAAAAACAGATCAAATCCCTTTTTGGAAGGTCGGTAAGTTTGCCAAATGGCGGTTACCTGATCATCGAGCATACCGAAGCTTTGCACGTAATCGATGTAAACAGTGGTAATAAGTCTAATTCCGAGGAAGACCAGGAAGCCACGGCATTAAGTGTCAACCTGGAAGCTGCGAAAGAAATTGCCCGCCAGCTGCGGCTGCGCGATATGGGCGGTATTATCGTCGTTGATTTTATCGATATGAAGAAGGCGGAAAACAAACGCGTTCTTTTCGATACAATGCGCGATGAAATGAAGGGCGACAGGTCAAAATACACTGTACTTCCTCTTTCTAAGTTCGGCTTGCTGCAAATTACACGTCAGCGCGTGCGGCCGGAAATGAATATTGTTACCCGTGAAACCTGCCCTACCTGCGGCGGTACCGGTACTATCCAGGCAAGTATCCTGGTTTCTGATGTAATTGCCAACAACCTGGATTACATTCTTACCAAGCAAAACGAGCGCGGTATCACAATCTCGCTGCATCCGTTCCTGCATTCTTATTTTACAAAAGGTTTGATGTCGGAGCAGATGAAATGGTTTTTCCAGTACAAAACCTGGGTCAAACTCATTAAAGATAGTTCACTGGGAGTAACCGATTTCAAATTCCACAACCGTTATGGTGAGGAGATTGAGATTGTGCCGGTAAGCTAGGATTTCGGCTGTCAACTATTTTCCTTTCCAGATTGGTTTCCTTTTTTCTTTGAAGGCTGATACCCCTTCTTCTGCGTCTTCACTTTGCAGCAGAAGATCGAGTTGCCCTTTCAGGAATGCATGCCGCTCATTTTCTGGCATATGCTTCATTTGCCGAACTGCTGAAATTCCTGCCTGGATTGCCAGTGGCGCATTTGCACAAATTAAATCTGCCAGTGCATTTACCTCGAAGTCAATCTCCGACTCTTCCTTTATTACGTTTATCAATCCAAAATCCAGCATTTCTTTGGCAGAATAGCTCCGGCCGGTTATTGCGAGTTCCAATGCTTTCCGCTCGGGGATAACCTTTGTTAAAGATGCCATAACCTGCATCGGCCAGATACCCCGCTTCACTTCCGGCAGACTGAAATTTGCATTTGACGTACTGATTACAAACGTACAGCCACAAACAATCAGAAACCCGCCTGCTAAAACCGGACCTTCAACCTTTGCAATTGCCGGTTTCAATAATGCTTCAAATGCGTCGCCTAGCCGGGCTTCTTCACGTATTCTGGGCAAGGTATCATTTATGCGGTTTGCAGCAGGATCGTGAAATGCATTCAGGTCTGCGCCGGCGCAAAAGACAGTACCTGCTGCCTGGACAACTACACACCGCACTTCGGAGCTGTAATGTGCATACGCCAATGCAAAAATAATTTCCTCCGCCATCGTCGGCGTGAAGGCATTGCGCTTTTCCGGTCTGTTTAATGTGATTGTAAAAGTTTGTCCGGTCAATGTAGCTGTAATGTACATAAACCGGACATGATCAAAAGTCTGAATATCTTCTTCGGTGTAGAATTGCATTGCCGCAGCGCATTAGGTTAGCCGGGCAAGTATAGCAAATTATTGGGTGACAACCCCTTCCAGCATTTTAATATACTGCACAATCCCCTCGCCAATTTCATGAATGTAAATGAACTCGTCGGCGCTGTGCGACCTGGCTGAATGCCCCGGCCCCATTTTCAGCGACGGACAATCCAGTAAAGCCTGGTCGGAAGTAGTAGGTGAACCGTAAGTTTCCCTGCCAAGTTTTAATCCTTCGAACACGATAGGATGATCAATAGGGATACTTGATGGACGCAGCCGGATCGACCTGGGTACTACTTCGGACTGAATATTTTGCTGGATCTCACTGATAATCTCTTCCAAAGTATACTGGTCAGTCACGCGCACGTCGACCGTAAACACGCAGGTGTCCGGCACCACATTGTGCTGCGTACCTGCATTGATTATCGTGACCGACATTTTAATGGGCCCAAGCGTAGGTGATACTTTCGGAAACTGATATTTGGTAATCCATTCAATATCCTTCAACGCTTTGTAAATCGCATTATCACCTTCCTCGCGCGCCGCGTGTCCGGACTTACCTTTTGCAATGCAATCCAGTACAAGCAACCCTTTTTCGGCAACTGCCAAATGCATTTCCGTAGGCTCTCCAACAATCGCAAATGCAATTTCCGGCAGCAAAGGCGCCACGATCTCCAATCCCTCTTTACCCGAAATCTCTTCCTCAGCAGTGGCCGCAATAATGATGTTGTAAGCCAGATTTTCGCGATCGTAGAAATAGCAAAAAGTTGCAATCAATGAAACCAGACAGCCGCCCGCATCATTGCTTCCCAATCCGTAAAGCTTATCATCTTCCTCAATCGTCCGAAAAGGATCGAGGGTCCAGGATTTATTGGGCTTTACTGTATCGTGGTGAGAATTTAGAAGGATAGTAGGCTTTTTTGCGTCAAAATGGAGGTTTTTAGCCCAAATGTTATTTTTCAACCTTTCAAAAGGAATATCCTTTTTCTGAAAAAATCCTTCCAGCAAAAGTGCAGTACCTGCTTCCTCCCTGCTGAAAGAAGGTGTTTCGATCAAGCTTTTCAGAAGCTCGATTGCCTCGCTGGTCAATACCTGTATTAGTTCAGCCGTTTTTACCATCTTACCTGTCCATCCCCTTTAACAATCCATTTCTCAGTTACCAGCTTTTCCAATGCAAACGGGCCGCGGGCATGTAATTTCTGCGTTGATATCCCGATTTCAGCTCCCAATGCGAACACTGCGCCGTCAGTAAAGCGGGTAGATGCATTTGCGTAGACAGCAGCTGCGTCAACTTCCTTCAAAAAACGGCTAATCAGTATTTCATCTTTTGAAACAATAGCTTCCGAATGTCTGGAAGAATATTCGCGGATATGCTCCAAAGCGGCATCAAGTCCGTCGACAACCTTTACAGAACATTTGTAATCCAGGAACTCACGTCCAAAATCCTCTGCCTGCGCTTTTTGCAGGAAAGGATAATCGATTGCATTGAATATCGGAAATGAGGTTTCGTCTGCAAAAACCTCCACATTCCATTTGATAAACTCATCTTTTAGTTTTGGTAAAAAAACCTCGGCTATTTCCCGATCTACCAAAATCGTATCCAGCGAATTGCACACAGACGGGCGGGATACCTTTGCATTTACAACAATATTGGCCGCTTTATCCAGATCCCCGGTTTTTTCAATATAAGTGTGACAAACGCCGGCGCCGGTTTCAATGGTAGGTACCAAAGAATTTTCACGCACGAATTTGATCAGACTTTCTGAACCTCGCGGAATAATGATATCAACAAAGCGAGTCGCAGTAAGCAGCTCGCTGACAAACTTGCGGTCGGTCGGAAGCAACATGACTGCCGCAGCATTAATGCCGAATTCAGATAAACTTTCGTGAATCAATCCAACCAGGAACAAATTCGAATAATGCGCCTCTTTACCACCCTTCAAAACGCAGGCATTACCGGAACGCAGACAAAGCGCCGCAACATCGAGCGTTACATTCGGTCGAGATTCGTAGATAACCCCCACAACCCCCAGCGGAACGGCAATTTTTTGTAATGATAACCCCTGTTCAATGGTACGCTCCAACAAAACAGCTCCGGCCGGATCAGGCAACACTGCCACATCGCGCATACTTTGCGCCAGATCCTGAATGCGCTTTTCGGTCAGAAGCAATCTGTCCTTTTTTGGGTCAGCATTGTCCATTACCGCAAGATCCTTCTGGTTTTCAGCGATAATCTGTTGTGCATTTTCAAGAACTCTTGCTGCAAGATCCAGCAGCATTTCTGACTTGCGCGCTGCATCGAGGTTACGGACCTGTGCTGACGCTTTTTGTGTTTCCTGTAATAAGGGTAAGATAGATTCCATTAAAGCAGTACGATATCGTTGGCGTGAGCCACTTCAAAATTCAACGTTTTTAAATTCTCCCTGATAGCGGCGGAATTCTCTCTCGCACGCGCTACTGCGATCATTTCTCCGGAAGGTGAGTAAATTTCAATGATCTCGCCGGACTCGAAATCTCCGTCAACCTCCACTACGCCCACGGCAAGCAAACTTTTTCTTTTTAATAGTGCTTTGGAAGCTCCTTCATCTATCTGCAGCCTGCCCGAAACAAGCCCGCCGCTCCCAAGCCACCGGTTTCTGGCCGAAAGCGTGCTTTTACCCGGCGTGATCAGGGTACCTGCATTTCCCCTTAAAGCTTCCAGCAACTCGTCCTTTTTGTTCATTCCAAATATAACTACCCTGATCGCCATGCGGGCAGCGAGTTTGGCAAAGGTCAGCTTGGAGGCCATTCCGCCCAACCCCAGGAATGATTTATCTGTTTTTACAAACTTGAAAACCTCATTAACATTGGTCACGTCACGGATAATCTTCCCTTCTTCATCGAGCAGCCCACCAACAGACGTACAAAACATCAGCGACTCGGCGCCAAAGCCGACGGCCAGTAAAGTGGCCAGCTCGTCATTATCCGAAAATTTAAGCTCGCGGTCACTTACTACGTCATTTTCATTAACAATAGGAATGATATTGTTTTCCCAAAGCTCTTCAAATGTTTCTTTCAGCTGCAAAAACTTGTCACGGTTTGCAAAATGCTGACGCTCGCACAAGCTTTGGGCTATAAATATGTGATTAGGGGCAAAATAGCTTGCATACAAACCAACAAGCAGCGGATTACCTACTGAGGCAGCTGCTTTGCGCTGCGTCATCGAGCCTTTGTAGTTTTGAATATAGGCTTTCCCCGCTCCTACCGCTCCCGAAGAAACAATGATAATGCGGTACGCAGAATGAATTTCGGATACCTGCCGCGCGATTTCAGAGATTTTGCCAGTATCCGGCTCTCCTGACGCAAGCGTGATCGACGCGGTTCCAAATTTGATAACAAGTATGGGTTTCGACACTTCTGGATTCAAAAAACAGCATCAATTCAATGTGAGTGATGCGTGGTAAAGGATTTTGACCAAAATTAAATTATTTCTGAGGAAATGGCGCATTTAGTTTAGCTGCACACCCTGCGTAAACGGAACACCATTGAACCGCGCTTTTACTTTCAGCGCTTTGCCCAGCATATCAAGGTATTCTTCTCGCGGAATCTCGATCGCTCCGTAACGAAGTACATTATCGTTGATAAACTGCGTATCAAGCAGCCGGAATCCATTGTGCTTCAAAATTTCGATGAGATAATGGAACGCAACTTTGGACGCATTGCTCTCTACTGTAAACATCGATTCTCCAAAAAATACGCCATTGATAGAGACGCCATAAAGCCCGCCGACAAGCCTGTTTTCACGATAAGCTTCCACGCTGTGCGCATAGCCAAACCGGTGCAGTTCCGAGTAGCTTTCTATAATATCTTCTGAAATCCAGGTACCCGGCTCCTTGGTTCTGGGTGCGGCGCATCCCCGCATTACTCCTTCAAAATCCGAGTCAATCCTGATCTCGAAATAATTCTTGTTCAAAATCGGGCGGAGCGACTTGGAAGGCTTGTAGGCATTGAGTGGAATTATCGCCCTGGGATTGGGAGAATACCAGTAAATTGTCCCGTCAGCCTCGGCCATTGGAAATATTCCGTTGATGTAACCGTTAAGAATATCGTCCGGGCTTAAAGCTGACATGAAAAGGTACTTTGGCTGCTGTAATTGAAAACTTTCATTGAAACCGAACCATAAAAATATATCTTCTGTTTCTTTGGTGTGATAATTTTTTTTTCAAAATTTGCACCTTCTTAGACTCGCTTGAAAGTCAATGAATAACAACGGCACATATACTGTCCTTCATACTACGCCTTTCCGATTCAGGTCCCCCCGGGCCGCATAATTATATTTTACCTACGTGGTAAAAACTTTTACCCCCAATTTTTCTTAAAGTTCTAAACGTCCCATCGTTTGTTTCTGGGTGTAATAATTATTGTTTTCGAATTTTTTTGCACAGTCATCAATGAAAAATACCGAAGTAGTGGGCAGTAAGTTTATCGTTCAGACTGCCAATGAAAATCACCTTGGTTTCGCCGAAGTAATTTGTGCTGAAATGGAGGAAAGCGCTAAAAAGCGTGGTACCGGTATAGCAAAACGTTCTCCGGTGTACATCATGGAAAAAATGGTGGAAGGTAAGGCGATTATTGCCACTACCGAAACGGGTGAATGGGTTGGATTTTGTTATATAGAAACCTGGGAGCATGGGAAATTCGTGGCTAACTCAGGATTGATCGTTCACCCGGATTTCCGTAACAGCGGAATGGCGAAGGCGATCAAAATGAAAGCATTTGAATTGTCCCGCAAGAAATATCCTGACGCAAAAATTATAGGTATCACGACCAGCTTACCTGTAATGAAAATTAATTCCGACCTTGGTTATGAGCCGGTTACATTCAGCGAATTGCCTGCTGATGATGCATTCTGGAAAGGTTGCGCGAGCTGTGTTAATTATGATGTACTTACGCGTACCGGCAGAAAGCACTGTCTCTGCACAGGTATGATGTATGATCCTACTGAAAAGGAACCGTCAGCCGCAGCTGTTAAACCCGGCGCAGTAGTAGTGGAGGAAAAGCATTCCTGGGATTTCTTGAAAGAATCGAGTCTTTACGAGCGCTGGATGCGCATTAAGCAGCGCATTTTGCTGCGAAGGGAGAAACGCGCTGAGAAGAAAAACGCCGGGGCTGTGCTTGTACATTAGAGTAGCACATTCATTTACAGATTTTATATATCTTTTAAATACCTCGCCCGGCAGCCTTAACAAGCCCGATGCGAGGTATTTTTTTGTTTAGATTAAAAAAGGTAATCTGCCCCAAAAGCTTTTCCCATAATGGGAATATGGTTGTGTAAAACTTATGTACTTTTGCCGATACCATGAGAATCTTTACCCGGGGCACGCTCAAAGCATTTTGGGAGAAACAATCGGACGCAAGAGCAGCGCTGGAATTCTGGCATGATTCCATTGAGAAAAGCCAGTTTAAGAGCCCGGTTGAAGTAATAAGGTTTTTTAAAAATGCAGATACTGTGGGAAATGGGCGCATTGTATTTAACATAGCGCACAACAAGTACCGGCTGATCGCAAAGTTTGAATACGAAAAACAACTCGTGTTTGTACGCTTTCTGGGAATCCACGCCGAGTATGACCGGATTGAAAACATTAAAGAGATATAGCATAGGGATTCATGAAAAAACTAGCAGTTGCTCTTGACGATATTAAGATATTACCGATCACCAATGCTGCGGAATTTGAACATGCGGGTAACGTAATCGATAGTTTGGTTGATGCTGATCTTTTGGATGATCCCGAGGAGAGAAAACGTGCACTCGATATACTGGAAGCGATCACGATTCTCGCAATTGATTATGAAAAAAGGCATTTTCCCATTCCAAAGCCTGATCCTATTGAAGCAATCAAAGAAAGAATGGAGCAACTTCATCTTACCAGAAGAGATGTGGCACCTTATTTCGGTGGAGAAAACCGCGTTTCAGAAGTGTTAAGTAAAAAAAGGAATTTAACCATAAAAATGATCAGAGAGCTCAGCCGAAATCTGGGAATACCAGCCGATACATTGCTAGCAATTCACTGAGTCAGTCTTTTACCTGTATTCATACCATTCAATAATGTCACAACCGAAAGTAGTATTAGCGTTTAGCGGAGGATTAGATACCTCCTTTTGTGTAAAGTATTTGGCCGAAGACAAAGGTTACGAAGTCCATTCCGTATTGGTGGACACCGGCGGCTTTTCGGACGAAGAGCTCAAAACCATTGAGGCAAATGCCTATTCGCTGGGTGTTAAAAAGCACGCAACCATTTCGAAGACCAGTGAATATTATAATGATTGCATTAAGTACCTGATTTTCGGAAACATCCTGAAAAATAATACTTACCCGCTTTCTGTCAGCGCAGAACGCGTTTTCCAGGCGGTAGCAGTAGCTGAATATGCCAAAGAGATCGGTGCCAGTGCAATTGCGCACGGAAGCACGGGAGCCGGAAATGATCAGGTTCGTTTCGATATGGCTTTCAGGATTATTATCCCTGATGCAGAGATTATCACGCCGATCCGCGACCTGAAACTGTCCCGCGAGGCTGAAATTGAATATTTGACAAACAAAGGAGTTGGCCGCGAGTGGGCGAAAGCTGCTTACAGCATTAATAAAGGACTTTGGGGGACTTCGGTCGGCGGAAAAGAAACACTTACTTCGGAAAAATACCTCCCTGAATCAGCCTGGCCGACCCAAATTTCCAAAACTGAACCGGAGAGCATTACGCTTGATTTCGTTGAAGGCGAGCTCAAAGGTGTGGCGGGAGAAACTTTTGAAAACTCTGTTGAGGCAATTCAGAAGCTTGCGGCTATCGCACAGCCTTTTGGTATTGGCCGTGACATTCACGTGGGGGATACTATTATTGGTATCAAAGGTCGTGTGGGCTTTGAAGCTGCGGCTCCGCTGATCATTATCAAAGCACACCATACTTTGGAAAAACACGTGCTGAGCGAGCAGCAGCTTTACTGGAAAGAACAATTATCTAACTGGTACGGAAGTTTGCTGCACAAAGGTCAGTTTGTAGAGCCGGTCATGCGAAATATTGAAACGTTCCTGACAGACACCCAATCTCACGTAACCGGCAAAGTGCACGTTTACCTCGCACCTTACCGCTTCCATGTAGAAGGTATCGAATCTCCATTTGACCTGATGTCATCGAAATTCGGGAGCTATGGTGAAATGAACAATGCGTGGACTGGCGACGATGTACGCGGCTTCTCGAAAGTAGCGTCGAACCAGGTGATGATTTATCAGAAGGTGACGGAGTCTAATCAATAAGATATATGACCAAAATAGAACTCCAAAGTCAAATCCAAAGGAAGGTCCAGGAACTACCTGCTGACGTTCTCCAGGAGCTTTATGAGTATATGGAGTCTATTTTGGAAAAAAGAAAACAGCAAGCCGAGCTCGAAAACGGATTGCAAAAATGGTGGAACGGTATTGCCGATTTCTCAGACGATTATTTAACTCAACGTATCCAGCCCACTCTCGATAAATCTGAAAATTTATTCGAATGAAATATTTGTTGGATACCAATATAGTGGCCTACATTATAAAAAAACGGCCGATTGAAGTACTGCATAAGTTGCAAACATTGGATTGGAAGGAGATTGCAATTTCATCCATTGTAGTTGCTGAACTTTGGTATGGTGTTGAGAAAAGTCAATTGAAGGAACAGAACAAGGCGGCACTAGAAGCCTTTTTGAGACCATTTACTGTTATCGATTTCGACACGCCGGCGGCAGAAGCTTACGCTTCAATAAGAGCTGATTTAGAAAGTAATGGGAAAGTAATCGGGGCAAACGACCTGTTGATATCAGCGCACGCACTAAGTCATGGATTGATTTTGGTCACCAATAATGTCAGGGAGTTTGAAAGAGTTGGTGGACTTCAGATTGAAAACTGGATTACAAATGAGTAGTATCAATATAGGAATAATAGGCGCGGCGGGGTACACTGGTGGAGAACTGATCAGAATCCTAAGCAATCACCCTAATGTGAATATTGCTTTCGCACATAGTAAAAGCCAGGCGGGCAAACCGGTGTATGCTACGCATACCGATTTATTGGGAGATACAGACTTGGTATTTTCAGGAGAGGATACGCAGCAATTATTGAATGCGCCTGAGTTGAATGCCATTTTCCTTTGCTCTGGTCACGGTGAATCGAAGAAATTTCTGGATGCACACGATTTGCCAGAAACGCTGAAAGTGATCGACCTGAGCACCGATTTTCGGAACGAGTCAGAGGGATTTGTCTATGGCTTGCCGGAACTTCAGAGAGGCGCAATTATTGGGGCAAACAGAATTGCAAATCCGGGCTGTTTCGCAACCAGCATTGAACTGGCTATTTTACCACTGGCCAATGCCGGCTTAATCAAAGATGCAGTGCACGTAAGCGCAGTAACCGGCAGTACGGGCGCGGGCCAGGCTTTAAGTGCTACTACGCACTTTACGTGGAGAAACAACAATATGTCTATCTACAAAGCCTTCACGCACCAGCATTTGACCGAGATAAAAATGAGCATCGGCAAGTTGCAAACGGGATTTTCGGAAGCGGTTAACTTTGTTCCTTACCGGGGTGATTTTACAAGAGGAATCATGGCAAATGTGTATACACCATTTGACGGGAGTCTGGAAGAAGCAAATGCCATTTACAAAAGCTACTACGAATCACATCCGTTCACGCACGTCAGCGATGTACCGATCGATCTGAAACAGGTTGTTAATACAAATAAATGCCTTATCCACCTGGAAGTTCACGACGGGCAACTACTGATTTCGAGCATTATTGATAACCTGACCAAAGGCGCATCCGGGCAGGCTGTTCAGAATATGAACATTGCTTTCGGCTTACCTGAAAAAGCGGGATTGAATTTGAAAGCGCCGGCGTTCTAACGCATTTTCTTATTTTTGTAATAGATCAGACGCTTTTATAATAGTTAGCCTCATGAACGATTTACTTCACACATTTGATCAGTTGAGTGAGCCGCATCGAAGGCAGCTACTCGCTTACGCGGACACACTCTTAATCCAGCAGAAAGTGCGTAAACCGGAGAGTGACTTATCTGAATGGAAGAAGAACATTCAGAGTTTATCTACATGGAGTGAGGATGACATCGCTTTGATTACAGAAAACTCTAAAAGCGTCAACAATTGGAAAATTCCGGAATGGTAATTGACACGGGCATATTCATCGAATTTCTACGGAAATCTGATAAGTCAAAAACCATTTTGGCGTCGTTACCAAACGACGCTTCTTTATTTGTATCTGCTGTAACTGTTTACGAGTTAATGATGGGAGCTACAAACGACGAGAAGAAAAATGATGTCAGGATTCTCCTTGACGGAATTCCCGTTTTGCCTTTTAATGAAGAAGTTTCTGTAAACGCTGCCGAGATTTATCACAATCTTAGAAGGCGGAACTTACTGATAGAATTCCGGGATATATTTATTGCAGCTTCTGCAATTACCTTTCATTTGCCTGTTAAAACGTTAAACCAAGGGCATTTTCAGCGAATTGAAAACCTGATACTTGCCTGATCATACTAATTCAGAATGTCACATTTATTTGATGTTTACCCTATTTACGATATAGAGCCTGTAAAGGCGGCGGGGAGTTATTTATGGGATTCGAATGGCACCAAGTACCTTGATCTTTACGGCGGGCACGCGGTAATTTCAGTCGGCCACTGCCACCCTGAATATGTTGAAAAGCTTACTGCGCAACTGGGTGCAATAAGTTTTTATTCCAACTCTGTAAAAATTTCATTGCAGGAAGAGTTGGCAGAAAAGCTGGGTGAATTGTCAGGCTATCCCGACTACAAACTCTTTCTCTGTAATTCAGGTGCCGAAGCCAATGAGAATGCATTGAAACTTGCCTCTTTTCACAACGGAAGAACGAAAGTAATCTCTTTTACCAAATCATTCCACGGCCGCACAGCCGGAGCAGTGGCTGCAACAGATAATCCGTCCATCGTAGCACCTGTCAATTACAAGGAACACGTGACTTTTCTGCCTTTCAACGATGTGCAGGCAGCGAGTGAAGGAATTACAGAAGAAGTTTGCGCAGTAATCGTGGAAGGAATTCAGGGAGTTGGCGGTATCAACGTATGTACCGATGAATTCCTGCAAACACTCAGACGTAAATGCGACGAGACGAGCGCAGTGCTGATACTCGACAGCGTACAATGCGGGTACGGAAGAACTGGTAAATTCTTTTCTCACCAATTCAGCGGCATTGATCCCGATATCATTTCAATGGCCAAAGGAATGGGCAATGGATTTCCAATCGGCGGTATCCTGATCTCACCCAAATTCAAGGCGAGCTATGGACTGCTGGGTACCACATTTGGCGGAAACCACCTGGCCTGCGCAGCTGGGGTGGCTGTATTAGATATCATGAAAAAAGAAAACCTGATCGAAAATGCAGCGGCGATAGGAGACTATCTTTTGGAAGGGATCAAAGAAATCGGAGGATATAAAGAACTGAGAGGACGCGGGCTGATGATCGGAATAGAATATGATTTCCCTGTAAAAGACCTGCGCAATAGGCTGCTTTTTGAGCATAAAATGTTTACCGGAGTAGCAGGCGCCAATACGATCCGTCTTCTACCTTCGCTCGCATTGGGCAAAGAGGAAGCTGATCTTTTCCTGGAAGCTTTGAAGAAAGAAGTCGCTGTTACAAGCATTTAATCAATCCCAAACCGGCCTTGCCGCAGGTATCTAATTTTTCAGAATACTAACTGAATGAACCACTTTCTTTCCATTAACGACGTTACAGATCTCAGTCAGCTGATTAGCAGCGGCATTTCCGCCAAACGGAATCCATTCGGGGATATTGAATTAGGTAAAAACAAAACAATTGGATTGTTGTTTTTCAATTCCAGTCTCAGGACAAGGATAAGTACCCAGAAAGCGGCTCAAAATCTTGGTCTGAACGTGATCACCATGAATGTGGGACAAGATGGATGGGGCCTCGAAATGGAGGAAGGTGTGATCATGAATGGAGATAAGGCAGAGCACGTGAAAGAAGCGGCTGCGGTTATCGGAAGTTACTGCGACATTATTGGAATCCGCTCATTTGCAGGCTTGCAGGATCGGGAAAAGGATTACTCGGAGCAGGTGTTCCAACAGTTCAAGAAATATGCAGAAGTGCCGATCGTGAATCTGGAATCGGCAACTCGCCACCCTTTGCAGTCGCTTGCGGATTGTATTACAATTGAAGAATTCAAGATCAAGCAGCGCCCGAAAGTGGTATTAACCTGGTTACCCCATTTCAAAGCTTTGCCGCAGGCTGTGGCCAATTCTTTTTGTGAATGGATGAATCCGATGGATGTAGAGTTTGTGATCACACACCCGGAAGGCTATGATCTTGCTCCCGAATTCGTAGGAAAAGGTCAGGTGATCTACGACCAGAATAAGGCGCTGGAAGGTGCAGATTTCGTTTACGGAAAAAACTGGTCGTCTTACCAGCATTACGGACAGGTACTTACCGACGATCCTTCGTGGATGATCACCGAAGCAAAAATGGCGCTTACAGATAATGGTAAATTCATGCATTGCCTTCCATTGCGCCGGAATATGAAGGTAGCCGACGAAGTACTCGACGGACCGAGGTCGCTCGTAATTGAAGAAGCTGCAAACCGTGAATGGTCGGCACAGGCTGTACTGCGGGAGATTCTGCTCGGAATGCGTTGATTAAAACAGGAAACATGAACTTTTAAAACTCCGGGATCATTTTAAACAGATAGCCCGGACTTTGACAAAAACAATAATGCATACTGACACTTTGGCTCAGCCAATTCCTTCTAGTAACAATAAAACCATTGGCAAAACAGGTGTTTTGATCGTCAATCTCGGCACGCCAGACAGCCCGTCGGTGCCAGATGTACGCAAGTACCTTCGCGAATTCCTAATGGACGAGCGGGTCATTGATATACCTTATATAAACAGGTGGTTTCTCATCAACCTGATCATCGCGCCATTCCGCGCGCCGAAGTCAGCCAAAGTATACAGGCAGTTGTGGCGACCTGACGGATCTCCGCTTAAAATCTATGGATACAATGTAAAAGATAAACTACAAAAGGCACTGGGCAGTGAATATGTGGTCGAACTCGGTATGCGGTACCAAAGTCCGAGCATTGAGGGAGCGCTTAAAAAACTGCGTAAAGAATGTCTTTCTGAAATCATTGTTGTCCCGTTCTTTCCGCAATACGCTTCTGCGTCAACAGGTTCTGTATACAAAGAAGTAATGCGTGTAGTGCAGGACTGGGAAGTTTTGCCTGAAATACGCTTTATCAACCGCTTCCTGGATCATCCCAAGTTCATTCAGGCATTTGCCGATTTGGGTAAAAAATATATGGCACAACGGAATTACGATCATTTCGTATTCAGCTACCATGGTTTACCTGAACGCCAGATTACCAAAGGTGATGTTACCAACAGCTTTTGCCAGTTTGGAAGCTGCTGCGATAAGCTTGACCATCGTAACCAGCATTGCTACCGGGCCCAGAGTTTTGAAACAACCAGACTGCTCGTGAAAGCAATGGAAATACCGGAAGGAAAATATACCACCTGCTTCCAGTCCCGACTTGGCAAAACGCCCTGGATAAAGCCTTATACCGATGAAGTGATCCCGGAACTAACCAAAAAAGGAGTAAAAAACGTACTTGCATTCTCTCCCTCTTTCGTAGCTGATTGTTTGGAAACAACCATTGAAGTAGGCGAAGAGTACAAAGAGTTGTTTGAGAAAGAAGGCGGACAGCACTGGCAATTAGTAGAAAGTCTCAACGACAGCGACAGCTGGATTGAGACCCTCGAAGACTTAATTACCAATAAAAGAAGTTAATCAGAGGCTTACAGCCTCTTTTTTGTATAGATCCGCCAGTGTATTGACCGCGTAATCGATTTCAGCCTCGGTGTTGTATTTGCCGAAAGAAAAACGAACATTGGCGCGATCGGGATCGATCTGAAGTTCATTCAATACATGTGAACCAATGTCGGTCCCGCTTGAACATGCGCTGCCGCCTGACACTGCAATGCCGGCTATATCCAGATTAAACAGCAACATATCGCTGATATCCGAAGGTGGAAGGCTCACACTCAGTACAGTATATAAGCTGTTACCAAGATCCGCGGAGTTTCCATTAAAAGATACACCTTCAATTTTACTTCTCAGGTTTTCGATCATTCTTGACTTCAAACCTTCGATATGCCGGCGATGTGCGTCCATATCACGGTAAGCGATTTCCAATGCTTTCGCCAGACCTACAATACCGTAAATATTCTCGGTACCGCCACGCATATTACGCTCCTGTGCGCCTCCGTGCACGAAAGGGGCGATTTTAATGCCTGGACGTACATACAAAAACCCAACTCCTTTCGGGCCATTGAATTTATGCGCTGCGCCTACGATGAAGTTGGTCTTCAACTTTTGCAGATCATGCGGGAAGTGACCCATTGTTTGTACGGTATCACTGTGAAAAACCGCATTGTACTTTTCACAAATATCTCCAACAGTTTCAAGATCGAGCAGATTGCCGATTTCATTATTCCCGTGCATCAGCGAGACAAGCGAGCGGCTATTGGTAGCCAGCAGCGTTTCCAGATGTTCCAGGTCCACTTCCCCTTTTTCATTCAGGTTGACATAGCTAAGCTTGATCATGCCGGCTTTGCTCAGATGTTCGAGGGTATGTAAAACAGCGTGGTGCTCGATCCGCGAAGTAATCGCGTGTTTCAGTCCGAGTGTTTCTATACTGCCGCGGATCGCTGTGTTATCAGCTTCTGTTCCACCGGAAGTAAAAAATATTTCAGCCGGAGCTGCATTCAGGATACCCGCTATGCTTTTTCGTGCGCGCTCTATGGATGAGCGAACGGCTCTTCCGTATGAATGAATGGAAGAAGGGTTACCAAACTGCTCCGTCATTAATGGAAGCATTACTTCCAATACTTCCGGGTCAAGCTGGGTGGTAGCGGCGTTATCCAGATAAGCTTTCATAGTGCTCTTGTTATTACTTCTGACTCATTGTTTCGGTTCGGAAATGATTTCCTTGATGTCCGAAATGATTTTGTTTGCCAGGTTGATCGCCGTAGTCTGCGTTTCCGACTCGGAATAGATCCTGATAATGGGTTCGGTGTTGGATTTTCTTAAATGAACCCATTCCTTATTGAATTCGATCCGTACGCCGTCAATAGTATTCAGCGGCTGCTTGGAGTAGCGATTCTGAATGCGGCTCAGAATGTTATCAACATCAATGTCCGCAGTCAGTTCAATCTTATTTTTTGAAATATAATAATTCGGGTAAGACCTGCGCAGAACCGATGCAGTTTTACCGAACTTGGCCAAATGCGTCAGAAACAGTGCAATACCAACGAGCGCATCACGGCCGTAGTGGCTTTCCGGATAAATGACGCCCCCATTGCCTTCACCGCCGATAACCGCCTGGTTGGCTTTCATCATATTGACCACATTCACTTCACCTACCGCAGACGCGAAGTATTCGCCGCCGGCTTTGACAGTGACGTCGCGCAATGCAGCTGTGGATGACAAATTGGATACTGTGTTACCAGGCGTATTTTTCAATACATAATCCGCGACAGCTACAAGGGTATATTCTTCGCCGAACGGAGTTCCGTCTTCGCACATCAGTGCCAGTCTGTCCACATCCGGATCAACTACGATTCCCAGGTTGTATGAACCATCGTTAAGCTCTTTGCTGATCTCACGCAAATGTTCCGGCAGCGGCTCGGGATTATGGGCGAAGTTGCCTGTCGGCTCGCAATTTAGTTTTTTGATATTCTTCGGATCAACTCCCAATGCTTCCAGGAGCATCGGAACAACAATACCGCCGGTAGAATTAACTGCATCCACCACGATCTTGAAATTCGCATTCCGGATCGATTCCACATCAACCAGCGACAGCGCAAGCACCTGATCAATATGTTTTTGCAGATAAGTGTCGTCAGACGAATAGCTGCCCAGCTTTTTCACATCCACAAATGCAAAATCCTCCTGCTCGGCAATGCGCAATACCTCTGCTCCTTCCGCCTCGGAAATAAATTCTCCGTTCTGGTTCAAGAGCTTCAATGCATTCCATTGAATGGGATTATGGCTGGCTGTCAGGATGATTCCTCCTGCGGCATTTTCATTTGTAACAGCAATCTCGACAGTTGGCGTGGTAGAAAGGCCCAGGTCCAAAACATGAAGACCTACTCCCTGCAATGTACCTGCCACAAGCCGGCTGACCATTTCACCGGAAAGCCGCGCATCCCTGCCTATAATAACTTTTGAATTCTGTGGATCCGATCGCCTCAGCCAGGTTCCGTATGCAGCTGCAAATTTCACTACATCAATCGGAGTCAGTGCTTCCCCGGATTTTCCACCCACAATACCTCTGATTCCGGAGATAGATTTAATTAACGTCACGTTCTGGTGTATCTCTTTTGTTTGCTGTAAAAATACTAAATTTCCCTCTCAGCCCTTAGATTTTTCTACAACTAATAGCGTGTCTGAGTTTCCGGATGCTGACGTATACCCGTTAAAATTGCATTCATTTGCGTCAGTTCCTTGCCACTTCTTCCATTTTTGTAAACACCGGATCCATCCATTGCATCGGCATCTTTTGCACCGAATTGCTCAGTAATGCACTCCATTGTTTGCCTACATAATCCAGATCGTCTTTCTCAAAACGATGCTCAACAATCTCAAAAGAGTCTTTTGTGTACATGACCACATCAATGGGATAATCGACATCGTTGGAGCTGACCCGCGTGGAATCAAAAGAAAGGAACCCGATTTTCAATGCGTCGTGCATGCTCGAATCGAATTTCAGGCTACGATACAACAGCGGCTTTCCGTAGCCCGAATTTCCGATAATAATAAAAGGAGAACCGTCGCCCACTTCCACCCAGTTTCCTTCGGGATACAGGAGAAAAAGCTTATGCTCAGAGTCACTTTCGAGCTGGCCGCCGATAATGGCGAAGAGATTAAAAGATAACCCGGCCGCATTCAGCGCCGACCTGTCTTCGTCTGCTACGCGCCTGACCTGCTCTCCCAATGCATTCACCGCCTTGTAGAGCTTGTTGAACGAAGAATCACGTTCTTCCAGCACTTCCTTGAAGTAAGTGATCGCTTTGTCACGGACAGACCGCAGGCCCGACGTCATCACGAAAATGGAATGCTTGCTGGATTGATAAACCGAAACTTTCTTATTGGTGGAAACCTCTGTTCCGGATGTAAGGCGCGTATCAGCAATGGCGACCAGGCCGGATGCTACTTTGATACCAAGGCAATATGTCATGTCTTTGCGGCTCTCTCTGATAAAAAGTGGGTCGCTAAGTTATGAAAGTTTTGCACTCAGTTCATCCACTGGGTTTTAAATTGACCGAAGCTCTGGCCCATTGTTTGGCTTTGTGACTGACTTTGCGACTGGCCTTTATCCAACCCAAAATACATATCAAAAATAGCGCTGTCGATCTCGTTGTTTTTGGTCTGAAATGTATCCAGGTACTCGTGCAGGCCGGTTTTAAAAATCTCTTCCACATCTGTGAATTCCAGCTCTGCGCGGATTTTACTCAATGCACGTTCGGCTGGATTGGTGTGACCTCTTTCGGGAATGGAACCTGCAATCGCATACAGTGAAAGCTCCGCCTGGCGCACGCAGTAGGCAATAGACCTGGGGAACAGCTTATCAAGGATCAGAAAAGCGACAATGTTCATGGAAGTAAGCGCCCGGTGCGTCTGCCGGTACATATTGTAGGCACTTACCGATTTCAGCACCGCAGTCCATAGCATCAGATCAAGCGTGGAACCCGAGGTGCCGGAGTCCTGCTGCAAGGTAAAGTACTTTACATCCAGAAACCGCGAGCATTTGTCGCCGCGCTCAATGTGCCTCCCTAACCGGCCAAAATGCCACGCCTCATTCCGCGTAATGGAAGTATCTACCACGCCGTGGAACAGCTGACAGCTTTTGCGGATATCCGTAAAATAGGATTGCATATGGTCCATATTCCGGAAATGATCCGGCGATGTTTCACGGATCGAGAGGTAAAATGTATTGATACTCTCCCACATTTCTTTAGATATCGTCTCCCTGATCGTACGCGCATTCTCACGTGCCTCGTACAGGCAGCTGATAATAGAATTGGGATTGCGCTTATCGAAAGTCATGAAATGGATTACATCCTCTTTCGTAGGCTTATCGTAGTATTTATAAAAAAGATAATGGTCGGCGGTTGCGATCAGGAGCGGCTCCCATTGTTCATCTACATCAGGCGGCAAATCCAGGGCAAGATTGAAGTTAACTCCTACAAAACGTGCATAATTTTCAACCCGCTCCATATAACGGTTCATCCAGTAAATTGAATTCGCAACTCGGCTTAGCATAAACGGTAAGTATTGTCTCTAAAATTGATAATCAGAATATTCGTTAAGCAGTTCTACCAAAATACCTAATAAAATTTTGCATATACAAGATTATGCGAAAAGTAATAAAGTATCATCGAAGATTCTCATTTTGTAAAAATGCAAGCACTAACTTGGAATATTCCCGAAACATTTAAATTTTGTAAAATATCATATCATAACCTAAAACCGGAGTAAACGTGTCGAAAAAAGAACAGTTCACTGCTGCAATCCAGAAATCATACCAGACTGACAAACCTGTGATCCACCTGGGCTCTGCCATTCTGGACGGTGAGATCATCAGCGAGGCGCGGGTAAGTCTCCCACTGCGTATGATGAACCGCCACGGACTGGTTGCGGGAGCTACCGGATCCGGTAAAACGCGCACGTTACAGGTCTTCGCTGAACAACTCTCAGCAGCCGGCGTGCCCGTTTTCATGTCAGATATCAAAGGTGACCTTTCTGGAATAGCCCAGCCGGGAAAATCCAATGCAGCATTGGAAGAACGCTCACAAGTGCTGGGCAATGTATTTACCCCGAGAGGCTATCCGGTCGAACTATATTCCCTGAGCGGCAAGAAAGGCGCCCAAATGCGCGCGACGATTCTCGAATTCGGCCCTATTTTGTTGTCCAAAATATTCGAGCTGAATGATACGCAATCAGGTGTTTTAGCGATACTTTTCAAATACGCCGACGATAAGGATTTGCCAATGGTCGATCTGAATGATTTAAAGAAAGTGCTCAATTATTTATCGGAAGGCCCTGGCGCAGCGGAGATCAAAGGTGATTACGGAAGCATTTCCAGCTCTACCGCCGGCACGATCCTGCGCAAGATCGTCGCATTGGAGCAGCAGGGAGTTGGTAGTATTTTTGGTGAAAGATCATTTGATATCAACGACCTCATTGATCGTGTTGACGGTCAGGGAATAATCAGTCTGCTTAATATCTCGGATGTGCAGGATAAGCCGGCATTGTTCTCCACATTCATGCTGAGCCTTCTGGCTGAACTTTACCAGAAGCTGCCGGAGGCTGGCGATTTGGACAAACCGAAGCTCGTGTTTTTCCTCGACGAAGCCCATTTGTTGTTCAAAGATGCCCCAAAAGCATTTCTTGACCAGATCGAACAGGTAATCCGACTGATCCGCTCGAAAGGAGTTGGTGTATTTTTCTGTACCCAAATGGCGCAGGATGTCCCGGTTTCGGTTTTATCCCAACTCGGCAACCGTGTACAACACGTACTGCGTGCATTCACACCTCAGGATGCAGATGCATTGAAACAAACCGTCAAAACATATCCTAAATCCAGCTTTTACGAGATTGACCAGGTACTGACCACGCTTGGGATCGGACAGGCACTGATCACGGTTTTGAATGAGAAAGGTATCCCGACCGAGGTAGCCGCAACGCACCTGCTTCCGCCTACTTCGGTAATGGGGCCGATGGTACAGGCAGATTACGATCAGCACGTGCAGCAATCCAGTCTTTACCAGAAATACAAAGATCCTGTGGATCCGGAAAGTGCGTACGAAATTTTGACCAAAAGAATGGAGGCGCACGCAAAAGCGGAGGAGCAGACCAAGCAGGAAGTAACCGAGGTAAAAAAACAGAAAGAGGAAAAAGGAATGCTTTCCGAAGCTCTGAATTCCCCATTGGCCAAGCAAATAGGCCGGGAGGTTGTAAGAGGTGTTTTTGGAATGTTATTTGGTAAAACAACGCGGTCGCGTAACACGAAGAAAAGCGGTGGATTTTTCGGTTTCTGAATTACTTTTTCACTTTCCAGCCAACCACGCAACGATGCCCGGCTAGTTGATCCATGTTATCCTGGACATCGAGCCGGGTTTTTGCATTATCCAATGCATCCCGGTAAATTCCGCGAAGCTCTTTCCGCTTGATCGCTTCTAAAAAGCGCCGTGCGTCTTCCTCATTTTCCAATAGCAGCTCGGGAACCGGAGTAGGTTTATCATCTTCGCCTTTGGCTACCATCGTTACGTATGAGGTATTGGTGTGCCTTACCGTACGGTTTCTCACATTCTCAGCAATGACGCGAATACCGATCACCAGCGAAGTCCGCCCTACATAGTTTACTGACGCATGCAGCGACACAAGATCGCCTACCTCAACAGGCTGCAAAAAATCAACCCCGTCGACCGACACGGTCACACAATAGGTACCCGCGTGCCGGGATGCGCACGCGTACGCTACTTTGTCGATAAGCGATAACAGGATCCCGCCGTGGATCTTACCGCCAAAATTTGCGTAAGCCGGGATCATCAATTCTGTCAGAGTGGTTTGTGAAAATCTCACCGAGCGCGGTTCCATGCTTTTTATTTATTTTTCAAAAATATCGTTTTACCTGTCCTGGCAGATTCCTTGGCTATTTCCAGGATTTCAACAACAGTTACATTGACAGGCAAGCCGTACATATCATTTTGTTCCAGTTTCAATTTCCCTGTTACCACATCCGCTAGCACAGAAAATGGATCGGTAAAAGGAGCGGGACGCGGATTGAGTTTTATTGTTTCTTCCGGCGTTTTCTCCTGTAAACGCTGGCGCACAACCGTCGGATTTACAGCTACTGCATATCCTTTATTTCCAAAAACTTCCATATCCTTCCGTGCAAATGACCAGTTCCACGAACCCTGAATAATGCATTGTGCTTTCGGATATTGTAAAATAATGGAAGCTTCATCGTCTACATTCTTGTAAATCTCGGGCTTGTTCTGGTGCGTTACGGCAGTCACCGAGATTGGTTTTTCGCCTTTCAATAGCCAGGTCATCAAATTAGCTCCGTAGCAACAAAAGTCTACCAATGCACCAGCCCCATTTTTGGCAGGATCTGTTAGTATTTCCAGAAACTCTTTACTTACCCCAATCTCTTTGGGTCCCTGGTGACCGTCATTGACCATTACTTTCCGGATCTCGCCCAACTTCCCTTGTTCCACCAGGTCTTTTACATATTGATTGCTCGCATACCAGGAGGTTTCAAAATTGGTAAGCACCTGTATCTTGTTCTTTTCAGCCAGTTGCTGGATTTCCTTTGCATCAGCGAAAGTAGTGGCTAGCGGCTTTTCAACCATCACGTGGATCTTCCTCGGCGCGCAGGCTTTTACGACCATAATATGCTCGCTGATAGCCCCGAATGCAGATACTGCCTGCGGCTTTGTTTCGTCCAGCATTTTGTTGAGGTCGGAGTAGAAGAGCTTTTTGTCAAGTTTATATCTCTCGGTAAATTCCTTAACTAACTCCGGATTCGGCTCGTAAATGCCGACCAACTTAATATCGGTTTTATCAGCTCTGTTAAAAACCCAGCCCACATGCCCGTGCGTCAGTCCGGCTACTGCCAGTTTTACCGGCGATTGCGCCATCGTTTGTATGCTGATCATACCTAAAATCATCAGGAGAAATGCTTTCATAGTCAAGGTGTTCAGGACATTTTATCAATGATATCTTTAATTACTTCCTGCAAATACGCACCATTATACGGACCGTACCAGTTCATTGTTTTGGTTTCATACAAATCCCTATCGAAGTACTTGTCGTGGGTAATGTAACCAATGTAGCTGCCATTAAAGCTTGTTACCACTAAGTTGAGCCCCTTCGTTTTCGCATACGCATCCAATACCCCCACGAGCTCCCCTGAAAAATCGCAGGGCATCCCGACCATTAATATATTACCAACGCGCAATGCTTTTACAAAAACAGGGTATTCACCAAATGCTTTTTTAAACGCCCACGACCTAAGAACAAGGTTCATCGTAACCCTCGGACTCGGATCACGAAGCGGCAAGGGCAGGGTTAACGTCCGAAGTACATTTTGCTTACTTGGCTCCTTCAAAGTAGCCGGCGATAACAGCGCATTCTGTACACCAAATGCCTGGTTTTTCACCTCGTCAAAATCATCAGTCCCTTTCTCAATCGGCGCCATACTGCCCACTGCGCCGGCCATGTACATTGCAAAGTTATAGCGGCCGTTTTCCAGCGAGTCAACCAGTGCGCCGGGATAATCGCGGGAAAGGATGATTGTTTTGGAATTTAAAACCGTAGAATGCGCCCCAAAGGAGCTCAGAATAGCTTTTTTACCGCTTTTGGTAACAAAGGCCGCGGAGCGGATTTCAGGATCGACCCCTCCTTCCTCGCCTACCAGCCGATTTCTGATATCCAGTGTGTCCACGGATTCAAGGTAAGTCAGCTCAACAGGTTCAACATTGGCTTTGGCTTGTGTAATAGCAGTATAAAATGCATCTGCAAGGCGATCCACAATGGCTGAGTCGTATTTTCCGGAGAAAAACAATGAAGAAACGCCGGTCCCCCAGCCTCCTACACTGTTATGTGTATGTGTAGCGCCGAAGTAAACCTGATCAAAGGGAATTTCCTTTTCTGTCAGCCTGGCTTGCAGGATTTTGGTGACGGTAGGCGGGATGATAAGCAGGTCAGCAGAGACGATCGCCGCTTTTGTTTTTCCATTATCAATTACAATGGCGCGTACATAGACGGAATCGTGCACGGCAGTATAATGGCGGCCTTTTCTGTTTCCATAACCTGCCGTGGGTGTTGGAGAAGCAGGCGTAATGTTGACTTTCGCCCAGCCTGCCTTCAACCCGCCGGAAGTATCCGGTTTAATGGGTTCAACTTTCCCGATGATCTCCTTCCATTGCTTGTAATATGGCATTTCCTTGTAAGGCGTTTTGTCCATTGTCGTGACAAGCGCTGCCAGGATCAATACCAAAATCAAAACGATTGAACTGATGATCCGCAGCAGAATTCTAAGAAATCTCATGGAAGGGAATTTGAAAATTGAACCGACCAAATATAAAGGAAATCGCCCCTTTAATATCCTCATAAAACAAAAAACCCGTCAGCGGGCCGACGGGATGCATTATAGTTCATAAAAGCAATCAGGCTTGCTTTACGAGCTGAATGTTTGCGATGAGTTTTACATCTTCACCAATTACCAGTCCGCCGGAATCTGTCAACTGCATGTAATTGAGACCAAATTCCTGTCTGCTCAACCTGCCTTCAACTTCGAATCCTACTCTTATATTTCCATCAGCATCTCTTTCAGAACCGCCGTATTCTGCATCCAGCTCAATGGGTTTGGTGATTCCTTTTAAGGTAAGCAGACCGGAAAGCTTGTAGTTATCCCCTTTGACTTTATGAAAGTAATTGGATTGAAAAGTAATGTGCGGGAATTGCTCGGCGTCAAAGAAATCCGCTGACCGTAAATGCTTGTCGCGGGCTTCTATGTTGGTATCGATACTGCTTACATCGAGAGAAAAGTGGATTTCTGCATCTTCGAAATTGCTGAGGTCGGAAGTAGCGCCACCTTCGAAGTTATTGAATGAGCCTGTAATCGTTGAAATAACGAGGTGTTTGATTTTGAACTGAACCTCAGAATGTGCGGGGTCTACGATCCATTTTGTAACTGCCATAGGTAATGAAAATTTAAATACTACATACTGCGATGAACACCAAAAATAGTATTCCAGCTAAGAAACGTGTATTAACATGTTTTAATTCAGAACGCGTATAGCGTTTACAAGAAGATAAACGGCACGTGATTTTTACATCATACCTTATCGTTATATTTAGTAAACATAAATCCAAGCCACATGAAAATGCAGGGAAGAAGCGTATTCACATACGACGTATACGCTCCCACTACTGTGACCACGATGCTCCGGCCCCGTCGTCAGGAAGGTCAATCTATTATCCAGGAAGGCTTTAATATCGAACCTGCGGTACCTTTTTCAGAATACATTGATATTTACGGCAATCCTTGCCAAAGAACCATTCTGCCTGTCGGCCGCGTGGTAATTACCACCGAAGTACAGGCCCAGGTAAATGCCACCAAGCCAATCCCCAGTCCGCCTCCCGGCTATGTGCTTGTAGGCGACCTGCCCGACGATATAATGCATTATATCCTGCCAAGCAGGTATTGTCAGTCGGACCTACACGAAATTAACATGCTGGCGCTGGAAATTGCGGGTAACCGGACACCAGGATATGAGCAGGTAGAGGCGATCCGGACGTGGATTCACAACAATATCACGTATCAGTACGGTGTGACAGATGCGAGTACGACAGCGCTTGATCTGGCCCGCAACCGTATAGGGGTATGCCGTGACTTTACACACCTGGCCATTGCGCTTTGCAGAAACCTTTGCATTCCTACGAGAATGACGGTAGGCTATCTGGATAAACTAAAAGTAATGGACCTGCACGCCTGGTTTGAGGTATTCATCGGGGGAGAATGGTATACGTTTGACGCAGTTCAGGAGAAAACCGAAGGCTATCGCATTGAAATTGCACACGGCCGCGACGCCGCAGATGTAGCGATGGTAACGCAGTACGGAAATGCTACTTTACAGTCTCTTCACGTAGAAGCGGGGCTGGTGGAATGAAAGGGAGGAAAGGGAGGATGGAGGAAAGGGAATAAAGGGAGGATTGTCACGTCCTGAAATAGGTTGACCTTAACCACAGGGAGATTTATGCAGCATGACCGTCCGAAAGTAGTGAAGTACA
>NZ_JBHYGF010000336.1:0-449 GCF_051859145.1 Dyadobacter sp.
CGCGGCAACTTCTGTGTACAATCCGAAAATCCCATCGTTGACATCAATCTTTGCATATGCCTGAAAGAAGTCATTCATTTTCACCAGATTGGTGTTTTTCAGCTCCGCACTCATATCAAATGTAGGCGAATCGGAGAGCGGGTTCAGCTTGGCGGCCGCTCTTAGTGTTCCGTCATACAGGTTGGCCGTCATGTTCACAGACGCGGGCAGCACAGAGCTGGAATCGTAGCTGTTACGCAGGTTGCGCGCGATCAAATGCAAGTTTGTCATTTCCAGACCGACATTGGGCTTTGTAGTAAAGTCATTGTACTGGATCTTCCCGCCATTGATTTCGGCAACGTTGATATTCAGCGGCATAAACTTGTCAAGCACTTTCCTGAAATCAGCAGAGTCTTTGACAATCTCTTTCGGCTCCACTTTGTCTTTTGTAAAAATCAACGAAGGCTGTT
>NZ_JBHYGF010000336.1:476-4772 GCF_051859145.1 Dyadobacter sp.
GGCCCACGATCTCACCTTTAAAAAGCGCCTTCCATTCTACCGCCAGATCAATCGCATTCGCCGCAAAGAATTTCGTCTGCTTGCCTGTAATGGTATCCGATTTGTTAAGGTAAATGCTGTCAATGCGGTATGCGCCGCGAATAATGGCCAGATCAATGTCGTCAATGTGGCCGTAGTAACCATTGATATTGGCCAGACTTTTATTGGCATAATGAAGTACAACGTAGGGTAAAATAAGCCGGATCGCAACCAGCAGCACCACGATGCCGATGAATATGTTTAACGCGCGCCTTTTCCTGCTCTTTCTGTGTGTAGTTGATTCGTGGGCCATATTTCGAAGTTTATTTCTAAAATCAGCTTAATGCACTGTGCTTTGTAAACAATCGTACCAGCAAACCTTTGTACTTATTACAACTTTCCAACAAGGCTTCGTGTCTATCGGGTTATACTATTCCGTTAGCAACTATGAAAAAAGCATTACCTTTTCTGCTCCTCGCTCTTCTTACCTTTTCCTGCAAAGAAAAAAACGTATCTAAAAATGTTGAAGTGTGTGGGGTGAAGGACCCGATCCGGAATCTCCCCTGGCTGCGCGATCTGGTTGGAAAAGCCAGAGCGAACAAGGAAGACAGAGCGATGACCATCAGCCTGGTTGAGCTTCGCGGTGAGCCGGTTATCAATTATACCTTGTCGTACATGTCGTGTATAGGTTGCCATAATTTCCATTGTGACGGCAGCCGGGTCGATATGAGCAGCTACACGGAAGCCGAGATCCGGGAATTTCAGAAGAACGTTTGGGACGAGAAGGGCAAGCGGATCGTACTCTGGCCTGAGAAATAGTTCTATTTTTGCTGTTTCAAATACTCAACACGCCCGATGAAGCAGCCGATGATCAATTCAAGTCAACTCCTTATCCGAACCGCAACAGACGAAGACCGCAATGCATTATATAAAATGATCTGCGGGCTTGAAAACACAACAATCGATCGGCAGGGCTTTGATTTTGTTTTTGACAGGAATCTGAAAAGCAACAATATCCGGTACTTCCTGGCTTTCCTGGACAACAATCCAGTGGGAATGGTGAGCTGCCATATCCAGCCGCTGCTACACCACGCGGCGCTGGTATCCGAGATCCAGGAGATGTATGTGGAGCCTGAGTACAGGTCTTTACAAATCGGTAAAGCTTTGGTAGAACGCGTGGTGAATTTTGCCAGGAAACAGGGCGCCATCCAAATGGAAGTTACCTCACGCAATATCCGAGAAGAGGCGCACCGGTTTTACCAGCGGGAAGGCTTTGAAAAATCACACGTCAAGCTGGTCAGGTATTTCAGGGATGAAGCATAAAAAAGCGCCACGCTATAAGCGTGGCGCTTTCCAAATTACCCTAAACCTTCAACTGCCATGAAAATTAATATCTGTCTCTGCGGTCACGCGCCCAGTGATCGCCCCGGCCGCTGCTCATTCTCCGGGTATCCGCCATCAGTCTTTGCAGGTCTTCGCGGATGATACGCGCTTCTCGTGGGGATAATCTGCCGCGGTAACTGAATCTTTGTTCGCGCGCCTCAATCCTTTCATACTGGCTCATTAGTGCATTGGCTTCACGGGATGAAAGTGTCCCGCGCTGCACGCCCATTGCGATTTGCTGGCGGACCTCTCTCTGCATGTGATGGATATCGGAGCCCCGGCCATTACGTTGACTATTGTGGTAGTCGCCGCGGGTGTCATAGCGGGGACCGTACTGTGCATTAGCGGAAGAAAAACTAAGAACAAGTACTGCGGCGGCAAAAAGTATCTTTTTCATGACCAATAAATTTTAAAGTTCGTTGGTTAGAGGGCCGCAGGGTATACAGGTTTAAATGCCCATTGTTAACAATTGTTAAGGCAATGAAGCTTGTGGGAAATTGGATGAAGAGCGTGTTTTCAGGTGTGTATAACCTGCTGTATATCAGTCAAATGATTTATTCAGAAACACGGATGATTTTTCTGATTTCCTCCTGCGCTTCGGCGAGCACTTCTTCCACTTTTCTTCCGGCGGGTTCAATGCCGGGCAGGACTGTCCAGCTCAGCCGTGCAAAGGATTTTAGCGGGAAGACTCCCCTGGGGTTGAATGCGCCTGTCCCGTCAATTGCTACGGGAACAATCAGCGCGTCGGGAACGCGTTTCAGCAAAGTGGCTACGCCGCCGGTCAGGAACGGGCGCATTAATCCGCTGGCTGTGCGGGTACCTTCGGGGAAAATGATAACGGATGATTTCTCCTCCTGTATCAGCTTGCCCAGGCGGGCGATTTCTGTAATAGCCTGCTTGCTATCCTTGCGGTCGATCAATGCGGCGCCGCTTTTCCGCAGGTTGTAAGAAATGCTTGGAACGCCATTTGCAAGGTTGATTTTGGATACAAACCTAGGTCTGTATTTTCGCAGATACCAGTAGATGGCGGCGATATCGTAGCTGCTCTGGTGGTTAGCAACAAATATGATGGGACGATTGTCGGGAAGTGTGGTGCGTTTTTGAAGGGTAATGCGCGCGCCGGTGAGGTACAAACCGAATGCGAGGCTGAAATTGAGCCACTCTACCGAAGTCCGGTGCGCTTTTGGACCGAAGACATTAAAAGCAATTACCTGTACTACATGAAATACCAGAAGACTAATACTAAAATGAATCAGATATAAGACACTTAACAGATAATCGAGGATTTTTTTCATTCTTATTTTTTCTGCAAAAATAACCTAAAACTGTTTTGTTGTATCCTAAAATCTGGAATTGGAAATGACTCCTGTCATGTAAAACTTACAGATTATTGACTTTATTTGTAAAATATAATTGAGCGTTAAAACGAATTTGACAATGGACATCGCACTTTCAGCAGAGAGGCTTGAAGTCATGAAGCACATAGGAAAGGACCTGGATGCACTGATAGCCGAATACCTAAAGCCAATTGACGAAAACTGGCAACCTTCCGACTTCCTTCCCGATTCACGAAGAGAAAATTTTGCCGGTGAAGTAAAACTTTTGCAGGAAAGCTGCCGCGATCTTCCATACGATTACATTGCAGTTCTGATTGGGGATACCATTACCGAGGAAGCATTGCCGACTTATGAATCCTGGTTGGTAGATGTGATTGGTGTTAATCAGGTAGACGAGCCGGAATCGGGCTGGGTGAAGTGGGTGAGGGCATGGACAGCGGAGGAAAACCGCCACGGCGACCTGTTGAATAAATATTTATATCTGTCTGGCCGCGTGAACATGCGCGCAATGGAGGTATCTACGCAATACCTGATCGCCGACGGTTTCGATATCGGTACAGACAGAGATCCCTATAGAAACTTCATTTACACTTCTTTTCAGGAGCTTGCAACGAATGTGTCTCACAGACGTACTGCCACTTTGGCCAAGAAATTCGGGAACCCGCATTTGTCAAAAATATGCGGCGTAATCGCGTCTGACGAAGCTCGTCACGCAAAAGCATATAAAGCATTTGTGACCCGCATCCTGGAAGTGGATCCTTCCGAGCTGATATTGGCTCTGGAAGATATGATGAGAAAGAAAATAGTGATGCCCGCTCACTTTATGAGAGAAACGGGTATGAAGATGGGCGAAACATTTTCGCATTTCTCGGATGCAGCCCAGCGGCTCGGCGTTTACACGACACAAGACTACATTGAAATACTGGAAAGCCTGCTCGTGGAGTGGGAAATCGGCGCAGTGAAAGGGATTAACGAAAAAGCGGAAAAAGCGCGTGACTATCTGATGGCGCTGCCGACAAGATTGAGACGAATTGCAGACCGTACGCGCGTCCCTGACCTCGCTTACGAATTCAGCTGGATCAGCTAATATTTTCAATTGAACTTCAAACGCTCTTCTTTCAGAAGGGCGTTTTTTGTTAACGGAGCAGCATTACCGCGCCTTTCTTCTGAATAACCCTGCCTTTTCCGGAGGTACCCTCGATTTCCCAGACGTAAGTTCCGCTCACCGGCGTTGCGCCTTTAAAGCGTCCGTCCCAGCCGGTATTCAACTGATCAGTTGCAAATACAACTTCTCCCCAGCGGTTGTAAATCCTGAAATATTGAAGGGAAGCGATATCGTTCAGGACAGGCAGCAGCACTTCATTCTTGCCGTCGCCGTCAGGTGTGAATGCACCAGGAATGGATATGCTCTCTGTTCTTTTAATTTTCAGATTGACCTGCCCGCTTCCCTTGCAGCCGTGTTCCGAAGTGATCTCGACACGATAAGTCTGATCTTCCTGCAAAATGGCCACCGGGCTCTGGCTTGCCGGATTATTGAGCCCGTCGGGCGGCAACCACG
>NZ_JBHYGF010000337.1:0-4743 GCF_051859145.1 Dyadobacter sp.
GCAGTCTGTTGGTTGGTATAACCGTAAAAAACTACATTGTCGCATACCTGGTCAAACCCTGGCAGTGCTTCAAGTACATTCTGATCGAGCCGCAACGGTCCGAAAAAGTGGGCTTTGAAATGTGGAAAACAGACTTTCAACTTTGAAAAAGCCAGTATAATCACATCAATGCATCTTTCCAGGGAAATCACGCCAACATATATGAACTCAGGCCTTTCCGATGTAGCTTTTTGAATGGATTTGCAAAGTTCTGGTTCCGGGATCTGCGCAAAATTTTGAATAACAGCATAGGGATACCTTAATTTACTATAAGTATTGAGGTAGGCTTTTTCAGTAAAAATCAGGAAGAATTTCCTGCGCGCCAGCCCGTCGAAGTACCGGAAGAACAGCTGGTAGCTCAGCGCATTATTGTATTTCTTTATACTGAATTTCTGATAAAGATTTTCCTGAACTTCATAAATGACCCTGGCTCCCAACCATTTGAACACGAAAGCAGCCGGTATAAGCTCGGGAACAAAAATGTGCAGAATGTCGGGTTTTAGCCGGAGACATTTCCAGAGCACAACCGGGTAGGTTACCAGTAATCTTGACCAAAGTTTCTTGAAAAATGGCAGGGAAATGGTTTTAAATGCATTTTGTTGCCTGACTTTCGGCAAAGCGCATATTACCTCATAGTGCGCCGCCAGCGCAGGCGCTATTTTATACATAATGCGCGGGTCGGTCGGCGGATGTACCGTGCTCAGTAGCAAAACCCGTTTCATTGCTGGCCGATAATGGCTACTCCCGCCGAGGTACCAATGCGATCCGCTCCTGCTTCTATCAGCGCCAGCGCTTGTTCAGCTGTGCGGATTCCGCCAGAAGCCTTAATTTTGACCCCTTTGGGCAGTATGGTGCGCAGGGTTTTGACTACTTCCACTTCTGCGCCTTTTGGAGCAAAACCGGTAGAGGTTTTTACATAATCTGCTCCCGCCTCGGCGCAAATCTCTGAGGCTGTGTAAAGCTCAAAAGTGTCAAGGTAGGCAGTTTCGATGATGATCTTGATCAATGCATTTTTGCTGTGGGCGAGCTGTGCCAGTTGTATCAGTTCCTGCCGCACGCTCAGGTAAGCCATTGATTTAAATCGTGAGAGGTTCATGACCACGTCCAACTCGGTAGCTCCCTGATCCAATGCAATTTGTGCTTCTGCGAGTTTGGATTCCGTTGCAGAGTAGCCCATTGGGAAACCAATTACCGTCGCAAGCTCAATCCTGATCGGACAAAACTCCATCATTTCAACCACATAAGGCACATAAGTGGGCGCTACACAAATAGCTTTAAACTGGAATGTCCAGGCTTCCTCGCATATTTTACGGATATCCGTTTCAGTTGCGACAGGGCTTAGCAGCGTGTGGTCAATGCGGGAGGAGAGTGCGTTCATGTATTTGGGACAAGATCAAAAAATAAAAACCCCGTCATAAGACAGGGTTTTCAGATATTATCAGGCTTGACTAAGCTTTGCTTTTTTCCTTTTTAGCAGTTTTGTTGCCTTCGTCTTCCGACTCCGCACCAGCTTCCTCGGCTGCTGCTTCGGGCTCGTTTGCCGATTCTGTTACCACGAAAAGCTCCGGCAAATGCTTCGACAGCAGGTTGTACCAGGTGATAATCTTTTTGATATCAGATACATATACTTTCGAACGATCAAAATCAGGCAGGATCTTGTTCAGGAACTCGATCAGATCTTTGTCAGATGCAGTTTTGATCGACAATTCTACCTGCTCACCATGAACCTCGCGAATCTTTGTAAAAACATCTTCCAAAGGAGCTGATTCCTGCTCTCCGTCTGTAAAAATAGACACGTCTTTCAATACAGAAACCCTTGCAGTGGGCCCGATCAGCGTTTTCTCGCGCTTTTCATCCAGGCTTTCAACAATCACCCCGGCGCGGCTGGGTTTGAGAATACGGAACAGTCCGCCTTTACCTGAAACATTTGCTATTTCCTTTAACAGCTCCATTCCTGTAGACTCTACTTTTTCACTCATCCTTTTTATTATTAGTTATTTCTGATTTGAATGCGGTTTACTGACCGGCAACTTTTCCGCAAAATAACGGAAAGATACTTCGCCAAACAACTTGCTAAGGTTGTGTATTCTGAAACGCGTCGTTGTAAGTCTGTATTGCTTTCAGAACAGCATCCCGGCCCTCGTTTTTTTCTGCTGAGGTCACAAACATCGGTGGTATTTCTTCCCAAAGCTCAGCCAGTTTGGCTTTATATGCCTCCACCTGGTTGGCTACCTGCCCGGGTTTGAGCTTATCTGCTTTTGTAAAAATGATATGGAATGGAATGCCGGCTTCCCCCAGCTGTGACATAAATTCAAGGTCGACCGCCATTGCGCTATGCCGCACGTCGATCAGTACAAATGTGCAGATCAGGTTGGTACGGTTGTACAGATAATCGTTGATCATTTTCTCCCACTTATCCCGCTCCGATTTGCTGACTTTGGCATAACCGTAACCCGGCAAATCGACAAGGTACCAGGCGTCATTAATGATAAAATGATTGATAAGCTGCGTTTTTCCTGGTTGCTGAGAGGTTTTTGCCAGCGCTTTTTTGCCAGTCAGCATGTTGATCAGCGAAGATTTGCCCACGTTGGAGCGGCCGATGAATGCGTACTCAGGCAATTCAGGGGAGGGACATTTCAGATAATCCGAATTGCTCATTACGTACCTGGCATCCTGAACTTTCATAAGAAATTAATGTTAATGAAGCTGCGAAGTTATCTTTTTTGCCCCGCAAATCCATTGTAAAAGCTTAATCGTATGTTGTACAAGGAATTGTGAAAAACAAGATTACGCATTATTTTCGTTATCAGGATATCAATATAACTATCAAGTAAGTAATGAAAAACTTAAAGAAATTAGGTCTGCTTATTGCAGTAATGGCATTATCATTTTCAGTTGCCGTTGCGGAAAATGGCGGGAAGAATGTAAAAGAAGCGGAAAAGGGAATTCAGTTTGTTGAAGGATCCTGGAACTCCATACTGAAAAAAGCAAAGGCTGAAAACAAGATTATTTTTTTTGATGCATATACTACCTGGTGCGGGCCTTGTAAGTTGTTGCAGAAAAATGTTTTTACAAGAGCAGATGTCGCCGAAGTTTTCAATGAAAATTTCATTAATGTGAAGTTCGACATGGAGAGCGGCGAGGGACCAAAGCTGGCGGGTAAATATCCGATCGAAGGTTACCCGACATTGTTTTTTATCAACCCCAATGGAAAAGTTGTCAAAAAAGTGTTGGGATATACAAGCGCTGAAGAATTGATAAAAACAGGAAAGTCTTTGAAAAAGCCTGCGGCTAAGAAGACAACCGTTTAACATTGCCCCATAAAAATAAAGCCCCGGGAGCAATTCGCTTCCGGGGCTTTTGTATTTCTTAGAATGCTTATTCGTAATAGTTTGGAACGCGGTGACCGCTGCTTTCGAGCAACCTGTCTTTTTTGAACAAGGTTACGTCAGCTGCAACCATGTCATTAACCAGCGCTTTCAGGTCATACTTAGGTTTCCAGCCCAGCTTTGTCATTGATTTCGTTGGATCACCAATTAACAGCTCCACTTCTGTCGGACGGAAATATCTTGGATCAACTGCTACAACTTCTTTACCTACTTCAATCTGGAA
This sequence comes from Dyadobacter sp., assembly GCF_051859145.1. Classification (GTDB taxonomy): domain Bacteria; phylum Bacteroidota; class Bacteroidia; order Cytophagales; family Spirosomataceae; genus Dyadobacter. The sequence continues at coordinate 3,652 of NZ_JBHYGF010000337.1, forward strand.
ATCAGGGTTGTTGCAGGCAACTACTGTTGCGATCTCGTTTACACCTTCTCCTGTAAATGCAACTTCGATACCTACTTCGTCAAATGCCATTTTCACGAAATCGCGGATGCGGGTAGTAATACCGGTTGCGATCACGAAGTCTTCGGCAGTATCCTGTTGCAGGATCAGCCACATTGCTTCTACAAAATCTTTGGCGTGGCCCCAGTCACGTTGTGCGTCCAGGTTACCCAGATAAACTTTGTCCTGCAAGCCCAATGCGATACGTGCAACCGCGCGGGTGATTTTGCGGGTTACAAAAGTTTCACCTCTTAATGGTGATTCGTGGTTGAACAGAATTCCATTTACCGCAAACATATCGTAAGCTTCGCGGTAGTTTACCGTGATCCAGTAACCGTATAATTTAGCAACTGCGTAAGGCGAGCGTGGATAAAAAGGAGTTGTTTCCGACTGTGGAACAGCTTGTACCAAACCGTAAAGCTCTGAGGTAGAAGCCTGGTAGATTTTGGTTTTCTTAGTCAATCCCAGCAAACGAACAGCTTCCAGAATACGCAAAGTACCGATACCGTCTACATTGGCAGTGTACTCAGGCTCTTCAAAACTTACCTGTACGTGCGACATAGCGCCCAGGTTATAAATTTCGTCAGGCTGAACTTCCTGAATGATCCGGATGATGTTGGTAGAATCACTCAGATCACCATAGTGAAGATGGAAACGCACATTTTTCTCGTGTGGATCTTCGTAGATATGGTCGATCCGCTGCGTATTGAACAAAGAGCTGCGGCGCTTAATGCCGTGTACTTCATATCCTTTGCTCAGTAAGAGCTCGGCCAGATAAGAACCATCCTGCCCGGTTATCCCGGTAATCAATGCCTTTTTCATTTAGACGTCTAGTAAAATCGAGTGAGATTGCGATTAAATTATTACTGGTAATTTGATTAATTGTTTTCTGCTGAGAGATTTACGTTCAAGCTTCTTTTTATATCGACACGGTCGGGTAAAATAACGGCCGAGGCATATTGTTCTTTAATCATGTCGAGGTATTGTTCTGCATCGCTGCGATACATAAAGTCACCTGCTTTAACGCGGTAAGTG
>NZ_JBHYGF010000338.1:0-4721 GCF_051859145.1 Dyadobacter sp.
TGGTATGCCCACTGCCAGCTGTATTCAAATTTGGCAACATCTTTCGGCTCGTAATTTGCGGTATCAAGATAATGTACGCCAGTTGCCAAACAGGCTTCCATGATCGTCAGATCCTGGTAAGGTAATGCTACGTTTATCAGCAGCTTAGGCTGAAAGCGCTTGATCAAAAGCACTGTTTCGGCTACTATATCTGCATCTACCTGTGCAGTCTGGATCGTAACTCCGTGCATTTCCTGGATTTCAGCGGCAATCTTATCGCATTTGGCTTTGGTGCGGCTTGCCAGCATGATCTCTGTAAAAACAATGCTGTTCATTGCACATTTATGCGCAACAACACTACCTACACCGCCCGCGCCAATTATAAGGACTTTCGACATTTTTAATTTTTTTTCGGCAAAGATAAAATCGCCTGCCTATTATTCAACTTAATTTCCGTTCACCAGCTTCATTACCTTGCCGTCGCTGTAATTCAGAAAATATACTTCCCCGTTTACATCCTGCCCGAAAGAAGAAATCGACCCCTGATTTTCCATTAAAAGAACATTCTCCTTCTTGGTATCTCCATTCATTTCCAAAGCCCAGATGCGGCCGCTGACGTAATCGCCGTAAATGTATTTGCCAGCCAGAGCCGGGATCGCTTTTCCGCGATATACATAGCCGCCGGTGATCGAGCGATCTCCATTGTTCTGTGTATAATCATGGATCGGTTCTATCAAACCTGCTGCATTGCAGTTGGAGGCTGGATTGTAGCAGTCGACACCTTCTTTCAACCGCCAGCCGTAGTTGCCGCCTTTGGTAATAATATCAATTTCCTCCCGCTCGTTCTGGCCCACATCTCCTGCGAACAGGCGGGTATTCGCCATATCAAAACTGATCCGCCACGGATTTCTGAGCCCGTATGCATAAATCTCCGGCAGGTTTCCTTCCGTATTCGTCGCAAATGGATTATCAGCCGGAATGCCGTAGTTACCTTTTGAAGTTCCATTCACATCCACACGCAGGATTTTACCCAAATAACTTTTCAGGTTCTGCGCATTGTTCTGCGGATCGCCGCCGCTTCCTCCATCGCCCGTGGCGATATATAGAAAACCATCTTTACCAAACTGCATCGAGCCTCCATTGTGGTTGCTGTAAGGCTGATTGAATGTAAACAGCACGGTTTCACTCGCCGGATCAGCCTGGTGCGTAGCAGGATTAGCTTTGTAGCGGGCAATCGTAGTTTTCAGCGGATTCCCACTGGTATAATTGACAAAAAAGAAGCCGTTTGTCTTGTAGTCCGGGTGAAATGCAAGACCCAACAAGCCGCGCTCACCGCCTGATGTTACCTTATTTTTGATATCCAAAAACACAGGACTACTCGCGACTGTGCGCGCGTTTTCGAAAGTGCGGATGGTGCCTTCCTGTTCTATCAGGTAAAAGCGGCTGCTGTCGCCAGGTGCCTGTACAAGCTCGACAGGTAAGTTGAATTTCAATGCGGGGAATGCATCCGAGGATTTGATCCCGCCTTTTGGGATCTCTGGTACTTCCTGCGTATCAGGGTCTTTGGAAGAACACGCCAGTAGTAAAGTAGCTATTAAGAAGGCGTGAGTGAGATGAAGTTTCATAGTCAGGACGTTGAAGTTTGTTAGTTCAACGTCCTGTAAATGCTTTTTGTTTTTAAAACATCCTTTAAATCAAATGTTTCCAGATCACATCATACACATCAATCGCTTCTATCTCGCTCTTTTCAAGTGGCTGGTCGGTAATGCAGATCGGGTAATATTGGCGGGGAACATTGATACTCCCGTGAGAACCTTTGACCAAAGTAGCGTCCAGCGGAATTACATCCATTAAGTACCTGAAACCCATTAATTTTCGCGCCAATTTGTAGCCTGCACGTACTTTGATCAATGGATTTTTCGGATCCATAAACATCTCCACCGGATCGTAACCCGGCTTTCTGTGAATATCTACCAAATGCGCATAGTCCGGCGCTTTTGCGTCGTCGAGCCAGTAGTAGTATGTAAACCAGCTGTCAGGCTTGGCAACAACCACCAGGTCGCCCGCGCGATCGTGGTCGATGTGATAGGCTTTTTGTTCTTCTCTATTTAAAACCAGGTCAATGCCCGGTGTTTGTTTTAAAACCTTCGTAATGCGTTCCTCAACGGATTTGTCGTTGATATAAACATGCGCGATCTGGTGGTCGGCTGCTGCAAATGCCTTTGAAGCGCCTGCATCTAGCAGTTCGTACCATCTTTCAGTCCGCACCGAAATGGTACCTTCATTCCGCAGAATGCGGTTGATATGAATCGGGTTGTTCACCGGATTGATTCCGTACTCGGAAAGCAAAATGATCTTCGCATTTTTAGATTCGTAATGCGTCACCAGCTCTTCCACAACTTTGTCAATCTCGCCCAGCTCTTTGCTGATCTTCGAAAAATCAGGGCCAAATTTTTGAAGACAATAATCCAGATGCGGAAGATATATCAGTGTTAATGTAGGGTTGTGCTTGCGGTCAACCCAGAGAGAAGAGTCGGCGATCCATTTGGTGGACTTGATATTCGCATTCGGGCCCCAGAAGTTGAACAATGGAAATTGTCCCAGGTCTTTTTGCAGCTCGTCGCGCAACTCCGGCGGGTAAGCATAGCAGTCCGGCGCTTTTACGCCGTCAGCGTGGTATTGTGGTCTTGGCGTTACCGAAAAATCGGCAGTAGAATACATGTTATACCACCAGAACATTTTGGCGCAGGTGAAATTCGGGTCAATGCGCTTTGCGGCTTCCCAGATCTTTTCACCTTTTACCAGTTTATTAGACTGTTTCCAAAACTTCACTTCCGCATCTTCCCGGTCATACCAGCCATTTCCCACGATCCCATTCTCAGCCGGCCATTTTCCGGTAATATAGGTACTCTGGGAAGTTGTGGTAACTGCGGGTAAAACGGGCTTTATAGGTGTTAACTGCCTGTTTTTTATGTATTTGGCCAAAAACGGAGTATGTTCTCCAATCAGGTTGGCACTTAATCCGACAATGTCGATTACTACTGTTTTATTCATAACTCAAAATTTTCTTCACCCACTCCAGTTCGCGCACGATCGACTCTCCAATGGGTTTCTGCATATCTTCCGGCAACACGCCCCAGGTGTAAGTCTCCACTTCCATGTAATCAGAAAACGGTTTTTCTTTATGAATGCCCAGGGTTTTTACAATATCCGATTGGGTAGATTCAAGTACGCCGTAGGTATTTACAAAAAGCGGTACGTGGAAATGCACCCGCCATTCTTTCTGATGTTCATTCCAATCACTCAGCGCCTCTTTCAGGTCGGGATAGCGGGTTTTGCTCTGACCTTCATTCAATGCAACTACCTGGTGCAGGTACACAGGCTCGTCGAAAGTTTCGATTGCTTTCAGCTTGATTTCTTTCTCACTTTCAAAATTTACTTTCAAAGCCGAGCTCACCTGAATGCGACCGACTTTAATCCCCACTTCATTTAACGAATCCAGGATTAGTTGCGGATCTTCAAAGCCCACTGCGGCGTGGCAGATATCATAGCAAAGCTGGATATGCCTTAAAGCAGCCTCTGTGGCTTGCTGGTTGGTATAACCATATTTTGCGCCGAGGTATTCTTCTGCCCTGAGTAAAAGGGTCTTTTTATACCACTCAACAAAATCAACTGTATTATCAAGAATCCCGTCAGGCTCCGGCTCAATGTCCAGGTGCAGGTATTTCCCGGTTTCCTTTTCAATGCTGATCAACTTGTCGAGCAATTCGAGAATGTGAGAAGTCGCTCTTGCGGTCGCTTTTTCTTTGTCCTCCTCAGTTTCCCACCAGTAGCGGTAGGATAGTGGCGGGGTAGAAACACCTCCGTGCATTCCTTCGGGCAGGAGCTCGCCGAGTATGTTAAACAACCTCACGGTATATTCCAGCCGGTCGATCGTGGTCCAGTCGGGCGCATGCACATCGTCTTTGACAACCACATTATGAAACCCGCCGTAGGGAAATCCATTGATTACGAAAACATATATATCATTTTCCGCCAGCCAGCTTTTGAACTCGGCCAGTACTTCGGGTTTGCTCAGTTCAATGGAAGCTTCATTCGCCACGCGCAGCCCGAGTCCCAAAGGTTGATCAGGGGAAAGCTGTTGTTTGATAAAAGGCAAATTCTCCCGCAGTGACTGAAAATGGTCAGCCCACTTTTCACCGGGGTGGATATTGCTGCAATAGGTCAGGTGTCCGTACGGGGTTTTCATTATGCATGAATTATTTTTGAACCTTCCAGGTAGTCAACGGATTGCGCGATAATATCAGCATCCAGCTCGTGTACTTCCACGCCTTTTCCGATTTTTTCCAGCAGCATAATGGTCAGCCGGCCGCCCAAATGCTCACGGAATTCGTGCAGTCCGTTCCGAAGGTTGATCTTGTCATTTTCAGCCAGTTTGGAATGATATAGTTCAAAACCAAGCTTGTTCAGAACGTCGAGAATGCGTCCCAAGTCACTTTCAGGCAGCATACCGATTTTGGCAGCATACACACAATCCAAGGCAATGCCAATTGCGACTGCTTCTCCGTGACGAACCTGAAAATCAGTGAGATACTCTAATTTATGCGCAGCCCAGTGACCAAAATCAAGCGGTCGCGAGGAACCAAATTCAAACGGATCGCCGCCTGCAATGTGATCCGTGTGCATTTCGGCGCAGCGGTGGATCAGGTACGCCATTGCTTCCTCATCGCGTGCGGCCAGTG
>NZ_JBHYGF010000339.1:0-4677 GCF_051859145.1 Dyadobacter sp.
AAGAGCCAGAATGATATTGCACAAGAAATCAATAAAAAGCTTTCACGTTTCAACGACGCACGTATTTTCGCCACGCAGGAACAAACGATTTCAGTAGGTATCGGATCAAGAGGATCGTTGCCGGTGCAGTTCGTACTTCAAAATCTTGATTTTGAAAAGCTGTACGATATTCTGCCCAAGTTTCTCGACGAAGCGCGGCAGGACCCGACGTTCCAGAATGTGGACGTGAACCTGAAATTCAATAAACCCGAAGTAAGGTTAACAATTGACAGGCTTAAAGCACGTGATCTCGGACTTTCAACTACTGACGTGGCAGCCACCATTCAATCTGCATTCAGCGGTCGCCGACTTGCCTATTTCATCATGAACGGGCAGCAGTACCAGGTGATCGGTCAGGTTGAAAAATCAGAACGTAACCGGCCGGCTGACATCGAGAAATTGTATGTAAGAAATAACCGTGGTGAAAACATACCATTGACGGCGGTAGTCAAAATGCAGGAAGAAAGTGGCCCGCCGACGATCTACCACTATAACCGCTACAAAAGCGCCACGATTTCAGCTTCCCTGGTGGAAGGAAAAACGATCGGCGACGGCGTGGAAGCAATGCGCCGGATTGGCAACAAGCTGCTCGACGAATCTTTCCAGACTTCCCTCACCGGACCTTCACGCGACTTTGAAGAAAGCTCTTCCAACACCAGCTTTGCATTCGGACTCGCATTACTACTCGTTTATCTGGTACTCGCAGGTCAGTTTGAGAGCTTCACAGATCCATTTATTATCATGATCACCGTGCCGCTTGCATTAGCAGGTGCATTGCTCAGTCTTTATCTTTTTGGACTTACAATCAACATTTTCTCCCAGATCGGAATGATCATGCTGATCGGCCTGGTAACCAAAAACGGTATCCTGATCGTGGAGTTTGCGAACCAGAAACGGGAACAGGGAATGGACAGGATGTCAGCAGCGATAGAGTCTGCCACGCAGCGCTTGCGACCTATCCTGATGACCAGTCTTGCCACTGCCTTTGGTGCGTTACCGATTGCATTAAGTCTGGGTGCGGCAGCCACAAGCCGGGTTCCGCTGGGTGTCGTGATCGTGGGTGGATTGATGTTTTCCCTGATCCTTACTTTGTTCGTTATCCCTGCGATTTACACGTTTATATCACCTAAAAAACATAAAAAGACAGAAGAAGAGAAAATGGCGGAAGAGCTGTCCGTAAGCACCCATTAATTTTTCTGTTTGTTTAAATCCAATATTGTTCTTGCATGAACCCGCGCGCGATCTTTAATCTTAAAACCTACCTGTTCGTTTCTCTTTTGTTCTGCGGAAGCAACGCATTCTGTTTTCAGGCAACCGACAGTTTGTCCCTGACCCTGGATGAAGCGATTGCCACAGCTTTAAAGAACAGCTACGAAATAGAAATCGCGAAGAATAATGTGGAAGTCAATACGGTACTTAACCACTACGGAGTGGCTGGCGGTTTGCCGCTTGTAGCCGCCAATGCGTCCAATACGGAACAAATCACAGAGGTAAATCAAAAGCTTAACAACGGTACCGAGATCAACAGAAGTGCGGCTGCGGGTAACAATACCCAGGCTAACGTTTCGGCTAGTATCATTCTGTATAATGGAAAAAGGATCGTTTCCACAAAAAAGCGACTCGCTGAACTGCAATATCAGAGCAGCGAACTGCTTAATTCACAGATCCAGAATACGATCGCGCTGGTCATGACGAGCTATTATGATGTGGTTCGCCAGCTGAGCTACCTCAATACAGTGCGCACTTCGATCCAGGCTTCTGAAAAAAGGCTGGAAATTTTAAAGGTGCGCAAAGAAGCGGGAATGGCAAACAATGCGGACCTGTTCCAGGCGCAAATCGACCTAAATACATTGAATCAAACTTTCCTGGACCAGCTGATGGTAGCCCAGGTGGCAAAGGCGGAACTGCTTCGCATATTAACACTTGACCCAAAATCTTCGCTTACACTCAGGGACACGATCACTGTTGATACAAACCTCAAACTGGATGACATAGCCGGCCGGATTACAGCCAATGCAGATGTAAAAGCGGCCGATCACCAGATCAGGATTAATGAACTGATTGTGCGGGAAACGGCGGCGCTACGCTACCCTACTGTGCGTTTAAACACAGCCTACAACTATTCCCGCAACCAGACAGCGGCCGGATTTACATTGCTTAACCGCAGCCTCGGTCCGCAGGCGGGAGTAACGTTGAGCATACCGATCTACAATGGGTCGGCATTCAAAAGACAGCAGCAGGCAGCAGAAATCAACACATCCAGCGCGAAAATTCAGCGGAATTCAATTGTGCGCGACTATAATGCAGGCGCTGTGAAAATGTACCAGACCTACGTAAGCTCGCTGCAACAGCTGCAAACGCAAAAGCAGAATTACGATTTGAGCCGACAGCTCCTCGATCTTACTTTGCAGCGTTTTGAGCTGATACAAGCTACGATCATCGATGTCCGCGAAGCGCAAAGAAGCTTTGAAGACGCGGGTTATCGCCTTATCAACCTGAACTACGCTGCAAAAGCGGCTGAGATTGAGCTTAAAAGATTGAGCAACACCCTGCAATAACTACCCAGAATACGCGTTCCGAACCAATTTACGCCAGCTTCCCCGGCTGGTGACTGGATGCTAATGTTCTCTGGAACAGCTTTTTATCGGATACATTTAGCCGGGATTAAAATTCGGTTAAACCTCCACCAGCTTTTACCGTCTAAGAACATTCATCTCTTTCAACGTATTGCGTCGGCTATCTCGCTGCTGCATTAAAAATCCTGTTATGCAAAAATCATTGCTCTCGTTTTTATTGCTGACTATGCTCTCAACCCCGCTCCTCGCGCAGGAAGAGCCAGCCGCCTTCGCAATTACGGGCAAGCTGATCGATGCCGATAAGAAGCCGGTACCTTTTGCAAACGTGGCGCTTTACGGGACCAAAGATTCTACGCTGATCGGCGGCGGCACTTCCGATGAAAATGGTACCTTCTCGGTCTCAGCTGATCCGGGGAATTATTTCATCAAAATCACTTTTCTCGCATTGCGTGAGAAGGTAGTTCCTAATATCAATGTTGTTTCTTCCAATGTAAATGTCGGCTCTATTGCGATGGTTTCAGATGCGAGGGAGCTGGAAGAGCTCGTCGTCAGGGGGGAGAAAAGCCAAATGGACCTGCAACTCGATAAACGCGTCTTTAATGTCGGAAAAGACCTCAGCAACATCGGCAGCAATGCATCCGACATTCTGAATAATATGCCTTCGGTGACGGTGGACGTGGAGGGGAATGTTGCACTTCGGGGTAGCCAGAACGTGCGGATACTGATCGATGGAAAACAGTCGGGAATGGTGGGGCTTAATCCTGCCGAGGCGCTGCGGCAGATACCGGGCGACTTGATTGAAAGCATTGAAATCATCACAAATCCGTCGTCACGCTACGATGCAGAGGGTGAAGTAGGGATCTTGAATATTGTAATGAAAAAGAATATCCGCTACGGTCTGAATGGATCTTTCACCGGAACTGCGGGCTATCCTTCCAACTTCGGTGGCTCTTTTAACCTCAACTACCGTCGTAAAAAGGTCAATTTCATTGCCAATTATGGGTTAATGTACCGCGAAGGTCCGGGACGTGGAAATTCCCGGCAAACCTACACGGGGGCAGATACCAGTTTTGTGTACGAGTCAAATACAAACCGGACGAGATCGGGTTACTCGAATAATGTAATGGTAGGTCTTGACTATTTTATCAATAACTATAACACTGTCACCGGTACCGTTTCCTACCGCAACTCACAGAATGACAACAAATCGAGACTCGAATACCGGGATTTTGATTTTAACAATGTACTTACGAGAACTGTAATCAGGGACGAGCACGAAACGGAGCCTCGACAAAACCTGGAAGCTGCATTGAGCTATAAAAAGACCTTTGAAAGAAAGGGACAAAGCCTATCATTTGACGCTAAGTACATTTTGAGTGACGAAACCGAAGCTGCTAAATACAATGAATTTGCCAGCAATAATGCATCACGGATTGTACAGCGCGCATTCAATACCGAAGACGAGAAAAACTTCCTGGCGCAACTTGACTACATTCACCCATTTGCCAAAGACGGAAAAATTGAAGCCGGATTAAAAACCTCAGTAAGGCAGCTGGATAATGATTTCTCGGTACATCAGCAGAACGAGGCAATGAACTGGATCATTTTGCCTGACTTTGACAACCGACTCGCTTACGATGAGAAGATCCATGCGGGCTATGTAATGGCGAGTAACCAGTTCGGGAAGGTATTTGTGCAGGCCGGCTTACGTGGCGAGTACACCGACATTCTGACTGAGCTTAAAAAAACGGCATTGATCAACCAGAGGAGGTATTTCAATCTTTTCCCAAGTCTGCACCTGTCGTACAAGCTGCAGGAGGCACAAACGTTGCAACTCAGCTACAGTTACCGGCTAAGCCGGCCAGGTTTCCGGGATTTGCTCCCCTTCTCCAATTTCAGCGACTCCCGCGTGTTCAGGGCTGGGAATCCGCTGCTTAATCCTGAATTTACGCATTCATTTGAAGCTGGTCATTTGTTGAATATGGAAAAAGGATCGCTGCTGTCGAGCGTCTACTATCGCCACCGGCTGGGTGTTGTTGAGAATATTACCTCCGTAGACTCT
>NZ_JBHYGF010000340.1:0-4672 GCF_051859145.1 Dyadobacter sp.
GATCACAGGATAATTCTCGCGGCCTTTGATTGAGCTTTGCGGACCTTCGGGATGCGCCCAATTTGCGCCAGGTACGTAATTCCACCATTGCAGCGGGTTATCAAGGTTCACGCGCGTGGGTGTAGGTGTAAACACCGCAGAGCCGGGCACCAGCTTGTCGGCAGGTACGCCCGGATAATCTGCCGGGTTCAGCGGCCTTTCTGCCACCGTTTTATAGTTTGTGGCTTTCACGAATGCAGCGAACTCTGCATTGGTTACCTCGTGTGCATCCATGTAAAATCCGTCGACTGTCACTTCGTGCATCGGCCGGGAATCCGGGAATTCGTCGGCACCCATTAAAAACTTCCCGCCTTTGATCCACACCATTCCGGTCGTGTCGCCTGTGCCGGCAGTAATATTTACTGCATTCGCGATTGCCGCTGCGCGGGAAGGTATCCCTTCCGAAATGCATTGGGCAATGCTGTCTGCTTTTCTTTCCTCAGCGGTTTTCTTGCTTCCGCAACCCAAAGCAGCACCTGCAACAAGCGCGAGCAGGGCCAATCTTTGAAGGTTGTTTCCACGGGTTGTCATTGATCTCACTAAATACTATTTATTAGTTACTTTAAAAATACCCTTCAATGCCTGAGTAGCAGCGTGGTAACCGCACATTCCATGCACCCCGCCTCCCGGAGGTGTGGAAGAGGAACAGATATAAATGTGCTTTGCGGATGTGCGGTACGGCGAAACACTCAGTATTGGTCTTGAATAAAGTTGAAAAATATCCTGAATACCGCCATTGATATCACCTCCGATATAGTTGGGATTATAGCTTTCAATCTGACCGGGGCTCATTGTATTTTTGGCCTTGATCACATCTTTAAATCCCGGAGCAAACCGCTCCACCTGCTGTTCAATGGCAGCTGTCATATCTACATTCGATCCGTTTGGGACGTGGCAGTATGCCCAGGCTATGTGCTTGCCCTTTGGCGCGCGGGTATGATCAAATGTACTTTGCTGCGCCAAGAGTACAAAGGGCTTATCAGAATGAATGCCTTTTGCTATCCCGGCCTCATATTTTGCAATTTCTTCAATGGTATTGCCAATGTGAACAGTACCCGCCCGCCGGCAGGCTTTTGCCGTAAACGGGATCGGTTCACCAAGTGCCCAGTCTACTTTAAAAACACCGGCTCCGTAGCGGTAGCTTTGTAACCTGCTGCGGTAGGATGAACTGAGCTCGTTCCCTGCAATTTGTACCAGTTGCCGGGGAGTTACATCCATTAATACAGCTTTTGAATCCGGAAGTTCTTTGAGATTGCTAACCCGAAAGTTCGTCCTGATCTCTCCGCCAAGCGATTTGAAATAATCTCCCAGCGCATTGGCCAACGACTGGCTTCCTCCTTTTGGAATAGGCCAGCCGTACAAATGTGCCGCCGCCATTAACATAATCCCGAAAGCCGAAGTAGCTGCATTTTCCAAAGGCTGAATAGAATGCGCCGCCATTCCCGCCCATAATCCTCTGGCCTCTTTCGCTTTAAACTTCCCTGCCGACCAAGTTGCAGACGGCAATGCTTTCAACCCGAAATTCGCCAGTTTAAGCGGATGCCGCGGAAAGGTTAACGGGCCTAAAAGATTGGGTAATATGTCAGGGATAATGTCCACCAGTCCGCCCATAAAATCCAGGTAAGCAGACCTGTCCACACCAAGGCTATCCGCCGTTTTCGTAACCGACTGATCGAGAATTGCTGCATTACCATCGTCAAAAGGATGCGCGGCAGCGAGGGTTGGCTGGATAAATTCAACACCCAGCTCCCGTAAGGGAATGCTTTTGAAAAATGGCGACATCAATGCCATCGGGTGCACCGCCGAACAAACGTCGTGTACATAACCCGGCAATGTAAGTTCCGCACTGCGCATGCCGCCGCCAATTGATTCTTTGGCTTCCACAATCAAAACCGATAATCCGCGACGTTGCAGCGTAATGCCAGCCGCCAGCCCGTTTGGACCAGCTCCGACAATCACCGCATCATATCGATTACCATTCACGATATTATTTTTTAGCAGATGCAAGTACCTTTAATGCTTCCTCATCCTTATACTCGTCCATCAAGACCTTCAACTTGCTTTTCAGGTCGGCAGCAATGGACTCTGTTCCCTTTGTACCATAGATGTTGTTGACCTCTGTCGGATCTTTCTGCAGATCAAAAAGCTCCCAGGAATCAGTGCCTCCGTAGAAGTAAGCCAGCTTGTAGCGGTTTGTTCTCAAACCAAAATGCGGGTAAACGTGGTGCGGCTGCGGGAATTCATAGTAATGGTAATACGCCTCTTTTCGCCAGGGTACCTGCGCGGTCTGGCCGCTTTGCAGCCTTGGCAAAAACGATTTTCCCTGCATATCTGCCGGCACTTTCACGCCTGCAATGTTCAGCACGGTAGGCGCCCAGTCGATGTTGACTACCAGGTCGCTGTTTTTGGTACCCGGCTTGATGACGCCAGGGTAGCGGATCACAAAGGGGGTTTTCAAGGATTCCTCGTAAATAAAACGCTTGTCAAACCAACCGTGTTCGCCCAGGTAAAATCCCTGGTCAGACGCGTAAATCACGACTGTATTCTTTGCTAATCCGCTTTTATCAAGATAGTCGAGCAGCTTGCCAATGTTCCTGTCGAGCGATTTGGCAACAGAGTAATAGTCGCGCAGGTAACGCTGGTACTTCCATTCCGTCAATGCTTTTCCGGTCAGCTTTTTGTCATTAAATTCCTTGGTGATTTTGTCGCAGTATCCTTTAAATGCCTTTTTCTGATCTGCATTAAAGCGATTATAGGTCCAGTCCTTTTCAAAATCCGCATTTACTTTCAGATCCTGTTTTAGCCGCATCGTTTTTTCAATGGACATATCCTGATCGAGTGCCGCCGCTCTTCCTTTATAATCATCATAGAAATTTGCAGGAAGAGGGAAATTAATGTTGTCATACGCACCCAGGTCCTGCAAATCAGGCAGCCACTCGCGGTGGGTAGCTTTATGCCCTACTATGAGAAAAAAAGGTTTTGAGTTATCCCGCTTATCGAGCCACTCTGTCGAAAATTTTGTGATCAGATCAGAAACATAGCCCGTGTGCCGCGTGGTATCATTGGGCTGACCTATAAAATCGGGGTTATAATAACTGCCTTGTCCGGGCAGTACATTCCAGTAGTCGAAGCCGGTGGGCAGACTATTTAAATGCATTTTCCCTATCCAGGCTGTCTGATACCCGTTCTGTCGGAGCGTTTCCGAAAGCAGCGTCTGATTGGTATTGAAGCGGGTATTGTCATTTCTTTTATACCCGTTTAAGTGGCTGTACTTACCCGTAAGCAAAGTAGCCCGGCTCGGCCCGCAAATGGAGTTGGTAACCAGGTTATTCGTCAGCAATGCACCCTCTCTCGCAATGCGGTCAATATTGGGCGTTTTAACATATTTATTTCCATACGCGCTGATCGCTTGGTAAGCGTGATCATCGGAGAAAATGAAAATAATGTTGGGGCGGCTGGCTGTTTGCGCAGCGGCAAAACCAATGGATAAGATAGCCGAACCAGCGACAAAAATGGCTCTGCGGAAAGAGAACAATAGATCTGTAAGCATAACTCTATTAAATTGATAGACAAAATAAGCTTATCGCAGATAATTAATCAAGTTTTTGCGTGTTTTTGACTCAGCGCTACCTCAGATTAAAAGTTCAAATTGTCTATTTCTTCTCAAAACTCAACCATTAAAAAGCAAGAAAGCCGGAACCTTGTAGGTTTCCGGCTGCTCAGGGAGGAATTTGCGTGCTTATTTCTTTGCGTTGTTAATCGCCTCTGCCATTTCCAGATGGTGTTTCAGGGCTGGCACTTTGCCTGCTGCCCACGATTTCACGTCCGGATCCTTGGCATCCTTCGCTGCCTCCTCAAACTCGCTGATGTCTTCTTTATGATCATCAACCATAAAAGAGATGTATGCTTTATCAAAGTCGGCGCCTTTCTTGGCCGCCAGGTCGTCATATTTCTTTTGTCTGTCGTTACTAAGCATAGCAGGTAGCGTAATGTTCTTCTGCTGGGCCAGCGCTTTCAGCTCGTCGTTGGCTTTACTATGTTCTGTCACCATTGTTTCTGCAAATTTCTTTACATCTGCGCTGGCTGCGTTTGTTTTTGCCAGCTCGCCCAGCTGCACTTCCATCATACCGCCGTCAGCAGCGTCCACTGCAAACTCTGAATCATCTTCCAGGTTGGTATCGTCCAGCTTCTGCTCGTTTTGCTCTTCTGCTACTTCTGCGGTGTCCTCGGTTTTATTTGAATTGCAGGCAGAAAATGCCATCATTGTAGCAAGCGCCAGTGAAGTAAATGCGATCTTTTTCATAAACACTTTCATTTTTTTGTGATTTTTAATTTAGGTAAGTCAAAAAATTGTGCCAAGATCCAACTACCTCTACTAATCGATTACCAAGAATTACACCTACAACCTGTGTAGCGATACATTTTCTTATTCGCGAAAGGAGTGCGTGCATTAATTCAAAAAAAGTTATATTAGCTTTGCCAGTTGTCCTTCACGGCCAACTATATTCGTACCCTCACCTGTTAATAGGAAAGAAATAGGAGCTTCGCTTCTGAGAAAAAGTAATGACGCAGGACAAACAATTTCAGATTCTTCTCGCTGACGACGATGATGACGATACTTTTTTATTTCGTG
>NZ_JBHYGF010000341.1:0-4638 GCF_051859145.1 Dyadobacter sp.
CCGAAGAAAACCACTGTTACGAAAATGGCCTTGCTGAACGCGTAAACGGAATTTTGAAACAAGAATTTTTATTAAACACAACCTTTAAAAGCAAAACGCAGTGCTTGGAATCAGTCAAAGAAGCAATATACCTCTACAACGAGAAGCGGCCCCATTGGTCGCTAAATCTAAAAACGCCTTCGGAGATACACAGGCTAAGCGTGGCATGAAAGGAAAAGAAGGCCCTAGTAGGGAGGAAGGAGAAATCTAGTAATAATCTGTCCACTTTTTTCAGGACGTGACAGTGTCCCTTCGTCCCTTCCTTCATCCTCCCTTTCTTCCATCCTCCCTTTCTTCCATCCTCCCTTTCCTCCCTACCACCAACAAAACATTTTTTCTGGCCTGGTAAAAATTTACATTGTATCATTGACGAGCCAATATTTCTAATTCACTTGAAAAAAGCATGCAGGAAGATATTCTTTTGCAGATCAGCAATAAATTAAAGGAAGTCAGGAAGAATAAAGGGGTTACCCTGCAAGAAATTGCTGATGAAGCCGGGGTTACGAAAAGCCTTGTTTCTCAGATTGAAAACAGCCGGACCATTCCTTCGCTGCCTGTAATGCTCGGCCTGATCAAAGCATTGGATATTGACCTCAATGTATTTTTCAAGGATATCATATCCAAGTCGCCCGGCGAGAATGTACTCGTGCGCCGGAAGGAAGAGTATCAGCCTTTCACGAAAGAGAATGCGAAAGGTTTTTACTACCAGCGCATTTTCAGCCGTCAGTTTAAAGACAACCACATCGACGTGGTACTGCTGAGGCTGGAAAAGGATGCAAAACGCCCCCTGGTGCGCACCAATGCATTTGAATTCAAATACGTCCTTCAAGGTGCTGTGGAATATACTGTCGGGAAAAATAAATACGTCCTCAACCAGGGCGATTCCATGTTTTTTGATGCCAATGAACTGCATAATCCCAAATGCATCGATGGCGACGAGGCGCTGCTGCTGGTAATCTACTTCTTCCACGAGCAGGTTTAGCTTCGCTTTACAAGCCTGCCAAATTCTTCTTTTAAGTTCAATATAAATTAACATTCGCTTAATTTACATTCTCCCGCTTTTTTCTAGATTTGTGAATTAAATGTTGATATTAAGATCTTAATATCGTGATATGCATTTTGTAAGATAAGCCAGCCGCGAGTCGATTTTTACTATTTCCGGAACGCTTACCTAAATAGTAAGTTTAATATTACTTTACTAAATACATCATAGTTTCACCAATTATAACAGAAGAAATGATAGAGCTGGTAGTTTTTGATATGGCCGGAACGACGGTCAGGGATAAAAATTTTGTCGGTATTGCCTTTCAGGAAGCGATGAAATCCCAGGGTTACGATATCGACATTCAGGATATCAATCCATTAATGGGCTACGAAAAGCCGCTCGCGATTAAAATGATGCTTGAAAAGCGGGAGTCGGACCCAACCAGGATTACCGAAGAGTTGATCGGAAGAATCCACACGCGTTTCGTGGATGAAATGATCCGCTTTTACAAAACAACCCAGGAACTTGCGCCACTTCCCAATGTGGAGGAAACGTTTGAAATCCTTCGTTCAGAAGGTATTAAAATCGCGCTCAATACCGGCTTTTCGAGAGATATAGCCGATGTGATTATCAACAGACTAGGCTGGGCGGATCAAATTGACCTGCTGGTCGCAAGTGACGAAGTAGCTTCCGGTCGCCCGTTCCCGGATATGATCAACAAAATCATCGCTGAGCTGAACATTAGCTCTGCCGGCAATGTGGCCAAGGTGGGGGACACGGAAGTCGACATTAACGAAGGAATCAATGCGGGCTGCAAATATGTGATCGGGATTACTACGGGTGCATTTACCCGCGAGGCGCTGCTTCCTTATAATCCTACCCACATCATCGACGATATCGCAGATGTAGTCAAAATAGTTTCGCATTCACATTCACTTGCCTGACCCGCTACAAACCAGTTAGTTATTTCAAAAATGAGCAAATCTGCGATTGTAATCGGAGCGGGAATTGTCGGGCTTGCCACAGCCCGGGCGCTTGCTACCCGCGGCTATCAGGTAACTGTTATTGAAAGATCGAGCAAGGCAGTCGGCGCGTCGATCCGGAACTTCGGGATGGTTTGGCCGATCGGTCAGCCAGAAGGGAAGCTTTACGAGCGCGCTTTGCATGCCAAAAGCATCTGGAAAGAAGTACTCGCGGGCGCTAAGTGCTGGTCGTACGAAGGCGGGAGCCTGCACATGGCGTACCACAATGATGAAAATGAAGTACTGCAGCAATTTGCAGAAATAAGTACATACCGGCAGGTTCAGTACCTGAATGCGGCAACTACATTGGAAAAATCTCCTGCTGTCAATGGAAAGCAGCTGCTGGGTTCTTTGTATTCGGCAGACGAAATGATCGTAGACCCGCGTGAGGCAATTGCTGCGATACCTAGTTACCTGACAGCCGCATTGGGAGTTACATTCATCTGGGATACCGCCATTTCCAAAGTGGAACATCCGCAGGTTTTTTCAGGATCAAAAAGCTGGTCGGCAGATGAGATATATGTTTGCAGCGGACAGGATTTTGAAACCTTATATCCTGAACATTTCAGCGCGGCGCCTTTGACCAAATGCAAATTGCAGATGCTGCGGCTCGAAGCACAGCCGGATAACTGGAAAATCGGTCCCGCTTTGTGCGGCGGCCTGTCGCTGATCCATTACCACGGTTTCAAAGCCGCGCCTTCGCTGCCGGGTTTGAAAGCAAGATATGAAAGCGACTATGCCGAATACCTGAAATGGGGCATTCACGTGATGGCGTCGCAGAACGGTTTGGGTGAAATTACAGTAGGCGACTCGCACGAGTACGCACTTACTTTTGATCCTTTTGACAGGGATTTTATCAATACCATGATCCTCGACTACCTGGCAACTTTCGCGCAGTTCAAGTCGCCGAAGGTTTTCCAGACCTGGCACGGGATCTATCCGAAAATGACAAACGGCCAGAATGAAATTGTGTTGAAACCCGAAAGCGGCGTCACGATTATCAATGGACTGGGCGGCAATGGGATGACACTTTCTTTTGGTCTGTGCGATGAGGTAGTAGGCGGTACTTACGCGCCTCTCAACTAGATAATAACCTTTTTTATTTTCCTAAACCCTTATTCAAACCATGAATGCGTTCAGGGTATTGTTACTCCTAGTTGCCGGATTGATCCTGTTTTCTTCATTTCGAAACAATGAAGAAAGTCCCGCAGGTATAGAGCACGTGATTGTAATCGGCGTCGACGGGCTTAGTCCCGACGGGATCAGGAAAGCAGAAACGCCATTTATTCACAAAATGATCGCCGGCGGCGCTGTGAAGTGGAACGTGCGGACAGTACTTACCTCTGCCAGCAGCCAGAACTGGGCTTCGATGATCATGGGAGCCGGACCCGAGCAGCACGGGATTATTAATAATGATTGGGAAATGGACGAACATACGTTACCCGCGATCGTGAATGAGGCCGACGGGCGTTTTCCAACGATTTTCAGTGTGCTGCATAAAGCCAGGCCCAATGCAGAAATCGGTACCGTATATCACTGGGAAGGTTTTGGGAGGTAATTTCAAAAGAATGCGCTGAACTACGACAAACATTTCTCCACCGAAGATTCAACAGCTACGGATTTTATTAACTACGTAAAAACCAAAAAGCCTGCATTGGGTTTCGTGCATTTCGACCACGTCGATCACGCCGGTCACCACGGCGGGCATGGTTCTCCGGAGTACTACAAATCCGTTGCAAAAGCGGATTCGCTGATCGGGCAGGTTTTGAAAGGAATCGAAGAAGCGGGTATCATGGAAAAAACGCTCGTTATTCTCTGGGCCGATCACGGCGGCATAGGCTACGGCCACGGTGGCGCTACGCCGCAGGAAGCCGAAATCGCAGGTGTGTTTTATGGTAAAGGAATCAAGAAAGGTTACGAAATCGCGCAGCAGGTGTATACTTATGATCTCGCTTCAACCATTGCATTTGCATTGGGCATTGAGCAGCCTTATGCGTGGATCGGCAGGCCGGTAAAGCCTGTGTTCGAAGGAATGGAGGAGCCGAAAAATTTGTGGCTGGGTGAAAAAATGGTGGAAGTGCCGGTAATCCATCCCGACAGAAACCTGTACGCACAGGCAGGCGGTCTTTTTATCGACCAAAAACCGGTTGTAAAAATTGAAACAAAAGCCGCAGACGGCATTACAAGGTACACCCTCGACGGAACCGAGCCGGGCCTGTCTTCCCCTGTTTTTGAAAAGGAACTTACATTAGACAAAACCACCGTCGTAAAAGCGCGCACTTTCGATCAGAATGGAAACCCTAGCCAGCGGGCAACTGCATATTTCAGGGTACTGAATTCCGGCAAGGGAAATGGAATTACTGCCACTTTTTACCCCGGCAAAGAATTGAAAAAGCTGCCTGATTTTACCAAAATACAAAAAGGCAGCAGCTGGGTAAGTCCGGAGTTTGCATTGGACAAAACGCAAATAGAAAAGCTTTTAAAAGATGGAAATGAAAGTTTTGCAATACGCTTTGAAGGTTTTATCCAGATTGACAAAGCAGGAAAATACACATTCTCAACCCAATCCGACGATGGAAGCAAGCTGTTTAT
>NZ_JBHYGF010000342.1:0-4632 GCF_051859145.1 Dyadobacter sp.
CGTGCTCCACCTCCGCAATGCGTGAAGCCGAAAATGGATATGAAGTCCGCGACCGCATTGTAAACCGTACCGGCATTCACATTCAGATTATTGACGGACAACGTGAAGCTGAGCTTGTTAATAATGTCGTTGTCAAGTCACTTGGTGAGGGTCAGTACATTCACATTGATGTAGGCGGCGGCAGCACGGAGCTGAACTTATACAAAGACCGGGTTAAAACTTTTGCAAAATCCTTCAAACTGGGTTCTGTGAGACTTTTGGAGGGAAAAGAATCCAAGAATTCCTGGCAGAAAATCAAAGAGTGGATTAACCAGCATGTGGATTACAGCCAGCCGATTCAGGCAGTTGGAACGGGCGGTAACATCAATAAGCTTTTTGATTTGTCCTCCAAGCTTACCGAAGGCTCTACCAGTTTGGAAGAAATTGAGAAAATGAAAGAGTACATTTCTCAGTTTTCGCTGGAAGATCGGATTAACAAGCTGCAACTAAACCCGGACAGGGCCGACGTAATTGTTCCTGCCGGTGACATATATACTTCAGCTATGAAGTGGGCCGGTGCCGAGGTCATTCACGTGCCGGACGTGGGCTTAAAAGACGGAATGCTGCAACTACTTTACGACAGAGCATGCAGAAAGAAAAAAGCCTGAAACCAGGCTTTTTTCTTCACGGTTGAAAATTAATCACCAGACATTTTTAAGGTCTTTGGATTCATATTTGTGATTGCGCTCATGGAAAAGAGATCCTGATTGATTTCGTTTCAGTGCCAATGCATCTTTTCTATTTAACCTCGCGATGATTGCGACCGGAACCAAAACCAGCATAAAGATAATTGAGAGCAGGATTGTTCCATTTATCTTCCCAAGTACCTCCGCCAGTTTAAACCAGCATTTTACTATAAAATCTCCTGCTACCGGAAAGAGCAAGCTGATTGCACCAATTGCCGCTGCGACAGCCGTAATTACTGGCTGTTTAACAACATAAGAAATCAGGACCAGTCCGGTAACTATCACCAGCTGCGCTTTTGCGGTCTCTGCTTTGTCGGGTACTGTCATGAAAATATTTTAGAAAAGAGTGTAAATAAATGGAGCCGCTGCCGATCCACCACCAATTACCACCAGGATACCGATTAGTAGCAACACAATGATCACGGGAGCGAGCCACCATTTTTTACGCTCCTTCATAAAAGCTAGTAAGTCTGTCAAAAAGTCCATATTGTTTTTAATAATTAACTTGTTATATAAATCATTATCAACGCATTGCCTGATAAAGCCTGTCAGCAATTAGTTGATTCACTTTCGCGCTTGCATGCCCGTCATTTTTGCCCACTACTCTTTCCTTTTCAGGAGTCGCCTTAATCCCGTCCTCAATGGTAACTACTGTCACGTTATTCCTGCGTAGATGTTCCACAACTGGCTTCGTATAACCTGCACTTTTATCCACCTGAAACAGGAACGGAATAATTACAGTGTACATCTTTGCGCCGGTTGAATCGCGGTAGGCGAGCACATTAGAAAGATCCTTTAAATGCGAATTAAGCACGGTTGTGTCCGTATAAGCTGTTTGCACAAACTTCTCAAAGGTACCGAAACTGGTATGCGGAAGTTGCCAGTAAATGAAGTTGGGCAAATAGAAACGCTTAACAATGGTTGCCATCGGCCCTTTTAAATCCGCATATACCTCAGCGCCAGTCAATGTCAAACCTTTTTCCCGGCCTACTTTCTCAATGTCGTTGGGAAAATATTGGTGGATGATAATGTCCGGCTTAACCGGGAAATTCTGCAACCGCTTTAATTCGTCGCGTGTATCCGCGCCCGATACGCCAAGGTTGTACACTACGTACTTGTCCGCTCCGAGTTTGGCTTCCAGCAAATTTGAAAAGCGCTCATTTACATCTTCCAGGCCGTGACCGGCCGCAAAGGAATCTCCCACGACCAGTACCACCTTCTTCCCTGATGCTTTTTCAACCTCTTTGTCCCGGTAACCCAGCGAATTTACGGGCTTCCAATACTTTTCCCACCATATCTGCGACGCTTTTGAAAGCACACCTTCATGGCTTTGCGGAACATACATGAATACCATTTCGATAAAAATCAGGATCAGTATCAGCGGCGTAGCAATTGTCGCGATATTGGCGAGCAACCCTTTTGTTTCACGCTTCACAACTCCGTAATAAAAGACCCGCAGTAACTCAATCGTAAGCAAAAACCACAATGCAAGCTTTGCCAATCTTACGTGAACGCTGTCTGCTTGCGGGTAGCCGGGGTAATCGAACTTAATGCCAAACTTGTCAGGATAAAACAAGAACACGAAAAGTAATCCGAGGAAAAGAAAGCGGATTGCACTGGTAAAAATCTTAGATGCCATTACTTAATCTAATTGAAATAGAGAGCTTTAATCAAGAACAAATTCTTCTTTCCAGTTGTCTTTTTCCATCCATTCCGGTTGTTGCCTTTTATCAAACAGAAAATTGCCTACGACGAGGTAGTCCATTTCAGTTCGCATAAAACATCTGTAAGCATCATCAGGTGTACAAACAATTGGTTCGCCCCTTACATTGAAGCTGGTATTAACGATAACGGGACAGCCTGTTTGCTTCTTGAAAGCTTCAATCAGATTGTAGTATCTGGGATTGGTTGCTTTATGAACTGTTTGAATCCGTGCAGAATAATCAATGTGCGTAATGGAAGGGAGCTCCGATCTTTCATAATACAACTTCTCACGCAGGTCCATTGATCCATAATTTGGAGGAGTCGGCTTGCGCAGGCGATCCGCAACTGGGTGTACCAACAACATATAAGGTGATATGCCATCGTAATCAAAAAAGTCAGCACATTCTTCGGCAAGTACCGAGGGCGCAAACGGGCGGAAAGACTCTCTGTATTTTATTTTCAGATTGAGTTTTTTCTGCATTTCTGCATTCCTCGGATCCCCGAGGATACTGCGGGCACCCAAAGCCCGCGGCCCGAACTCCATTCTGCCCTGCACCCAGCCAACTACATTACCTTGTGCCAGGATACCAGCTACTTCACTACTCAATTCATCAAAATTATCGAATGCTTTGTAGTTCGCTTTATATCTTTTTGCCGTGAGCTCTACGTCGAGATCTGAAAAAGTTGGCCCCAGATAAGAGCCGCGTAATGCGTCTCCGGTCCACGTCACGTTTCTTTCACAACCAAAATAGATATGGTAGGCAGCTTGTGCTGCGCCCAGTGCTCCACCCGCGTCGCCGGCGGCTGGCTGGATGAAGATATCCTTGAATATTCCCGACTTCTGCAATTTTCCGTTTGACACACAATTCAATGCAACACCACCTGCAAGGCACAGGTAATCAGCACCTGTTAACCGCTTCGCCTCTGCCGCCATTTTGAGAACGATCTGCTCTGTTACATTCTGGATAGCGAGCCCGAGGTTACAATGTTGTGCTTCCAACGGATCTTCCGGCTCCCTCTTTTTGATCCCGAAAAGGGCTTCCCATTTCGATTCATTAACCATTTTCAAGCCGGTAGCATAATCGAAATAATCCTGGTTGAGCCAAACAGAACCGTCTTCTTTCAAGTCAACCAGCTCAGCCAGAATGGTCTGCTCGTATTTTTGAATATCAGGAGAGGTGGGATTTCCGTAGGGAGCCAGTCCCATCAGTTTGTACTCACCAGAGTTAACCCTAAAACCCAGAAAATAGGTAAATGCAGAGTACAAAAGCCCCAGCGAGTGCGGGAAACGCATTTCTCTGAGAATAGAAATGTCTTTGCCTTCACCACTACAAATTGAGGCGGTCGCCCATTCTCCTACTCCGTCGACGGTGAGAATTGCAGCTTTATTGTAAGGCGATGGATAATATGCGCTGGCTGCGTGGGAAAGATGGTGCTCGGGAAATAGCAGTTTGATTTTTTTCTTTTTGCTGTAACCCAGCTTCACCAGCTCTTCATTGATCAGCCTTTTCAAAAACATCTTCTCTTTGAGCCAGACTGGCATTGCGGTAAGAAACGACCGCAATCCTTTTGGTGCAAAGGCGTAATAAGTTTCAAGCAACCGCTCAAATTTCAATAATGGCTTATCATAGAAAGCAACTGCATCCAGCTCGTCAATTGATAATCCTGCATATTCCAGGCAGAATTTGACTGCATTTGAAGGGAAAGATGGATCGTGTTTTTTTCTGGTAAAACGTTCTTCTTGTGCTGCGGAAACAATTTCACCATTATCAATCAGTGCGGCGGCGGAATCGTGGTAAAAAGCGGAAATGCCTAAAATCTTCATTTAAAAAACTCGCAATAAGTTGTTAGTAAGGTGATTGTCAAACCAATATGGCTGACGTCGCAAAAAGCAACCAGGCTTGATATTGCTTTATTCTGTATCAAGATCAAGTCCCATAAAATTCTGTTCCAATGAGCCGACGTCAAAAGTACAGCATAACTTATGAAAAGCAATTTATCTCAACGCGTTACTGCCAGATCAATTTTTGACTATTCAAGAATGCGCGAAGAAATCAGGTAATCGCCCAGCTCCTTCGCAAATCTTTGTGCACCAGCCTCACTTAGATGACAGACGTCACAAAAAAGAGCCTGTTGTTGTGGCAGCAAATTTGCCATATCCAAAAAGTAAGAAGAATGCATTTTGGCTACGTTGGTCAATATG
>NZ_JBHYGF010000343.1:0-3537 GCF_051859145.1 Dyadobacter sp.
CTGGCCCTATTGTTACTGGGATCAAATGCAAAACAAAAAGGTACTCAACCCGGAATATGGCGGCGACGGAAAAATGACAGGTGACTGCGGACAATATGAAAAACCGCTGATCGGATTTCCCGGTCACTGGGCTCCAAATGATCTTCTTTTCTACCGCGGTAACCAGTTTCCCGAACGTTACCTGAATGGATCTTTTATCGCATTTCATGGATCAACTAACCGGGCGCCTTATCCGCAGTCGAGCTACTTTATTGGCTTTGTTCCATTTAAAAACGGGAAACCAGCAGGTGAATACGAGATTTTTGCGGATGGTTTTGCAGGAATCGATCCGATCGTTAATGTAAGTGACGCGGTATACCGCCCGATGGGAATCGCAATGGGGCCTGATGGTTCGATCTACATTGCAGAAACAGAAAAAGGTAAAATCTGGAAAGTAACTTATACCGGCAACAAAAAGAAGTTTACAAAAAATGCATTGGCCAAAATGCAAAAACGGAAGTCGCTTACCCATATCCGCACGCCTGACTTTGTGAATGATAATCTTGACAAAGACAAGCCTGTGGCGGGCAGCAATGTGTACAGTATCTACTGCTCGGCTTGCCACCAGCGCAATGGAATGGGCGATATGCAGCGGTTCCCTCCCCTGGGAGGCTCCGAGTGGGTAACCGGCGACAAGGATAAGCTGATCAATGTGTTGCTGAAAGGCCTCGAAGGTCCGATCGAAGTGAAGGGACAATCCTATAACAACGTAATGCCGCAGCACAGCTTTTTGAAAGACGAGGAGATTTCTGAGGTACTGACGCATATCAGGACCAATTTTGGCAATAGTGCCGGGTCGGTGAGCACTGAGGAAGTTGCCCGGGTACGTGCGGCCAACGATAGTTTAAAGTAATGCTTTTCTCCTTCCAACCTCATTAAGTGGATATTACTCTCCGGCAATTGAGTATTCCTTTTGGGGGTTGGAGGGAGAATCGCCCGTTTGATAGTAACACAGATCCACTTTTCAGTTCACTCAAATGTTCCTAAACAGCATACTTGGCGCCAGTTTTATCCTGCTATTTGGTTCTGCAATAGCAGGTTTTTCCTTTCAAAATAATGCACATCCTGCCAGTCTGAGCCAGGAACCCTGGGTAGCGCCTGCCTGGGCAGATACGCTGAAAAGTCCGTTTCATGAAGAGCCGCTCACGCTGGCGCAAGGCGAAGAGCTGTTTACGCTTTATTGCGCCTCTTGTCACGGCGATGCAGGTTATGGCGACGGTGCGGCTGGTGGTGCGCTGGGACAGAAACCGGCTAATTTCCACGACACCCTCGTTAAAAAACAAACGGACGGTGCCTTATTCTGGAAACTTTCGAATGGAAGAGGAAATATGCCTCCCTTTAAAGATGTGTTTGAAGATGAGCAGAAGTGGCAGCTTGTCGCCTACATCCGCCATCTTGGCAAAACTGAGTAAATCCTGAACTACTACATACATGTTATACCCCAGCAACTTCTGCAAGTACGCACTCGCTACCCTGTTCCTTGCAGGCGTATCCGCGCCTGCATTTTCACAGCAAAAAGAGGTAAATATCCAAACGCCGGTTGCATTGCGTGATGATATTACCATTGAAGAATACATGAAAGTAGAGCCGGAAGCTGTGCGGATTATCCGGCATCCGGTTACCGGTGAGATTTATTACACCACGTTTTTCGGGGATGTGATCAAGATTGTTGAAGTGGACGGAAAGCCGCAGAGCAAAAAGGTTTTTTCAGTTGAAGACCACGGTATCCCCCGCTTGCAGGGCGCTGCTTTTAATGGAAATACCTTGTTCCTGGCCGGCAATGTAAGTGTGAACAACAACAAAGGCAACAAAGGCAGGATGGTGCGGTATGAAATGAAGAATGGAGTTGAAAAACAGGGTGGCGCTCCACCGGAAATGACAGTCGTTTTCAATACAGTGGAGTACGGGGCCAATAAAACCACTTTCGACCACGGCTGGAATGCATTGGAAATCAGCCCGGACAAGAAGTATGTGTTTGTTAACACAGGCGCCCGGACAGACCATGGCGAAGTGCAGGACAATGGCGGAGAGTACCCCAATGCGCGTGACAATGCCTTAACCGCCAATATTTTCCGCATTCCCATTGATGCAAAAGACCTGACACTCACCACCGACGCAGCCGAAATGAAAGCGAAAGGCTACCTTTTTGCTGAGGGTATCCGGAATGCATACGATATGGCTTTTGACGGAAAAGGCAACCTGTTTGCTGTATCGAATTCCGGTGATTACGATCACCCTGAAGATATGTTCTGGGTTCGCCAGGGACACCATTATGGATTTCCATGGATAATGGGCGGCATTGAAAACCCGCAGCAATATCCCGACTACCAGCCCGATCCTGAAAAAGATCCGTTCCTGAGCAAGTTTGCATTCGCCTGGTTAATGAAGTATTTCCACAACGACCCTGAATTTCCGAAAAGACCTGCGGGGATAACCTTCACACCTTCCGTGCAAAACATGGGACCGGATGCCAACGAGTACCGCGATCGTACAACGGGCCTGGTTATGGACGGCGATACCACGGGCGTAACAGTAGGAACATTCAATGCGCATTCCTCTCCGCTGGGTTTGTTTTTCGACAATGAAAAAGCGCTGGGCAAAGACCTGGCTGGCGACGGATTTGTGATCAGGTATACAGGCGGTCCGCGCAACGGGATCGCAAATCCCAGTCCATTACGGCGCCAGGGCAAAGACCTGCTCCACCTCGAAATGAGCTACGATAAGGCAAGCGACAATTATAAAGTAAAAACAACGCGCATTGTCGACAACTTCACTTCCCCGACCGACGCATTGCTGGTGGGCAATACGCTCTATGTGATTGAGTATGGCGGCAAGCAGGGCGGCAATAAGGCAGGCGGCAGTATATGGAAGATCACAATGCCAGGTACTGATAAAATTTCCAAGAAAACCAGGAAAAAGAAAGCTTAATACAACCAGTTTATAACCTTAATAAAAAAGAGTATGAAGTCCGAAAGAAGATCGATTATCAAAAAGCTGTTCGCCTCTGTGGCCGGAGTTGCCGGGTTTGGTATGGCGACCAAAGCAAAAGCTGACGCAACTCCGGAGAAGGAAGTTGGAAGTGTGGAAATGTACCAGGATGTACCCCTGTTTTCCGGTCACACCAAATTCAACAACCTGGTGTTCGTAGCTGGAAAAGGCGCTCACTTTGAAGGAGATATCACGGCACATACCAAGCACGTACTGGACGAACTGGAAAAAGAGCTGATCAAAGCAGGTTCTTCCATGGAGAAAGTACTTAAATGCAGCGTTTTCCTGCACGACCTGAACGATTACAAAGCCATGAACGAAGCCTACAAAGGCCGCTTCGGCAACAAACCACCATGCCGCACCACAGTAGCAGTATACGGCGGCGTACCAGGTGACTCGCTGGTGGAGATTGACTGCATTGCGTACGTTTAAGGATTGTTTTTCAGACTCATAATAGCTTTGTCAAAAGCTGTGACAAGCTTTGTCTGGTTAATTAAGCCTTGTGAGACT
>NZ_JBHYGF010000343.1:3547-4596 GCF_051859145.1 Dyadobacter sp.
GAAGTCACCAGCGAGAACAATAGTGCTAGTACTTCGACTGCGCTCAGTATGACAAAGCTTCTGAGTTGTATGACAAGCTTCCCTAAAACTTATATTTTGATATAATACTATTTCTCCACAGATAATTTTAAATTAAAAAATAAACTCGCTCTTATATTTTAAGTTTTGTTAAATAACAGTTAATTTGTTGTCTGACCTGATAAGATTTGAACAAAAGACAACGCATCGCTGAGGAGAACTCGGTTCTTCTGGAACTCTGGTATCAGTCCCAGGCTGGTGACAGTCTTGCATTTTGTCAGCTCGCCGACAAGCAATACCGCACGCTTTTCAATTACGCTGCCAATTTTACGTCTGACAAAGAGTTCATCAAGGATTCCATTCAGGAGCTGCTGATTCACATTTGGGAGAAAAGACAGCAGATACAAATCCAGTTTGTTACCATTTATTTTCTGAGAGCACTGCGGAACCAGTTGATGCAGGAGTTCCGGAAAAATAATTCGTCGCACATGCTGGACATCGAGCAGGCCAATCAGATTTCCGACTATCAAACCATTGAGACCGAGATAGAACGGAATGAGCTGTTCGATGAGAATAAGGCAAAAGTGAGAAGTGCCCTGGAAGAACTGCCGCGCCGCCAGAAAGAAGCGATATTCCTCAAATACTACGAAGGAATGGACAATGAACAAATCGCGGATTTAATGCAGGTTAACCGGCAATCTGTTGCGAAT
The DNA here is from genome assembly GCF_051859145.1 of Dyadobacter sp. Classification (GTDB taxonomy): domain Bacteria; phylum Bacteroidota; class Bacteroidia; order Cytophagales; family Spirosomataceae; genus Dyadobacter. The sequence goes on from NZ_JBHYGF010000343.1 coordinate 4,276, forward strand.
TTATTGTTCAAGGCAATCAGCGCATTGAAATTCCAGATGCGGTCCATCGGAGCCGGGCTCATTACATTACTGCTTATCTTCTCGCGCTAGACTTACCTGGCGATTAATTTAAAATCATATCTGGTTTTTTCACCGATTTGGGCAATGCAGCAGTTGTTTGTTGACTGGCCATCTTTAGTGCCTATCTTAGTTTTAAAAAGTCGCATATATTTCGGATTTTCTGCGGGAAAGAATGGTATAGTCACATTGATAGAAGTAAACTTCTTTGGCACATCCATGACTATCTCATACTCTCCTTTTTGGTCGGATAATTCGCTACTC
>NZ_JBHYGF010000344.1:0-4564 GCF_051859145.1 Dyadobacter sp.
GGTACTTAATCAGACCTTCAACATCTGCCTGGCTGTAATTATGGTGATCAGGGAACACAGCTGTATCTAAAACGTTGAAGTGGCTGTCTATATATCGGATAAACGGGCTTGGATCTGCTATTCCGGCAACGATTTTAACATTCTTTAACTGCACTGGCGCTCCATTGAAGTCTGTTGGAGCGGCGTAATCCGTGAATGCGAAAAACACGGGCTTTCCTGTCCCGGCATAATGTGCGATTTGTCTGCTGATCTGTTCTTTGGAGAAATTGTCCAGCTCAGCCGGGCATTTTGTGACGATAACAGCATCGGCGCGGCTGGCCCCATCCCGGTTTTCACGCAGCCTTCCTGCCGGAAATGGATGATCTTTGTAAAACGGGCGGTTGAAATCGTTTAACAGGATATTGATATCGCGCCTGATCGCCCGGTGCTGAAAAGCATCGTCGAGTAGTATAAGTCTTGTCTCAGGGTAGAGCTCGGCGAGCCTGGCTGCACCGGCTGAGCGATTTTCACTCGCTGCAACCACGACACCTTTATTATTAAACTTTTGGAAAAACTGCAGTGGCTCATCACCAATGTCAGCAGCTGTGGAATCGTGGCTGGCCAGGACAAAGCCGCGCGTTTTTCTTCCATAACCTCGGCTCAGAATGGCGGGTGGGGTAGAGGCCGCGAGCAGGTTGGTCAGGTATTCAGTAACAGGTGTTTTTCCCGTGCCGCCCACCGTGAGGTTACCGATTGATATGATGATCTGAGATGCTTTGTTTGACCGGAACCAGCCGAGATCGTACAGCAGGTTACGCAGCCGGGTGACCAAACCGTACACCCACGAGAATGGGATTAGCGCCGCTTTTAACCACTGGTGATCTTTCATATAAGCTGCATAATTACATATTTTTTACCTAATATTGTTGCCCTTTTGATACCTGACACCACGTTCCCATGCCCTTAAAAATTGTGTACAGACCCTGTACGCTTCATTTTCGCAAAGAAGCTGGCACCTCGCGTGGGGTTCTTACACAAAAGACTTCCTGGATTCTGCAGGTAACAGATTCTGAACAGCCGGGGCTTACCGGTTACGGTGAATGCGGCCCGCTTCCCGGTTTGTCCGTCGACGATCTTCCTGATTTTGAAACACAGCTCCGCGAGGTCTGTGATTTGTTTAATGAGCTTGATCTTGACGTATTTCCATTCAACCTCGGCATTATTCTCGACCAGGTGGTACCACAGCATTTACCTTCTATTCGTTTCGGAGTTGAAAGTGCATTGCTGGATATTATGAAAGGAGGAGACCGAAAGCTATTCAGGAATACATTCTCGGAAGGAAAGACAGGCGTGCTGATGAACGGACTGATCTGGATGGGCTCTTATGAAAATATGCTTGAACAGGTGGAAGACAAGCTCGCGCAAGGGTTTACTACACTGAAAATGAAGGTTGGCGCGATTGATTTTGATAAAGAATGCCGCATTCTGGAAACTGTTCGTGGTACTTATAATCAGGATCAGATCACGTTGCGCGTGGATGCGAATGGCGCATTTTTACCAAATGATGTCAATCAAAAACTGAATGTGCTGGCTGCATTTGACCTGCATTCGATTGAGCAGCCTGTTAAAGCCGGTCAGCACGAATTAATGGCTGCATTATGCCAGTCTTCACCTGTACCTGTTGCGCTTGACGAGGAGTTGATAGGAGTGTTCGATTACCGTGAAAAATTCGCATTACTTAAAAAGCTTGCTCCTCCATTTATCATATTAAAGCCAACGCTTCTAGGCGGATTCCGGCATACAAGTGAATGGATAGAAATTGCCAACCGGCTGCAAATCGGCTGGTGGATCACCTCAGCGCTTGAATCAAATATTGGGTTGAATGCAATTGCTCAATACACTGCCGCATTCGATAACCCGCTTCCGCAGGGATTGGGTACCGGGCAACTTTATGTCAACAATTTCGATTCCCCGCTGGAAGTCAGGAATGGGTACCTGCATTATAATACGGAGAAGGGCTGGAGTTTGCCGTTTTGACCCCCGACCACCTATAAGGGGGTGGCTGTGTACCCCCCATCCCCCCAAGGGGGGCTTATTTGAAACTGCATTTCGGCTTGAAGAGGCTAGCATCGGGAAATTAGTGGTACTCTGCACGGCCCCAACTCCCTATGAGGGGGCTTATTTAATAATCGTATTACGGCTTGAAAAGCCTGGAATGTAAATCGTTAGTACTCCGCAAAAGCCCCCTCCCAGGGGGTTGGGGGTCAAACCCAATGCATCCCCTTCTTCAAATACCCCAGCGTCTCAGCTTCCCGTGAGCCGCTTTCGGGTATAAAGTTGTACTCCCAGTTAGCCTGCGGAGGCAAGCTCATTAGGATGGATTCGGTACGTCCGTTTGTTTCCAAACCAAACTTGGTACCCCGGTCCCACACTAGGTTGAACTCCACATATCGGCCGCGGCGCAGGTATTGCCATTGTTTTTCTGTTTCCGTAAATGGATCATTCCTGTGCTTTTCCATCAAAGCAGTATAAACAGGCGCAAAATTTTCGCCTACTTCCCTGACGAATGCAAAAAGCGCTTCTTTGGATAATCCTTGGCCTTTACCTTCCTCATCAGGTTTCAGGTAATCGAAGAATATGCCGCCTATGCCTCTGGTTTCTGATCTATGGGGAATGTAAAAATAATCGTCTGCCCAGGTCTTGAACTCGGGATAAAAGGCCTCGTGGTGTTTGTCACAGGCTGCTTTCAGGGTTTGGTGAAAAAAATGCGCATCTTCTTCCACCACATAATGCGGCGTAAGATCAATGCCGCCGCCAAACCAGCAGGTACCGTTGCTCAATTCGAAATAGCGAACGTTCATGTGGATAATTGGAACGTGCGGATTGTGCGGGTGCATCACAATGGAAACGCCCGTTGCGGTGAAATGAAAATCGTCGCCGGGGTTCAGGTTCATTTGCTGGCGCAACCTCGGATGTACCTCGCCTTTAACGCTTGAAAAATTGACTCCACCTTTTTCAATCACATTCCCGTTCTGGATCAGTCGCGTTCTTCCGCCGCCACCTGAGTGATGCTCCCACAAGTCTTCCTGGAACCTAGCCGCTCCGTCGGTACTTTCCAAAGCACTGCAAATGCGATCCTGTAACTCCTTAAAAAACGCTTCTATTTCTTCAACTCTCATAATTTCACTTGATATTCAGCCGGCAAAAGTACGATAAAAGTGAAATGGAAAACAGCAATAAAGGACGCTGGTTGACACGCGTTACGTAACGTGTTACATTTGCAAATGATCAAAAGCATTGTCAGCAAACCCCTCCGACTGTTTTATCAAAAAGGTGACAGCTCTAAGTTACCGGCTTCACAGCTAGGTAAGATCAGCCTTGTCTTAACATTGCTTGATGCTGCGAGTATCCCGGAAGAAATGGATTTTCCAGGTTCAGGATTACACAAGCTATCAGGCGAACTAAAAGATTTTTGGGCTGTTAAGGTCAATGCAAACTATCGGATCATTTTTAGGTTTGAAGGGAAAGATGTAGTAGATGTGGATTATCTGGACTATCATTAAAAAGAATTTATATGGAAGAGCATAGTGTAAAAGGACCAATGAAGAATCCGGTACATCCAGGAACGGTATTGAGGGATTTATATCTTGTACCGTTGGAGTTGACGATAACCGATGCTGCAAAAGGGTTGGGCGTGACGCGTAAAACGCTCTCACAACTCATAAATGGCCACCAGGCAGTTACGCCTGACATGGCGCTCAGACTCGCGGAAGCATTTAACACAACCCCGCAGCTTTGGCTTAACATGCAACAAAATTATGACCTCGGGGAAGCGGAGAAAAAGGTAAAAACGCATACAGTAACTCACTTCTGGGCTCCTTCAAAATCCCGCAATGCACAGGTGGTCTGATCATTTCCGGATTATATTCCTTTACAAAACAGAAAGCGGAGCACCAGCTCCGCTTTCTGTTACTAATTACCTCTTTTAAACCTCAATCATCAACCCTCAAAAATGTGCCGCTCAGGTTAAATACCAGCTCTTTCCGGTTAGAAAGTTTGACTTCCTGGGTTGTTTTGCTCCTTTCCCACTCTGTAATGAATTGATCCGGGTAGTTGGTTTGTACGTATTCGAGCACCTTCAAAGGGACAACACTGTCGGGAATCTTTGCGTCGTTTGTACCGTCCACGCTGTAACATTCGCCTTTGTTGTCGAATTCCAATTCGACCTGGTTGTCCAAGATCACATCATAGCTCGTGAGCAGATCGTCGCGGTCACGTACAACCCGGGAAATACGTGCGCCAGGAAAATGCGCCTCAATAAATTCATTGGCCTGAGGCGGCAAGCTGGTTTCGTTCACTACTTTTTCGTTATCGCAGCCAAAAACGGCCAGCATGATCATTACCAGGGAAATTGAGAGTGCTTTCATCATTCTTACCAATTAGTTAAAAATTACTTTCGTGTGATGACAACCGGCCCCCTGGATCCCCCTATGTAGTCCGTGACTTTTTTTCATTCTTCAAATTTTCACCCTCCCATTCGTCCACGCTGTACTGCCTGTTTAGGGTTTGAACTCCGTTATTATAT
>NZ_JBHYGF010000345.1:0-4555 GCF_051859145.1 Dyadobacter sp.
GTAGGAGATTTTACCTAAATGGTCCATGACCGGATTTTGCAGACTGATAATGGACTTCGGATTGCAGGATACGTTGATGATAAAGAATGCAAAAAAGAGCGCGTACACTTCAAGAAAGCCAAAAAAGTGCACACCGGACAGAAATAGAGCTGCAAGCAGGATATAAGCAACTACCTGTACATCTTTCCTGAAAAGCAGATCGAGAATTGCATTTTTTTCATTGTAGACCAGCCAGGCGCAAACGCCGCCAAGCGCCATGGTCTGAATACGAAATTGTCCCAGGAAAGTGGAGATAATCGCATTCGTTGATTCTTCGGAAGGATCCAGCAGCGTTATGCCCGCATAAAGCAGTAATGCCGAGATCGCGAGAAAGGTAATAATTATCGGAATGCGCCTTTTGGGATACTTGATCAGCCACGGCCACAAATAATAAAATTGCTCTTCTACCCCGATAGACCAGGCTTGTGCACACCAGTAAGGCAGATCGTAGAGTACAAATGCATAATTGGGCAGGACAAGAAAGAGGAGCGTTAATCTCTCAACCGAGTTGGTGCGCAGCTTTTCGTCGATTCCCGGATAGTCCAAAATATCAATGTGGGGGAAAACGAAGAATGAAAGGATAATGATCAGGAAGTAAATGGGCCAGATCCGGAATACGCGGCGGAGATAGAACTTGCGCGCGTCCACATTGCCGAAGCGGCCTCTTTCGTCCAGTAGCAGGTAAGTAATCAGAAACCCGCTGAGGACGAAAAACAGACCAACCCCCAGTCTTCCAGCATGCTGAATAAGCGGCAGTTCGTATAAGTTAGCTATACCCAATGCATGCTTTGCCTGTTCCAGGTGATGGAACACAACCAAAAGTGCTGCAATGCAGCGAATGCCATTGAGATTAGGGAAGTACCGCCTTTTTTCCACTTTGAAGGTGTTATTCAAACCACGCCATCCATTTTCCCTGCACTTTCATCACCTGCTCGATCAAATCGCGGACTGCGCCGTGGCCGCCGTTTTTAGGGGAAATATAGTCGGACAATGCAAGAATTTCGTCCGTAGAATCAGCAGGGCAGGCTGAGAGTACGCCGGTGCGCATTACTTCGTAATCGGGCAAATCGTCGCCCATAAAAACGATCTCAGATTCACTCAGGCCGGTTTCTGCGAGATATTTTTTGAAAACCGGGAGTTTTCCGTCAGGAGAGGTACCAATGAAAATATCTTTTACTCCGAGGTATTCGAGCCTTTTCCGTACACCCATTTGGTTCTGGGCGGAGATAATAGCTACCCGGTAACCCATTTTAATGGCGCGGTTAATTCCGTAGCCGTCTTTTACATTAAAGGTCCTGGGTTGTTCTCCGGTTTCTAGTGCGATCACGCTTCCATCGGTCATCACACCATCGATATCGAAAATAAAAGTAGTAATCTGTTTGAACCGCTCGGTCAGGTTGGCGCTCATGAAATGGTGAATTGGGAATGCTGCAAATATAGGCTAACTTTTTTCCCGCCCGCAGGATTTGCTATTTTGAGATATATGTATTCCTGATTTTGTCTGTTAAAAGCCGGTATATCTCGGTCCAGTCTTCATTGGTTTCCTGCAGGTATTCGAGGTGCCTGGCAGTTGTTTTCCAGTCGCCGCGCCGGGCGGGGCCGGTTTGTCCCAGCGATGGATCTTCGGAGGCAAGCGCTTTATAGATTGTGGTCTGGATCAAAGGTTTCAGCAGGTCGAAATTGAGCTGTTCTCTTTCCAGTAGGTCATTTGAAACTGTCAGCATGTAATTGGTGAAATTACTGGCAAAAACGGCGGCTACATGCAGGATAAAGCGCTCATCTGAATCCATTCTGTTGACTTGGTCGCTGATACTCTGGGCGAGTTGTATCAGCTTGTTTTCAATCAGCTCGGTTTTTGATTCAATGCAAAAAGGTATTTCACGATAGTCCATTTCGACTTCTTTGGTGAAAGTCTGCAAAGGATAAAACACCCCGGTATGCACAAATACGTCACTGTAAATTTCCACCAGGTTCTGGAATTCGACCAGGGAGCGTGTGCCTGAGGTATGAACCAGTATCACTCCTTCGGGAAGCACAATGCGTTCCAAAACACTTTCGATCGCGTCGTCGCTTACAGCTATAACAATCACTTCGGCTTCGCTTTCGGAGAAGTTAAGGTCTGGCTGAATGTTGGTATCGTACAGGTGAGAAGCAAGCTGCCGGGCTTTTTGCGTGTCGCGGCTATATACCTCACAAATCCAGTGGCCCGCATCTTCAAAAGCCTGCGCAAGGTGCCAGGCCACGTTACCGGCGCCGACGAAGGAGATTTTCATGTAAAAGAAAGGTTATAGCTGTCGTAAGTTAATCCAGAAAATCAAGTTTGCAATCAGTCTACAAGCGGCGCGGTTTGTTCAGGTGAAGTAATGCCGCCCGGCAGCTCCATGATTTTCATATTCCGGAAATGGATTTCGGCGCCTTCTGCTTCGAGGCAGATGTAACCTTTTTTCCTTTCCGAATTACGAAGCCCGTTTACGAACTTTCCGTTGACAGACAGCTTTACGGTTCCATCTACACAAACCACCACATATTTATTCCATTCTCCTTTGCCTTTACACCGTTTTTCAAGCGACTTGCTGCGGATACCGCGTGGATTATCAGGAAGGGCGGTCATGCCCATTGTCGGGAAGAGCTCTCCGTGGACGTAATCCTCAGTTGCATTATGTTGGGGTGCATAGTCCAGTTCCAGCATTTGGACTTCAATTGCTTTGGTTAGTGGATCGTGTTCTTGTGGTGTGCCTTCGCTCCACACGAAAATGCCCGAATTGCCGCCAGCTTCCATGTGTTTCCATTCCACTTCGAGGATGAAATTTTCATATTGCCTGTCAGACCGCATGACGCCGATGGGCTTTCCCGAGCAGATCAGTGTTCCGTTTTTTACTTTCCAGGTTTCCTTGGAAGTGTTTACATCCACCCAGCCGTTGAGATTTTTTCCATTGAACAATGGCCTGAATGCGAGTTCACCGGAGTCCTGGGCAAAAAGTGTTTTAGAATAGAAAATAAGAATGAGAGCAACGTATAAAGCTTTGCTCATTAGGGTTTTGGTTAAATGCGTTTTCATGGGTTTAGTTTTGAACTTGTGATCAGAATACGGAATGCGGCTTGAAATTTGCAATATCGCAAATCTTCTGGTGCTGCAAGTTATATTTGCCTGTCATAACTTTAAGGCATAAAAATCATCACTTATCCAGTTGCATTTGAATGAAAACTATTCACATACTACCGCTTCTGATTCTTACATTAGCCAGCAGCATTGCTTTTGGGCAACGCCAGTCGCAAGTAAGCGCAGGGGTGGATGTTGGATCGGGATTTAACAGCTCTTCGTGGGCGCCCTCTGTTCTTTACCATGAAGAAATCAGTCCGAACAATGTGCCCTGGCTGCGCGCGGGACTTGGGTTCCGGGCCTGGGGATATTACGCCGGCAGGACTAACCTTTATTCAAAGAAATCAAACAGCGACTTTCTTGAATACAACGATGTCTCTGCAAATGGAGTCAGTTTCGTAATCGGCGCCAATTTCAGGATCTGGCGGGTAGACCTGGGTGTGAATACGGATTTAATAGGCGCGTCTTACGGCACGAGGCGGCGGGGTTTTTACGATAAGGAGCCCAGTATAGAGCCAACTGTCGGAGGGCCTTACTATCAGCAATGGATATCAACTTCTCCGGTAATCTTCAATTTTGCTCCCCTGGCTTTGAAGAATTTCAATGGACAATCAGAGGTTTATGCGAGAATTTTTCTGTTCAAAAGGCTCGGTGTGAAGCTGGGTTATCTGCACGGACAAATCGCTTATGTCACGCGCAAGCAGAGTGACCGCAAGGTGCTGCTGGATAACAGGCAACGCCGCGTTTATAACCTGTATAATATGCCTTATGTGGCACTTAGCTTCCCTATCTATTGATCTCTGCCGGGAAATTTACAATACATTCTTGTAATTCAATTTGTTAAACTCTATATTTGCACTCCCATTTTGCGATGGGACTGTCTTGTTACAGTGTAATATATTGAAAATCAATTAAATTTTTTGTTAATCGTGGATACGTTAAGCTACAAAACCATCTCGGCGAACAAAAACACAGTAAACAAGGAGTGGGTTGTTGTGGATGCTCAGGATGCAGTTCTTGGTCGTTTGGCCAGTGAAGTTGCGAAAATCATCAGAGGCAAACACAAAGCCAGTTACACTCCTCATGTGGATTGTGGCGATAACGTAATTGTTATCAACGCCGATAAAATTAAGTTGACAGGAAAGAAGATGACCGACAAAGTTTATGTCCGTCATACTGGCTACCCAGGAGGTCAACGTTTTCAAACTCCCCGCGAGTTGCTCGAAAAACACCCAGAGCGTGTGATCGAGAAGGCCGTAAGAGGTATGCTTCCAAAGAATCGTTTGGGACGTCGTTTATTTACAAACCTGTTTGTTTACGCAGCGGCAGAACACCCGCACAGCGCTCAGCAACCAAAACAAATCCAATTGTAATTCATGGAAGTGATCAACACAATAGGTAGAAGAAAAACTGCCG
>NZ_JBHYGF010000346.1:0-12122 GCF_051859145.1 Dyadobacter sp.
AGGGCACAGTATTCCAGCTCAGCGGCCTTCATGGAATTATCGTAAGGAAGATGACGGCGGTATTATCGTAGATATGCTTTGCCACTGGCGCTATGTGCTGGATAATCTTTTTGGTAAGGTAAAGTCAGTATCCTGCCTCGGTGCCACGCACATTCCCGAGCGCATTGATGAAAATGGAAATCCTTACAAAGCAACTGCCGACGATGCCTGCTATGCGACTTTCGAGCTCGAAGGCGACGTGATTGCACAATTCAATTCCTCGTGGACAGTACGCGTGCGCCGCGACGATCTCCTGACTTTGCAGGTTGACGGAACGCACGGTTCAGCGGTGGCCGGGCTTCGTGATTGTCACATTCAGCATTACGGAAATACGCCAAAGCCAGTCTGGAACCCGGATATTCCGCAGCCAATTCCATTTTTTGAAGGTTGGGCGAAAGTACCTGAGCAGGAGCTTTTTGACAATGCATTCAAAGCACAATGGGAGCTCTTTTTGAAACATATCGTAAAAGATACTCCCTTCCCCTGGGATTTGAAGGCAGGTGCAAGAGGTGTACAGCTGGCGGAAAAAGGTTTGGAAAGCTGGGCAAAACGTGCCTGGGTTGATATCGAGGAGCTATGAAAAAGACCGCATTAATTACTGGCGGCAGCCGCGGAATCGGTTTTGGTATTGCCAAAGCATTGGCCAAAGAAGGTTACAATCTCGCAATCAATGGGGTACGTGATGAAGAAAGTGTCACAGAAGCATTGGATGAATTGCGTAGCCTTGGTGCGGACGTTGTTTATTGTCAGGGAAGTATCGCCTCCGCAGCTGATCGTGAGGCTATTATTGAAAAAGCCTATTCGGTTTTGGGAGAGATCAATATCCTGGTCAACAATGCAGGTATCGCGCCCAGAACCCGCCTCGATATTCTCGAAACAACCATCGAGAATTACGAAGAAGTAATGACCACCAATTTGCAGGGACCATTCTTCTTCACCCAGGCTATTGCAAAAAGAATGGCGCGTACGAAGCAAAATAACCATGCTTTTGAGGCGACGATCATTTTTGTAACATCCATTTCGGCCACGGTAGCTTCCGTCAACCGCGGCGAATACTGTGTTTCAAAAGCAGGATTAGCGATGACAAACCTGCTTTTTGCAGTCAGAATGGCCGAGTTCAATATTCCTGTTTTCGAAATCCGTCCCGGCATTATATCCACTGATATGACCTCCAAAGTTCAGGAGAAATACGATAACCTTTTCCAAAGCGGCATTGCATTACAACCCCGCTGGGGAACGCCCGAAGACGTCGGAAAAGCCGTTGCCTCACTCACAAGAGGCGATTTCCCCTACTCCACCGGCCAGGTGATTGGTGTAGATGGGGGGATGTTGATTGATAGATTGTGATTTGGCTGTCGGCTGTCGGCTATCAACTGTCGGCTTTTTATTGAAAGTTTGATTTTATTATAACTAAAAAAAGGCTGACTGCCGATTGCCGACTGCCGAGGTATTGACAGCCGACAGCCGAAGTTAAAAAACCTGCCCTATGTCCGAACTTCCTAACTCCCGACCTTCCCTACTCTCCCAACTCATGCAAGTGCCGGTCATTGTGGCGGCGCTGGGTTACCTGGTTGATATGTACGACCTTTTTCTGTTCAGCGTCGTGCGTGTCCCGAGCTTGAAGGCGCTGAATGTGCCCGAAGACCAGCTGCTCACCGAAGGTATCAGTCTGCTGAATTACCAAATGGCTGGAATGCTGATTGGGGGTGTTTTGTGGGGTGTTATTGCTGATAAAAAGGGCCGCTTATCGGTACTTTTTGGCTCGATTATCATGTATTCTCTGGCCAATATCGGTAACGGTTTTGTGACCTCCCTGGATCAATATGCAGTTCTTCGCTTTATTGCGGGGGTTGGTCTGGCGGGTGAGCTCGGTGCGGGTATTACTTTGGTTACAGAGGTTTTGCCGAAAGAAATTCGAGGTTACGGAACTACGCTGGTGGCTACTTTGGGTGTACTGGGTGCTATTCTCGCTTATTTTGTGGCAGATCTGTTTGCCTGGCGGATATCTTACTTTGTCGGCGGCGGAATGGGCTTGCTGTTACTAGTACTGCGGTTCAATGTATTTGAATCCGGGATGTTCAAGCACGTGAAGGAAAAGTCGGTTGACCGGGGTAATATCATGATGATCCTGACCAATGGGAAACGTTTTGGTAAGTATATGATGGCAATTCTGGTCGGACTTCCGATTTGGTTTGTAGTTGGTATCCTGATTACATTTTCCCCCGAATTTGGTGCGGCGAAAGGTATTGAGGGGATTAATGCAGGAAAAGCTGTTATGCTCGCATTTTCCGGCCAAGTGGGCGGAGATATTGTGAGTGGGCTATTAAGTCAATATCTGAAAAGTCGTAAAAAAGTAATCAGGCTGTTTATCCTGCTTTCACTTGCGATGGTAGTCGGTTATCTGCTGATTCCAATGACTGATCTCTTTTCATTCTATCTGATTTGTGCATTGCTGGGCTTTTGTAATGGGTACTGGACTTTGTTTATCACCATTGCCGCCGAACTTTTCGGTACCAATCTTCGGGCAACTGTTGCAACTACGGTACCCAACTTTGTACGCGGCGCTACGATCCCGCTTGCTGCATTGTTTGTCAGCTTCAAACCGGATCTGGGTGTCATCCAGAGCGGACTTGTTATTGGGGTAGCTACTTCGGCAGTGGCGCTGCTTGCATTGTATTATCTGGAAGAAACTTTTACTAAAGACATGGATTTTGTGGAGAAGGAATAGTTCCTGGTCTTTGTTGTTATAGCAAAAAAATGGCTGTCTGCGATGCAGGCAGCCATTTTTTTTAACAGTTATTAACATTACCCCAAGCAACTTTCACCTTTACCTGCCCATCATTAGACCGAAATTGAGTCCACCACATTAAACCATTGAATTGCTCATGAAAGATATCCGCCACTCATTTACTTAAACCACCACTCCTGTACTTTGTAATACATAGTACTGGGTTTTGCACCACCTTTGTTATGTCCTCAGGGACAAAAAAGAAAATCAAATTAAAACAACAGCCATAAACATAAATTAGCCATGAAAACCTCATTTAGATTCTTCGCATTAGCTTTCGCATTTGTAGCTGCATCTTTCACTGCCAACGCAGAAGACAAAGAAGCAAAAAAAGCGACATTGGGAACAGGTATCTACCCTACCAAAGCAGGTAAGATCAATGTTTTGGTAGACAAAGCAAACACAGAATCAAGCACTATCCTGTTGCTTAAAAACGAGAGCGGTGATGTTGTTTACCGCGAGACAGTGGGCAAGGGCCAACAGAAATTCGGTCGCACTTTGAATCTGGACAGCATGGAAGCCGGACAGTACAAGCTGGACGTGATCAGCGGCGGTGAAGTTCAATCCAAAACTTTCCAGCTGTCAGAACAGAAAGTAGAGCGTATCGTTACTGTGAAGTAATTCATTAATTAAGGTTCAAAAAATGCTCCCGGGGTTCTCCTCGGGAGCATTTTTTATTTTTTCCAAAGTCGCTGCCGTTACTTTCCTGCCATACCAGCGTCAAAAGGTTGACATCAATAATGGTGAGTTCTACTTTTTGTAGAACTTTCTATCTAAATTCAACCGGGCGATGCTGCTAGATCAAAAAAGAATTCTAATTAAATGGCAACAAAAAAACAGAGGTAATCGAAAACTAACTGAGGCTATTGACGACCTGATTCTATACCTGGAAAATTCGACAATCGAGTCGCATTTGGATTTACTGAAACAGCGTAAAGACGCAGACCAGGTCCACAGCAAAGGAGTTTTCTTTTTCAACATTCAGAGTGATCGTGTATTGGTCGCGATAAAACTTATTGAAAAGCGAGCAATTGTGCTCTGGATAGGCACACATCGCAGTTATGAAAGAGTATTTAGAAATAACAAAAAAACAATCGAAAAATGGCTAAGATCAAACGGTCACATACAATGAACGAAATAGACATAAAGTTACTGATCCGAAAAGGTGTCATATCTTCGGAATTAGAACTGGAACGCGCGTCCCTTGCAGCACGATTTCTTAGACTCCAAAGTGAAGACCATCCCGAATTGGCTTCGCTTGAAGAGCAGTTGAGTATATTGATACGTGATTACGAATCGAAGTACTGGTCCGACTTCAAGCAGGTTACAACAAAACAGGTTAAAGAAAGCGACTTGGCCGAAAAGCTGGCAGCAAAAGAATTTAAGTTTTACAAGAAGAGGCGGGAGCTGATCATTAAAGCATTGAAACAAAACCAGCTCAATCAAAATGCACTGGCTGCTATTCTCGCCCATAGTAAATCCTACACTTCTGAGCTCATGAACGGAGTAAGATCGTTTTCTATGAATGATCTGATCATCATTCACAAGCTTTTCGGGATTAAATTGGAAAGCCTCGTTTTTACCGAAATCCCAGTTGAAACAGAAAGGAGGATTAAGACCGCGCTGGAAAAAACCGCATCAAATTCTTCCAACACGAAAAAAACTGCGCAGGTAACTTCATTAGCGAAAGCGCTTTACTCGTAAAACACTTTCTTACCAAACGAATCACCTATGAACTCCCGCCGAGATTTTCTTCAAAAACTGACACTAGGAATTGGCGCTACGGCACTCTCCGACTTGCCCGCCGCTGCCCGCGAACTGTACTCCGGACCAAAAGCCGACAAACAACTGCGGGTCGCCATCATGGGGCTTGGCAGCTATGGAACCCGCGTGGCGGATGCCATGAAAGATTGTAAAATGGCGACTCTCGTCGGCGCGGTTTCCGGCACACCGCCCAAGCTGGAAGATTGGAAAAAGAAGTACAACATTCCTGAGAAGAACACGTACAATTACGAAAATGTCGCTCAGATTAAGAACAATCCGGACATTGATCTGGTGTACATTACTACCCCTAACTCGCTGCATCACAAGCATGTTTTGCAGATAGCAGCCGCCGGAAAACACGTTCTTTGCGAAAAACCGGTAGCTGACAATGCGAAACAAACGCGCGAAATGATTGCGGCTTGCGAGAAAGCGGGAGTGAAATTCTATATCGGGTACCGAATGCATTTCGAGCCGCACACCCGCGAGCTGATCCGCATGCGCGAGGCTGGGGAGTTGGGCAAGATCATGCATGTAAACAATTATATGGGTTTCAAATCGGGCGATCCAAATCAATGGAGGCTTAAAAAGGCATTGGCCGGCGGCGGTGCAATGATGGACGTGGGCATATATGCATTAAATGGAGCGCGGTATGCAACGGGCGAAGAGCCGATTTGGGTGACGGCGCAGGAAAGTAAAACTGATCCAGTCAAATTCAAGGAAGTGGACGAAACCATCATGTTCCAGCTTGGTTTTCCGAGTGGCGTCATCGCAAGCTGCGGCACAACTTACAATTTCAATAATTACGAGCGGCTTTATGTGGTGGGGGAAAAAGGCTTTGTTGAACTCAGCCCCGCATTCAGCTACGGTCCGATCAAAGGGCGTACGCACAAAGGTCCAATGGACCAGCCGGTAGTCACACACCAAACCTTGCAAATGGACGGAATTGCTGACATTATCCTCAACAACAAACCCGATCCCAATGTAAGCGGCGCGGAGGGTTTGAAGGATATGATCGTGGTCGACGCGGTTTATGAGTCCATTCGCAAAGGCGGCGCGAAAATTATGCTGGCGGGTAAATAATATTATAGTCTGATGATTTACAACAAAGTGCAGCATTATCTGGCTGCGGTAACACTGGCGTGCCTTTTGGTTTTTAGTTGTTCCAAAAAGACGATAACAGCTTCCAAAAGCAGTGTTGATAGCCGGTTTAAGGTAATCGGCTACTTACCTAACCGGGTGGATTTGGTTACAGCTGCAAACCAGGTGGATTTTGCCAAAATCACGCATTTGTACATTGCCTTTATCAATCCGGATTCTTTGGGCAACTTAACAGGTACCGCAAATCTGAAAGAAACGGCCGCTCTGGCCCATTCCAGGAATGTAAAAATCATGGCGTCAATTGGCGGCGGCGGCGCGCCGAAGTATTATCCTTCTTTTTTGATTGGAGAAAAGAAAAGCAAGCTGATTAAAGACCTTGTAAATCTCGCAGTTGAAAATAATCTCGACGGCATTGACGTGGATCTGGAAGGCGAATTGATCGATGCCAATTACGAGAACTTTGTAATCGACCTTGCGGCTGCATTGAAGCAGAAAAACAAACTGATAACGACCGCAATTGCGACAGTTTACAAAACTCAATTCACCGACAAAGCCTTGGCACAGTTTGATTTTGTCAACATCATGTCCTACGACCGCACCGGCCCCTGGCGCCCCGACAAGCCCGGCCCGCACGCGCCCTACTCCATGGCCGAAGAAGACCTCGACTACTGGCTCAACACACGCAAAATCGCAAAAGAAAAACTAACCCTCGGCGTTCCATTCTACGGCTACGGCTTCGGCGGCACTGCGCCGGAAAGTATGTCTTATAAAAACATTCTCCGACAATATCCCGACTCGGTGAACCAGGATCAAATGCATTTAAATGGAGGGATGGTTTATTACAATGGACTGCCGACGATCAGGAAGAAAACGCAACTGGCGAAAGAGAAGGTAAGCGGGGTGATGATTTGGCAGTTGATGCAGGATAGTACTGGGGTGAAATCGCTGTTGAGGGAGATTGATAGAACAATCAAGGAGCACTAGATTGAAATTTGTTACATTTTAAGTTAACTTTACAATACACACACTTAATTAGATAATAATGGAAAAGCGTCGGGAGCTGGTCTTCTTTCGAAATTACTTTGACAATTTTTATCAAAGCCAAAATCAAAAGGTCAGGGATAAGATTGATTATGTAATCTACCTTTTAATGCGTGTTGATCGAATCTCTGAAAAATTCCTGAAACACGTTGAAGGTGAAAAAGGCTTATACGAATTGAGAATTGAAGTTGGCAGCAATATTTTTAGAATTTTCTGCTGTTTTGATAAAGGTAATCTTGTAGTTCTCTTCAACGGATTTCAAAAGAAAACGCAAAAGACTCCCAGCGAAGAGATAAAGCTGGCCGTGAAGCTCATGAATGAATATTTTGAAAGCAAAAACAAATGAACGTAAAATCAGAAATAACCACAGCAGAAGAACATTTCACGCGCTATCACGGCAATCCGGGGACTAGCGAACGAATTGATTTTGAACTTCGTGCAAAAAATTTTTTGATTGGCGAGATGATCAAAGATGAAAGAAAACAAGCCAAATTAACTCAGGAGCAGCTTGCGGAAAAAATTGGTGCGAAGAAAAGTTTTATTTCCAGAATTGAAAATGGAAGGACTGACATTCAACTATCAACACTTTACAGGATCTTGGAGATTGGTTTAGGCAAGAAACTTGAATTATCAGTTCATTAGAATGGCTTTATATAGAAGCATTTTCTTTCTACTAGCGAACACTGCATTAAAGCTTAACTACATCCTCCAAACGCACGTCCAACGCCAAAGCAATCTCATACAAAGTATAAAGTGAAGGCGACAACTTTCCATTCTCAATCCTTTCAATAGACTGCCTGTCTTTCTCACAAGCCCGTGCAAGGTCTGACTGACTCCAACCTTTCGCTGTCCGGAGTTGAATGATTCTTTTACCTATCAGTTTTTGCAGTTCGATTTTATTAAAGAGGAAGGTAATTCGACACCTTTGAACACTGCTTTCAACAAATCACAAGGATCAACGTCCATTGCAAGCGCGATCAAATAAAGCTCCTTGGCTCTCAAATGCGAACCTTCTTTCAAAGTTAGCTCACTGAGTCTTGAAGCGCTGATACCAGTTTTGCGGGAAATTTCAGCTTTGTTTATAGATTTTCGTCCGAGATAAAGGCCTAGTTCCGTCATTCGCTATACTTCATTTGGAAGGTATAAACAATTCTCTTACGTCCACGTCCAACAACTCCGCGATTTCATAAAAGGTCTCGATCGTCGGTTGCATATCATTTGTACACCAGCGGGATACTGTCGACTTATCCTTGCCAGTTACCTCTGCAAGCCACTTTGCCGATTTCTCTTTCTCTGCAAGAACAATTTTTATTCTATTATACTTCTGCTTGGGCATTAACCGGAGATTTCGTTTGACGCAAACTTAGTGAAAACTTTAAGTTAATGACAATGAGCACCTTAACGCCCCTTTATGTGCTCGAAACGAAATATAGTTTTCGTAAAACGAAATCTTAATTTACTTTTACGAAAACTTAATCAGAGATTCGTATGCCGATATTTAAGGAACGCCAATTAAAAATTTATCCAAAATACCAGCAAACCTCCCAGTGGCGAAGCAAGTTCGTTCCCGAAATCCGTCTGTGTGGAAAGTGGCTGGAAGATATGGGATTTGACTATGGTGAGCACATTACGGTGCGGCTGGAAGGTGAGAAGTTGATTATTGAGCCGGTTGGCGAATTGAGGAAGAGTCCGCAGTTGGAGATTTGGGACTAAATCTTTTCAAGTGATTTTTAAAACATTATACTAGAGCCATGAAAGCAAAACACAGACAACACTTATTTCTTTGCCACACGTGTGACTAAGAAACGAAGTACCTCCAACTCAGAATTCGGAAATTGCAGAAAGACAATCATGAGAGAAGTGCTGCGGCAGCTTGGCGCGCTTTAATCCCGCCAATTGAACCGATCATTCATTCCCTAGCTGCCTCTCGCTAATTCTGTATCAAAAGTTTTGCTGATTGATGCATTTTGCCATTGTTGATCATTTTATAAGCAAATGGCAGGTGTAACCAATCCTTACGAGGTCGATGAGACACGCTTAACTACCGGATATCGGTTTCTGTTTGTTAGCGAAGGTTATCAAAAAATCACCAAGGCAGTTCAGTATTCATATATCCAAACATTTGAAGATCGCTCCGTCTATAACCTTGGATTTGGTGACTTTGACTTTCGTTTAAACGATATTGAAGACCAGGTTAAGTCAAAAAACGGCGACGCCTACCGGGTTTTCAAGACAGTGCTATCAACGGTACCGCTGTTTTTTGAAAGACTTCCCACTGCCATGTTGATGGTCCAGGGAAGTGATGGAGGTCCGGACTTTGTCACCAATTGCCAGAAAGTTTGCATTCGGAATTGCACCGCTTTATGCAGGAAGGCCAATCAGAGGATAGCAGTCTATCGTGGTTATGTCGATAAAAATTTCTTACACCTAAGTCTGGAATACTGGTTCCTTGGCGGATTTGTTACAAACCAGAACCAAATTACTATTGAACGCTACATTTCTGGCCGGAAATATGATGCTATTTTATTGTTCAAAAAATAACCTTATTTTTAATTATGGAAACGAAAGCAAAGCAATCCAACGTAATCCCTGACGATCCCGAAGAGCGTGCAGCATTCTTGCGCAAACTGGCGGAGAAAATCGGCGACCGTGATCTCTTTCCTGAAAAAACAGCCCGTGCGCGGCAGTTCCTGGAAGGGCTTGAAAAGAGCCAGCAGCGTTTAATCCCATAGTTATTGAGGTGCCACTTACGGCACCTTTTTTGTTGTCTGGGCGTATCCGATAATGATTTTAAATACCTCACCTATCTCCCATTTGCACCTGAAAAAGCTAACACTGTTGCGCTGTCACCAGTTTAACAAGTAAGGAAACAGCGTTTTCACGCTTTTTACATTGTAGCCGCATTAACACAACCCGGCACTGTTTTTACTATGAAACGATCAGCAGGTATATTTTCCATTTTTTCCGGACTCGCAGCTTTGCTCTTTCCGGCTTTACTTTCAGCACAAATGATGGATTCCAAATCAATAGCAGCTCCGGGCGCACAGGTCGAGAAATTAGGTGATGGCTACAAATTCACAGAGGGACCTACGCCCGATAAAGACGGAAACGTATTTTTTACCGATCAGCCCAACAACAAGATTATCCGCTGGGATGCAGAGACGGGCAAATTCTCCGTTTTCTCGGATAAGGCGGGCAGGGCCAACGGAATGTACTTTGATAGCAAAGGAAACCTGATCAGCTGCTCCGACGAGGACAATCAGGTTTGGTCTTTTGATAAAAATGGGAAAGCGACTGTTTTGGTTAAAGATTACGAGGGTAAATTATTAAACGGCCCAAATGACCTCTGGGTGGACGCAAAAGGCGGCATTTACCTTACCGACCCGCTTTACAAACGCGATTACTGGAAACGCGATCCGGCCATGCAACAGGACGGCGAGCACGTTTACTACTTAACACCCGATCACAAAAAGCTCATCCGGGTCGACGAAAAAATCAAAAAACCCAATGGGATTATCGGCACACCCGACGGCAAAACATTGTACGTGGCGGATATCGGCGATAATAAAACCTACAAATACGACATTCAAAAAGATGGTACGCTGACAAACAGGACCCTTTTCGTCTCCAAAGGCTCCGATGGAATGATCCTCGATGAAGAAGGAAACCTGTACATAACAGGCAAAGGAGTAACCGTTTTTGATAAAACAGGTGAGCAAATCGCACACTTTCCAACGCACAATGGCTGGACAGCAAATGTTTGTTTTGGTGGAAAAAACAGGGACTTATTGTTTATAACCGCCGAAACTGCGGTTTATGGTTTGAAAATGAGGGTTAAGGGAATTAAATAGACTTGGGTTATCGGCTTTCGGGGATCAGCTTTTAAGGAGGTTCAAATGAGCCTCCTTTACCGTTTACACAGAATTGATCCTCTACTGCAACCTTCGAATCTTTTCTTGTTTCTGGAAATAAAAACTCTATTTATATCCATGAACCAGCGATTCAAATCCTCTTTACACATCGTAAACGGACCTCTTCTTGCGGCCGCTTTTTCTCTTTTCATTCTTTCCTGCCGGACTGCCGAAGTTGCAGTTAATAATCAGCTTAAAACTGACACCGAAACTTACCAGGTAAAAGGTCGCCAGGGATTTCAGATCGGGCAGGTACTGTCTTTTGGTGACTACAAAACCAGCAAAGTCAAGCGTGGATGGACATTCAGCTACTCACTGCCGTTTATTGTCAAATTCAATGGAGCGCGCGAAAAGATCAGCTTTCAACAAATTGGATTGAATGGGACTACTGCCGATGTGGCACTTGTCAGCCGGTTTAACGAAACAGAATATGCGCCTTTGGAGGATTACTTTTCCATCTCTCTCAAATACAAAAACTACTTCGCAGGTACGGTTAAAGTGCCAGAATCCAGCGATTCTTGGGATTTTCTGGTTCACAATGTAGACGGCACAAGCCGGAGTTTAAGCAAAAATACCACTGCCGGATTCGTGCGCTCCAATCGCGTGAAAATAGAGATTGAAGGTATCCGAGAATTGGAAGGTTCCACTTCATTTTTGACCCAAAATGACGTATACGGTTATCAATTTACCTTGGACGGAAAAATAGTAGCGGCAGTATCCACGATCAACAACGGCAAAGTTTGGTTCAAAAAAGAGCTTGACCCGGATCTCAAACTTGTACTGGCAAGCGTATCTTCCGGACTAATGCTCCGCAACAATATGGATGACAATGCGATAAGTATGCATTAAGCAAGCCAGCGGGAGTTGGTAAAACGCGAAAAACGGATCATACTATAAATTTTATCGGCTCGTTACAAAAGCGAACCAGCTCCCGCATTATGCGATTTTTGTTTACTCCTCTTCTTTTTCTTGTAACCATTGCTGCCCTCGCGCAAGACCGGATCACCATCAGCGGCTTCGTAAAGGAAAGCGGGAGCCAGGAGCAATTGCCCGGCGTGAATGTATACATTGATAATTCGCCTTATGGGACCGTTACCAATACATACGGATTTTACTCGCTAACCCTGCCCCGCTCCGACTCTGCCCGCATTTCTTTCTCCTTTGTAGGATATGAAAAGGTAACCCGGCCCGTGAGCTTACTTCGGGATGCGGAACTGAATATCTTTCTCGCAACCATTACCCAGCTTGAAGAAGTCGTGGTCTCCGCGAGGAAACAGGAAGATTATGTGAGCCGCGATGTGCAAATGAGCAAGGTCGAAATCCCGATCCAGCAACTCAAAAAGATACCCGCATTTTTTGGTGAAAAGGATGTACTCCGCGTTTTGCAGCTCATGCCGGGTGTGCAGAAAGGTACAGAGGGACAAACCGGATTGTACGTTCGCGGCGGAGGTCCGGACCAGAACCTGATCATTCTCGACGAT
>NZ_JBHYGF010000346.1:12146-25670 GCF_051859145.1 Dyadobacter sp.
GGTATATAATGCGAACCACTTGTTCGGCTTCTTTTCCATTTTCAACAGCGACGCATTGAAAAGTGTGGAGCTCACAAAAGGCGGTTTTCCAGCGCGGTACGGCGGCCGGCTTTCCTCGGTTTTGGAAATGAATATGAAAGAAGGGAGCAAAGAAAAGCTGCACGGAGAAGGCGGTATCGGACTAATTTCTTCCCGACTTACACTGGAAGGTCCCATTTCGAAAGGCAAATCTTCTTTTCTGATCTCGGGACGCCGCACTTACATTGATATTCTGGCCGCGCCATTTATCGCGAAGTCGCAGCAGGGTTCAGATAGCCAGGTAAAGCCGGGCTACTATTTTTATGATCTGAATGCAAAAATGAACTACGACCTCGGCTCAAAAGACAAACTTTACATAAGCGGATATTTCGGGAGAGACAAGTTTCACGCTAATGAAAAAAGCTCTGATTCGGAAACCCGCGCCGGACTTGCCTGGGGGAATGCAACCGCAACTATGCGGTGGAACCACGTTCTTAACCAGAAGCTTTTCGTCAACAGTTCATTGATTTACAGCAATTTTGACTTTGGGGTTTCGAGTTACACCAAAGAAATTAATGCAAACGATACGGACGAATTCAGCCTCGACTATAACTCGAAAATACGTGATGTAGGAGGCAAGATCGACTTCGACTTTTACCCCTCCACCAAACACGCAGTTAAATTCGGCGGACTTGCGACTTTCCACCGGTTTAACCCTTCTGCGCTCGCCATTGAGGGTTCATTCATCGACAACTCCATTGAACGATCGGTCAGGCCGGTCAACTCACTGGAAGCCGGCTTGTATATAGAAGATACCTGGCAGGCGCTTGAAGCCCTCAAAATCAATGCGGGATTCAGGTTAAGCTCATTTCAGACTGAAACCAAAAACTATATCCGGCCCGAACCCCGGTTTTCAGCTGCATTGCGGCTGGCGAAAGATTTCTCGTTCAAAGCTTCTTATGCACAAATGAACCAGTATGTGCATTTACTCTCCAATACCGGCCTCGGACTGCCTACTGATCTCTGGGTACCGACGACCGACCGTATTGCGCCGCAGCAATCGAGACAAATAGCAGTCGGTTTTGCCAAAGACCTCGAAAAACCCGCCATTACATTGACATTGGAGGGTTATTATAAAGCCATGGACAACATTTTAAACTACAAGGAAGGATCCTCTTTTTTGAGTTTCAATGGAGAAAATGCCAACGAACTGAGCTGGGAGGAAAATGTTACTGCCGGCAAAGGCTGGTCTTACGGAGCTGAATTTTTGGTACAAAAGAAAACAGGCCGCTTCTCCGGATGGATTGGCTATACGCTTTCCTGGACTTACTGGAAATTTCCCGAGCTGAACTTCGGGCGGACCTTCTTTCCGCGGTACGACAGGCGGCATGATTTGTCGGTAGTGGGTATTTACGAGCTGAGCAAACGCATTACCCTCAGTGCAACCTGGGTTTACGGAACCGGAAATGCATTGACCCTGCCCATTTCAACTTACACCGGCCTCAGGGACAATTTTGTACCGCGGGTAACTCCGGAGGGGCAAACAGTTATTGACTGGGGCGGCAGGGAAGTGAATGAATATGGCCAGAAAAACAGCTTTCGCGCAGAACCTTTTCACAGAGGTGACGTGGCTATCCAATTTCATAAAAAGAAGAAAAGACACGAGCGAACCTGGGAATTCGGCATTTACAATGTTTACAACAGGCGCAATCCATTCTTCTATAATATCGATAGTGAAACCGTGACCGAAGGCTCGTCAGTCAGAAGCCGGAAAACCTTGAAGCGCTACTCGCTCTTCCCCATTCTTCCCTCATTCAGCTATAATTTCAAGTTTTGATCTATGAAAATCAGCATTGTAATCGCATTCATTTTGTGGATCAGTTTGTCAGCCTGTGAATCGCTGGTGACGCAGATCGACGATGCCGATTTGCCAAAAACCGAATCAAGGCTGACAGTTCAGGCTTTCATATCTCCCGAAAATCCGCGCATTATTATAGCAGTTACACAATCGCGTCCCTTGTTCGGGGATCCGAATACAACCGAGGGAATTATCAGGAATGCGGTAGTAACACTTTCCGACGCGTCGCGTGAAGTAACAGTTCCATTTGACTCGACCAATGATTTATATGTTACAGACAAAGCCAGGTTTCCCGTAGTAGCTGGCCGAACCTACAAGATTACCGTAACCCAGGGCGGCCGGACAGTCACCTCAACCTGCTCGGTACCGGCAAAAGCAGTAGTACCCATGAGTTTCGAGCTGGATACTGCATATACCAGCTTTTCAGATACAACGCTCCGTTTGAAAGTGAAATGGAATGACATACCGGGTGAGCGAAATTACTACCGGGTCCGGGCATTTGTTGATCTCGAATACAGCATTCCCGAAGGCGTGGGTGGCGGCAAATACAACGAGCGTCGCGTGCGGAACCGTTTTAATGTAAACTGGGAAGAAACCATCGGCCGGGATAATTTTCAAAGTGACGCCAATTTGGATGGAACTGTTTTCACCTCGCCAACAGGTACATTGAGGCTACCCGGACCCACAGGTTTCGCCACAAGTGACGGATCATATTTTACGGTTTACCCCAAATCCAAAATCATTTCTATGACTATGGAGGTATTAAATACGGACGAGAATTATTTCCGGTACCACAAGTCCCTGGACAATGCGCGCAACGCTGATAATCCTTTTGTAGAACCTTCGTTGGTGTTCACCAATATCGAGGGCGGGTTGGGTTGCTTTGCTGCTTATCACACCGGACAGCTGATTTACCGGCCAAAGTAAGTTCCTGCTTCTCTCAGGGCGTTTTTTCTTTCTACATTTTAAGACAAACTGAGGTCAAAGCACCTCAAAATGTTCGCATGATTTCTAAAATATTTGCAAGAAATTTCTGCACATACGAAATGGGGAAATACCGAATACGCTGCGTTCGGCAGTCTTAAAATGCACATTTCAAATGCGCTGAACAAATTACCAGTGTTTATAAATAACTGCATGGTGACATTGCAGCTGTAAGGCATGCTTTTTTCTAAACAGCTACTCTAAACGTAGTAGCATTCTTTACAATATCACAACAAACTGCCTTCGATCATAAGGAGGCTTAAACATCACATATCGGAAGATATGATATCCTGATTATAACCTTAAACAAATTAGATATGGACTTGCAAGGAACTGATAAGGATCAAACGAAAAAACCGAATCCTTCCAATAAAAATATGTCGGAGCCGGATACCCTGCTCGAAACACTTGAAGACCTGAAAGAGGACGGATTTACCTACGATTTCAACCTGACTGCGCACGCATTGGAAGTGCATAAGGAAGACGGTATTTGCCTAAACCTTTCACCGGAAGATTTTGACATTGTTCAGGTATACCGTTTCGAAGGTATGACCGACCCTGGCGATATGTCGATCCTGTATGCAATCGAGTCGAAAGACGGACTGAAAGGCACTTTGATCAGCAGCTACGGGGTTTACGCAGATACTATGACCAATGAAATGATCAAGAAACTGGATACAAGAAGTTCTCTGATCGTGCATCACGATGACGATGAAGATATCGCGCATTAAAATGCGTCGGCCACACTATATCTCGTTAAACAAAGAAAAGATGTTACCTTACCCGAATGGTGTAAAGTAACATCTTTTCATTTGTTCAAACCTTTCTACTAATCTGCTGTTAAATGACGGAAATTCTGGAATGGGATCGGGTTTTGTTCAATGAACTCCCACCCATTTTTCTGCTGGAAGTACTCCTGCGCTCGACTATAATGTTTGTCTTCCTTCTTGTTGCCCTGCGAATCACAGGAAAACGAGGTGTCAGGCAGCTTTCCATTTTTGAGACTGTCATTATTATCGCACTGGGCTCAGCAGCCGGAGATCCGATGTTTTATGAAGATGTTGGTATCATACCTGCACTGGTGGTATTTGCCACAATTATCATGCTTTACCGGCTGGTAACCTGGCTTACGGGAAAGAGCAAGTTTTTTGAGAAAATTGTGGAGGGAAAAACAGTTTGCCTGATCAATGAAGGCCGGTTTTCCATTTCTGAATTTTCAAAGGAGACACTGGCACAAGACGAATTCTTTTCAGAACTGCGCTCGAAAAGCATTGAACATCTAGGTCAGGTAAGAACTGCATTGCTGGAACCTTCCGGTGAGGTAAGTATCTTTTTTTATAAAGATGAAGATGTGAAATACGGGCTGCCGCTGCTGCCCTCTGTGTATTACAAGAAAAGCAAGACGGTTTCAACCGACGGTTATCATTCATGCTCATTCTGCGGCAACACCGAAATGTTAAAGCGCGGGGCTCATACCTGTTCCGTTTGTAACCGCGACGAGTGGGTACCTTCTCTGAACACGGTAAGAATTGCCTGAATTTTGTTGCCGTACATTTGGGAATCAGGGCCTGGCACAGCTATTTTAAGGGTTTGGGGATTAAAAAAACACATAGCTATGGAAATGATCGAATTAACGGAAGAACTGATCCGGTCGGCAGAGCAACGATCTGCCGGACAGCCATATCCTTATTTTGTAAAAAACCTGAAAGCGATCGGGGTAGATAATTACGAGGTAAAAGTGAGAAACTACCAGCGCACCTACACGGCGGCAAATGGGGATAAACTGATGATACCCGGTGAGCTCCCGGAATTTGAATGCGCCGAAGCTTTCGAGCTGGAAGAAGTAAAAAATGCGATCAAGCGCTCACAGGAAGGAGAAACAGATTATCCCACTTTCCTTCGTGAAATTGGCGCCGCAGGTATACATACCTACGTTGCCGACCTCACAGGAATGAAAGTGATTTATCAGGGGCCGAATTCAGAGTATGAATACGAGGAAACGATCCCGGAAGTATAGCCTGCAACGTTATCGTTCAGGCTATTCTTTTTCTGAGTTCTTCCAAATGCATATCAGTAAAATCAAGGTGCGTCACAAAGCGCACCTGCCCTTTTCCAAAAGTCACAGCCAGAATGTCTTTCTGAGCCAGTTGTTGCACATAATCAGTTTCTGATATTCCCGGCGCAAGCCGGACAATGACGATGTTCGTATCTACCGGAAATACCGCCTCCACTTCCGGTTTCGCAGCGAAAAGTGCTCCTATCTCACGGGCACGCAGGTGATCTTCCTTTAATCTCCCAACGTGATAGTCCAATGCGTAAATCCCGGCTGCCGCCAGAAAACCTGCCTGCCGCCAGCCGCCGCCCATTACTTTCCGGAAACGTCTTGCTTTACGGATTACTTCCTTTGTTCCTACCAGCAATGAACCTACCGGGCAGCCCAGCCCTTTTGAAAGACAAATGCTGATACTGTCAAATACCGAACCGTATTTGGCGGGCTCCTCTCCTGTTTCTACCAAAGCATTAAACAGGCGCGCTCCATCCAGGTGTAATGGAATTCCATTGGCATCACAAACTTGCCTGATCGCGCGGATTTCCTCAAAATCGTAGTAG
The DNA here is from genome assembly GCF_051859145.1 of Dyadobacter sp. Taxonomy (GTDB): domain Bacteria; phylum Bacteroidota; class Bacteroidia; order Cytophagales; family Spirosomataceae; genus Dyadobacter. Next base: position 17,617 of record NZ_JBHYGF010000346.1, read on the forward strand.
CTGCCTCCACCTTTGTTCATCGTATTTTCGAGCGAAACGAGGCGGGTTACTGTGGAATGTATATCGTGCTCGTTACTGATGGCGTCTGCTACCTGTGGCGCCGTAAGCCTGCCCCTGTCGCCGTCGAGCAGCTTCACCGACGAAAGTGCATTGAGCATGATTCCGCCGCCTTCGTAAAGATAAATATGTGAGTATTTGTCGCAGATTACATCACTGCCGGGCTGTGTATGTGCACGTATCGCAAGCTGGTTCGTCAATGTACCCGACGCGCAGAACAATGCATCTTCCATTCCAAAAAGCTGCGCGGCTTTTTCCTGCAATGCATTCACGGTCGGATCATCGCCCATTACATCATCTCCTACCTCTGCCGCCCACATGGCCTGCTGCATTTCCAGGGTAGGTTTGGTGACCGTGTCACTGCGTAAGTCAATTTTCATTTTAGTATTAATTCAAAAGTATTGCTGCCAGAAAACCTTGCTAATTCAAATATCAACGAATAACGGAAGTAGTGATGATAAGTTGCAAATACTTTTAAACCGATATATTGCAGGCAAAATTTGAGATATGGAGTTTGAAGCGTACTTAACGTCAAAAAAGATCGATCCAGAAACATTCCAAAAGGCGGACAACGCCCGTTTTCAGGAATGGCGCAGCATATTTGAAACCATGCACCCAGAAAGCTTTACTGCGCATAAGAAGTTTTTGATCAACGAAATCAGAAGAAGATATCACTTGAAAGAGGATTAGGCACTATCCTTTCATGTCCTCCATTAATTTCATTAAAATACCAACCGTTTTTTCAGTCTGCTCCCTGCTTGGCGTTGTGTCCCAGTTCCCTACAATCCCATTGCTTCCAATGTAAATTCCGTCTTTGCGGGAGATAAAGTTAGCTCCCTGCGTGTACAGCTTGTAATTTATGTCACTCTGTGGTATCAGACAGGAAAGCTGGCCTGATACCGGCGTAAGTTCTTCATCGTTGAACACGGGCTTGGCGCCAAGTCCCATGCAGTTCACAACTACCTTCTCCGACAATGCGTCAATATCCTCCAATCGCTTAATCTCCTGAATTTTTACTTTCCCGCCAAACATCGTAAAATCCTGCAATTGGTGGCGCAGGTAAGTAGGGATATTGAACATGATGTTGGAGCGGCGTGTCACATAGTCAGCTTTAAACGGGTGCTCTTTGGAAGTAAGCCGCACCCGCTCCGGCAGTAAACCTTCCACTTCAAAATCCTCACCGCCCGCGCCGGGCGCGTAAACAGGAGCCTGCTTAAAAACGCTGTATTCCTCAGCCCAGCAGGCAATGTCATTCATTCCGAGCAGAAACTGAAAGCGGCGGTGAGAGAACCGCGTCGCCTCTTCCCAGATTGCCTGGAACTCGGGTTTGGCTACTTTTTTGTCACAAACCCGCGAAGCCGGAGACCAGGTACCCGTTGCCAGGTTGCTCGTGATATTCGGCGGCACATCTTTGGTGTAGATTGTTACTTCGCAGCCACTTTCCTGCAAAAGCCGTGAAGTAGCAATGCCAACAGTACCGCAACCGAGAACGGCAATTTTCTTCTCCCTGGTTTTGAGCACGTGATTACGGGCAATGTTGCCGGTACCCCATGAAAGTGACCAGCCGCTGCCGCCGTGCCCATAATTATGTACCAGCGTCTTACTCCCAAGCTGCTCCACATCCAGCCGGGGACCGGAGGGACGAAATGGGCGCAGGCCCACCGTTTCTTTTACAATCCTGTCCATCGAAAGCCTTAATTTAGGAATTTGATGGTAGCCGCGGCTGATATGAAAGTGCTTATCAGGATAGTACTGCTGGGTTTTGGGTGCGCATGAAGCAGCGATTGTACCTAATGCAAAACTCGCGGGGATCGCTTTTTCAAAAAAATTTCGGCGGTTCATAAGAGTGAAAGGAATTATTGTGACAATGTAAAATAACGAGTATAACACTATGACACAAATCATATTCGGCATTTAGAACTCCTATCAAAACATAATTTTATTTTTTCCAGTTAACTGCAACTATTGCTTTACATTATACAAAATGTATTTGTCTAAAATTATGGTATGTTAGGCCTGAGAGCCGCAACGAACAAATCACCTGCAAAGCAATTATGAAAATACATATTATAGATACGGGCTTTTTCAAACTCGACGGCGGCGCGATGTTCGGTGTGGTACCCAAGTCGCTTTGGAACAAGCAAAACCCTGCGGACGAGCAAAATCTGTGCTCCTGGGCCATGCGCTGTTTGTTGATTGAGGATGGAGAAAAGCTGATTATGATCGATACGGGAATGGGCGACAAGCAGGATGCAAAGTTTTTCGGGCATTATGATCTGCACGGGGATGCTACCCTGCTTGGTTCTGTCCGTAGCAAAGGTTTTGAACCGGAAGATATAACGGACGTGATCCTGACGCACCTGCATTTTGACCATGTTGGAGGCGCAGTGCGTTTTAATAAAGACTATACAAAGCTCACACCCACCTTTGCCAATGCAACCTATTGGTCCAATGAGGCCCACTGGAACTGGGCTACCAACCCGAACCCGCGCGAAAAAGCATCATTTCTGAAAGAGAACATACTTCCCTTGCAGGAAGCAGGACAGCTACGATTTATCGAAAACCAGGTTTCTCCGTTTTCGGCCATTGATTTCATTTTCGTTGATGGACACACAGAGCAAATGATGTTGCCCGTTATTTCTTATAAAAACAAGAAACTCGTTTATGCCGCCGACCTGCTCCCATCCTCTTTCCACGTGCCTATCCCCTGGATTATGAGCTATGATATGCGGCCTCTGCAAACCATGGACGAAAAGCAGCTGGTACTGCAAAAGGCAGCCAACGCGGAGCACGTGCTGATTTTCGAGCACGATCCGCTTTATGAGGCTGCTGTGGTAGTACATACCGAAAAAGGGATCAGGATAGGAACACGCGGCCCATTAAGCGACTTTATTGCAGATTAATATGAAGATTGGTTTGGTATTATCGGGAGGCGGCGCTCGGGGAATTGCACATTTGGGGGTATTACAGGCTTTGCAGGAACATGGTATAGAGCCGGATATCATCAGTGCGACGAGCTCAGGTGCTTTTACAGGTGCAATGATCGCCTATGGTTTTCAACCTGCCGACATCCTGGAAAAGATCATTCAAACCAGCTTTTATCCCTATCTGCGGCCAGGTTTCGGCGCAAGCGGATTGTTGCAGATGAAGCGTATTGAAACCGTGATTTGTCAGTACATTCCCGAAAACACATTTGAATCGCTCCGAATACCACTGGTAATTAATGCCACTGATATAGTTTCAGGCGAGGCTGTTATTTTTCGAAATGGCGAACTTGCATTGCCGCTGCTCGCCTCCTGCTGCATTCCCGGTCTTTTTAGCCCCATTAAGGTAAATGGCCGCGATCTTGTAGACGGCGGCGTACTTAACAACTTACCTGTGGAATACATTGAAGACGAAGCCGACATCATTATTGGCAGCCATTGTAACCCATTCAGCTTAAACAAACCGCTGAAAACAACGACTGAAATCGTTTACCGCAGTCTGATCCTGGCTATGCATACCAAAAGCCGGGAACGTTTTACAAAGTGCAACCTCCTCATCGAACCACCCGCATTGAACAGCTTTGGCATTTTTGATTTCAGAAGAGCAAAAGAGTTGTTTAATGTGGGATATGCGTATACATCGGGATTACTGCAAAGTATGGATATGAGTAGTTTTAGACTGAGCTAACGAAATTCTATCCTAGCGCTCTCCCAGCGTCTTCACAACCCACTCTCCTACCTGTTGCCCCTGGTTCTGTCCATTGGTAATCGCGTCCATAAAATGGATACCTCCGTAAAATCTCGACGCGCCTGATTCCAATGCAGCTGCCATAAAAGAAGGAAATTTGCGTGCTTTCAGGTTAAAACGTTCTTCAACCGTATCGGTGTAGGCGAAGTTTTCTCCAAAGTAGTGCGTGAGGATCACGGCTGAGCAGGTCGATATCACAGAGTGGCCGCTCAGGTATTCAGGAAACGGCGGTGTTTGCAAAAAGGGCTTCCAGGTTGGGTCAATGTACTTCCGGATCGCGGTTTCAGGACGGATGCGGTTACTTCTGTATTTCTCGTCCCAGCAGGTCATAAAGCTATCCATTAAACCAATCGCAACACTGGTATTGACCAGCAAAGTTTTGCCAAAATCTATCTTTGCCTGCTTACATGCAATATCCGTGATGCCCATCCAATGCGCGCCAGGAGAGATTTTCTTCATACCTACCAGCAAGTGCCCCCTGTTTTCCAATGCAAATGGATTACAATCCCAGAATGCGGCGGTCACCAAATGCTCCTGCTCTTTTTGATCATCATAGTTCATTTTCATCAACCTGAAAAACTTCGAATCTTTCTTTTCCGAAAATGCAACCGGAGGCGGCGGGATGAACTGGGAAGAAGAATCGAGCGTGAACGGTCTTACTGTACTAAAAAAAGGCTCGACCGGCGGGAAATAGCCCGGCGGCGTCGGATACCAGGTACCTGGCGTGTTGCGCGGTTCGTACCTCGGATAGTTGCTGATCAGGTTATATTTGTCCGCTTTGGCGTATTTCAGGATTTGTTTGCTGATTGCAATTCCATATTCACGGGAGCCTGCGAGCACTTCATCGTCCCAGCCAAGTGTTTTGCACGAATCCAGCAATCTGTCCTGGTATTTCTGTAAAAGTGCGCCCGAAGGCTGCATTTTCTTGGCAGTTTCCAGCATTGCCATAATTGCCGCCAGCTGGTAGGAGTATGTTTCAATAGCAGGTTTCGTAATTTCAGGAAAATCGTTTAATACTCCGTGCATACTCTTGTAAGCACTATCATGCTGCGCTACTGTCTCATACCCTGCTAAACAGGCGTACGAAAAAAACCGGGCACTTAATGGCGGGTTCGTTACATCATGCACCATCACATCGGTCATCTGTAAGGTAACCTGCCCGATCGTTTCCGGACTAACATTATACTCTTTTTGCTGTTTATTACACCCGGCCAGACTGCCAAGTGCGAGGAGCAGCACAATGATTCTACTGAACTTTACCAACCTGATATGCTTTTATTTCCTTCTGATTAATTCCAAACAACAATTTATTGCCAACAGGCAGCACACTGCGCACATCGCCTTTGAGACTAAAACCCGAGTCAGTCTGCCGGATGTAGGCAAACTTCCCTTTTCCGTCGCCTTTCAGCAGGATACCATAGTTGGCGTCGTACTTACCAAATCTCAACCGTGCCTTGCTCACATTTCCGCAAAGCAGCAGGTCTTTATGTCCATCGCCATTATAATCCAGACTGGTGATTGTGTAAACAGGCGCGCTTTGAACTTCCAGCGGAAGCTGTTTTTCTACAAACTTACCCGCTGCATTGGATTCGAAATAGGCTGTTTTCAGATAATTGGATCCGAGTTCCTGCGCGCCTTGTAACTCTTCCGCAGTAAAAATTTCTTTAACCGAAGCATCTGCGTAGCTTTTATAATCCTGAAACCGCGTCCGCATAATGCTCATCTGATCCAGCAGCTCGTCGCGGGTTACATAAGGATAACTTTTCCCCTGAATGTAAAAACTCATAATCGGATCAATGGATCCGTTATCGTCAAAATCCTTATAGATCATCTGAACAGGCTCTGCGTCGCTGGCTTTGCATTGCGTATTCAGGCCCATATTCCCGAGCACGAGATCAGGTTTTCCGTCGCCATTGAAGTCGTCAATCAGGATTTTATTCCACCAGCCTTTGAAAGGTTTGGTAAAATAATCGGACGTTTTGTTTTCCAGCTTTCCTTTTGAATTGATCAAAACAATTACCGGCATCCACTCTCCTGTCAAAATCAAGTCGGGCTTTTTATCATTGTTCAAATCTGTCCATGCTGCGTCGGTTACCATGCCTATCTTTTCAAGATCCGCATTCCAGCTTTTGGTTTGATCCGAAAAATTCCCTTTTCCGTCATTGATCAATACATAACTTCTTGGCGCTTCGGGATACCGGCCGGGAATTACGCGCCCGCCGACAAATAAATCAGGTTTATTATCTCCATTTAAATCCGCTACCCGCACGCAGCTGGTGCTTGTCAGCATTTTTGGCAGCGACGAAGTACTTTTGGTTAGATTTCCTTTTCCATCATTCAGGTACAACCTGCTTTGTAACAGAGGATCTTCGGGCAGAAAACTCGCATAGCCGCCGCTGCACACGAACAAATCCTGAGAACCATCTCCATTCGCATCAAAAAACAATGCATCCGTATCTTCCGATTGCTTGTCTGCTTCCAATGCAGGCACCGGCTTATTGGTAAATGCACCGCTTTTTTGCTGTATATACAATTGCGCAGCTTGGCCGGCCGCGCCGCCGATAAAAACATCTTCCAGACCGTCGCCATTAATATCGCCTTTTCGCAGACAAGGTCCTGAGAACGAGATCGGATTAATGAGCAGCGGCTGGCGTTTGAAATCGTTAGTCTGAATAGCCGGACTCTTAAATGCAATCGGAGAAGTTACCGGAGAGAAAGCCGGATTGTATTTTGGAGGAAAGGACTTTGTCATTTTTCCATTCACTTCCTGCAACACCAACTGCTGATTGATCTTTGGCGAGACGATCTTCTGCTGCTTGCCACTCAGCCAGGTAATGGAAAGTGAATCTACGGTCCCATTTTTTCCTAATCCGAAATGCAGAATAGGCGACACGCTCGACTGGTACCCGCGCGTCGGCATTTGTTCGAGATATTGCTTCTGGCCCTTTTGATAGATCGTTACTTTTGCGCCAGTTCCTAATGTATTTCTACCCTCGCCTTCCAGCTTGATTTTGAGGTAATCGTTTTTTAAAAGCTCATTACCTTCATTCTGGTAAATAAATGCAGGTTTGTTGATGTTGTTGACGATCAGATCAAGATCTCCGTCATTGTCAAGGTCCGCATAAGCCGCTCCGCCGCTGTTGGAAATCTCCCCTAATCCCCAACTGTCAGCTACATTGCTGAATGTTAAGTTTTTACCATTCCTGAAAAGGTAATTTTTCATGTTGGAAGAAGGCATTTGATATACCAGCTGCAATACATCTTCGCGCTTGACCTGACCTTCAATGCGTTTTAAATGATCTCCCATGAATTTTACAAAATCCATATTGGTGAAATCACGCAGGTTTCCATTTGTGATGAAGATGTCCTTCCAGCCATCGTTATCGTAGTCAGCAAAGAGCGAAGCCCAGCTCCAATCCGTATTTGAAACACCTGCCAGCTGACCTACTTCCGAGAAAACGGGGACTTTGGAGCCCTTACTTGTTCCCTCATTCATTTGGAGCATATTGCGCATATACTGGTGATGAAAGCCCACTTTTACATTAAAATCAAAGAGTTCGTAGTTGTCCAGGCCCGAAAGCAACTTTTGTCGCCTGTTATCCTCCGGCAACATATCCAGCGTAAAAATATCCGGCAGCCCGTCGTTATTAAAATCAGCGATATCACTGCCCATTGAAGAATGCGAAGTGTGTCCGATACTTTCATCCAGCACATCGGTGAAGGTGCCGTTTTTATTATTGATGTATAAAAAATCAGGTACGGAGTAATCGTTGGAAATGTACATATCCTGCCAACCATCCTGATTAATGTCGGCTACGCCGATACCTAATCCATAAGTCAGCGGAGAGCTGTGAATGCCCGCTTTCTTGGTGATATCCGTAAAAAATGGCTCGCCACTTTTCGGATCGTTGCGGAACAAACGCACACCGGTTACCGGATCATCTTTACTCAGAAGATCGGCAGTACTGGCTTCATCGAGTATCGGCAGAGACTTGGGATTATGGTTGAGCAAAAACATATCCAGATCCCCGTCTTTGTCAAAGTCAAAAAAAGCAGCCTGGGTACTGTTACTTGGATCGGCCAAACCGTATTGAACCGCCATTTCTTCAAATTGCGGTATTCCTGCCGGGCTATTTCCTTTGTTGATAAACAGCTGGTTACGCAAACTTTCGGGAGAAACGTTGCCGGAATAGCAAACATAAAGATCCAGTTTGCCGTCTCCATTTACGTCGGCCATTGTAACGCCCGTTTTCCAGGGCTTTTCC
>NZ_JBHYGF010000347.1:0-4551 GCF_051859145.1 Dyadobacter sp.
AGCTGAGCCCGTCGAATCCGTGTTACCGTAAATGGCCAGCGCTACACCTTTAAAACGCTTTTCAAGTGAAGCGCTTATTTGTTCTAACTGCTTCTGGGCACTCTGCTGCACTTCATTCTCACCGCTAGCAAAAAGGATATTTTCGCCTAATCCATAGATGGTGTAGTTGTCATCGCCTTTCACCGCAATGGATGTATCGGTAATTTCCTCAAAGTGCGCTTCGGAAGCATTAAAATTGACATTATCCCACTCGGGCAAGGTAACTGCTTTTACATCAGCGGTGCTATCGGTTGAACCCGTAACCACATCCCCATCCTTATTGCAGCCGCGCAATAATGCGATCAGACCGATAACAACGAGTAAAAGTAGTAGCCATATCCACCATGGGCGGCTTTGTTTTGGTTGAACATCTAATTCTGCCATAGTTGATTTAAGTTTAGTTATTAAGTTAATTCAAAGTGTGTTCCTGAAACCGACTTTCTCGTCTGCTTAGTATGTGATCTATTAAACGACCGGCCGCACCGGGCGGTGGTACTTAGAGCAGTTCCCTGCTTAGCACCAAAACGAGCAGCAGCGACACCGATCAATAACCTTAGGAATGTAAAGATTGCGGCCTTTGAAGCCGCCGATGCCGCATCATCTGCCGCTTGACGGGCTTTCACTTCGGCCTGCACTTTTGCCTGGTCCAATTTTACTTTGCCTGATTGAGCTGCTGATCCAGTTATTGACAACCTGTTCTGATTCCGCTCGACTTTTCCCGGTTTGCTTCATGACAACATTGACCGCATCCTGACGGTCTACTTGGTTAATAGTGCTCTGTCCTTCCTTAAAAAGCTTTTTAAGTAACCCGCTGCCATTTCATCCGCTACTTGCGGATTCGAGGCGGCATTCTGACCTGTCGCCTTTGCGCGATCCACTGCATTGCCGCCTTTCTTTTTCCAAGGTGTCAGAACTCAGTGGCGGGTCGCCCGTTTGGCGTAGCACCTGTCCCACTTCACCTTGCTAATTGTCCAGGTCAAAGCCGTTAACTTGCAATTGCTCTTGCACTTTATCAGCTGCACCGGGAACAGCTGATGCTACTGCCGAACTCTGATTATGCATATTAGGATAGATATTTATTTGCTATTAAAGCAGAGATAGCATGTTATATGGCTTAGCCAAATACATAACAGCATTGAATATAATAATTTTCAAGAGCGATGTTCGAAAACGTCATATCAAAACTAAAATCACAAAAACTATTCTCAAAAGTTCTAATATGTGATTATCATCTTCCACAATCAATATTCTCTTCATGACACATCCTTGTAATTTTACATGAAAGCTCTATTTCCATGCCACAAATAAATTCTCCTAATTATTAAATTGGCAGGATAGCAACTAAGCTATTCTGCCAATTTTTGCAAATACTGAAAAAATTCTAGCGAGCTTGTTAACCCAATTTAATCAAGTATTCCCCTTTCAGAGCACCTTCACACAAACCCATTTCGAGCGAAACTGCTTTATGTAACTTTAAATAGTTCTCAACACTACGCATTGCCTCATTTTCAGATTCTGCCCCCGTTACTTTTAAGGTTATACCTGCTTTGACCTGCCCGGATGGGTCAGGATTTTCTATGTCTGCCATCGCTTCTGTTTTTAATGCATAAAACTTATATAAATATCAAGCCAAACATGGTGAGTAAGTTGCCGATAGAAAAGATATATTGTTCTCCAATGTTGAATTAACTTTACAAGACGCTGACATAACCATCCTTATCGATTTTTTACATTTGCTTTTTACTAAGCATTTATTATTTCTGAACACAGCAAGACAACATCGGCTCGAAAGCGGCCGAGTAGCATCATCAAGCCAATTTATGACATCCCTACTTGGCTTGTATCTAGGACTGGCATCTGCCAGGAACGCATAGGCAAACAAATTACCCTATTGTGCTGCTTAAATACTTAAAAAAGTGTTGAAATATTCTCTTGGTCAGATTTCAAAAGGCGCTAAAACTGGTTGGTTTTGTTATAAATTCGGAAGCATCGGCACGTATTGCCTTTTGAGCCAGGTCAGGGTTTGAAGATATTGACATCATTACCGTAGGAATATGGGACAACTTTGAATCTGCTTTTATAGCTATAATCGTTTTTAATCCATTCATTCCACCCATATTCATATCAACTACTATCACCGATCACTTAAATTTACTGCATCTCTCAACATTTCAACTAGCTCCTCGCCCGAATCTGCATCAACTACTTTGACATCATCAGCCGACTTTTCAACAGCTTCCTTAAACAGGTATATGTCATCCTCATCGTCGTCAGCGATAAATACGGATTTATCCTTTTTTACTAAATAATATTTTTTTAACAAAATACGATTAGTGTATTTTAATTTAGAATTAGTCATTATGTTTAAGCGCAGGTTTCTATTATGGCCACAATTCGCTAATCCTAAACTGGTAGATAAAATCAACTGCCCTTTCAACCGCAATTACTGGAAGAGTGCTTTGTTCTAGACATGCGGCCCTGATTTTGCTTGTGTCCCGCTCATTTATCTTAACCACCTTGGAGCTGATGATCATATTATGGTCCGTCGAATCTAAAAGAAAAAGCATGAACATGATTTCCTTACAGCCCAGCCACGAAACGGGCCCCCACGATTTTAATTGAGCGTAATTCAGATGGAGCACAATATTAGATTTAGGATCTGGAAAGATGAATGCAATCACTGCAACTCCACAAATAACTTTAACCTTGCAAACAGGCTCAGAGCACTTCCAATTTCTCCTGTCTACACAGGTCTTTGAGCCGACTCTTACTTCCAGGTGTTTATGGTAAGGTATTGCGTGAAGTATATTATTTTTGACATGTATATAATCTGGCTGTTGCATCGGTTCTAAAGCAGGATATATCACACATTTAATTTTTTGTACTTCGGATTAACTTTCCGCGTCTTCTTTGCCATTTACTGCACTGGTAACTTTTTTATCTTTTGAAAAGCCATAGTCTTTCAACTTCCAGCGTTTCATAACAATTGCTGTGGAGTATCGCTTCAAATGGTAGTCTTCTGGTTCCCCGATTAAAAAGCCATAAGCACGCATGGACGGAATGGCGTCAAAAACCACTTTAAGGACCGCCGTGATCGGTAGTGCTAAAATAAGGCCAGAAATACCAAAGAGCATACCTCCTAAAAGCAGGCCAATCATGGCCATCAGCGGATTAATGCTCACCTTACCACCGACAATATTGGGAGTAAACAAATTTCCTTCTAAAAATTGGACTACCTGAAACCAAAGCACTACCCCGAGTGCGTAGAAGGCGCTGTCCTTGGTGGCCAGTGCAAACAAAGCTGGAAGGATAGAACCAATTGCTATCCCAATATATGGCAAAAGCATTAAAAGTGAGGCAAGTGTGCCAAAGAACCATGCATACTGTATTCCGAGCAGCAGAAGACCAACCGTATTAAGAACGGCCACAATGGCCATTACCGTCACAAGGCCGATCAGGTAGCTTTGAACAACCACATAGATTTTGTCCAGTACCTGCTGGACTTGGTCCTTCGCGACCGATGAGAATGCATGAAAAAAGAATTCACGGAAAAAATCCCTGTAATACATCAGAAAAAAAGTAAATAAGGGCACAATAACTGCCCCGGCCAGAATACCGCCAACAGAACCAAATGCAAGGCTCAAATAAGTCCCGGCATTCGAAACAGCTTTATTTGAAAAATCTTTGATTTGCTGGGTAATTTGGCCCTCCTCTATGCCAAATCTTCTGGTAATCCAAATCTGTATGGTATCAAAAATGGACATAAACTTAACTTGCAGATCCATTCCGCTCGAACCAATCACTTTGACCTGATGGACAATAAACCAGATCAACAAACTAATTAAAAGAATAGCAACTATCACAGCTATCAGACAGGAGAGCGCCCTTTTGACTTTGAAACGTTCTAGGAACCGACTAATTGGAAAAAGCGAAATGGCTAGAAGGATCGAAAACATCAATGGGATCAAAAGGCTTTGCAGCGCATATAACAAAGCAATGATCAGTACAAGGCTCAAAAGCGAAGCTGCAAGTTGAAAAGTAGGATTTTTTGAGTTATTGATTTCCATGGTGAAAATATAATTTTGTAACTAATCAATGTATCATTGGGAGTTATATACGCCCCAGGCGCATTAGCAGCCGTTTGATCTGCCCAAATGCCTTTTTTCTATATAATAGAAATAAAGATAGTAGCACCAAGGTAAACACTAACAGTATTACAAACCCCAGATAGTCACTGTCTACCCAACGGTTTAAAATATAACCTAGAAGTAAAACCACAACGATAACAATTAAAAGGCCTAGTACAGCAATAATGCTATAATAAGTCACAGGCGTGGCCAGATTAGCTATCCAGGCAATGATTTCATTTTTAACTTCTAAAATCTTTTTGTCGATAAAATTTTTGACTGGCAAAAACAACTTTTGCGCAAACCCGGGCTTCTGAGCACTCCCATCAGCAATCCCGATCGGAGTTCGTTTCTCCGATTCCTTGCGGATAATCAGTACGGCATT
>NZ_JBHYGF010000348.1:0-4550 GCF_051859145.1 Dyadobacter sp.
GGCACGTTTACGTACCAGGGTTGCAGCCAGGCCAGCTTTACGGCTACCGCGTGCACGGCCGCTTTGAGCCGAAAAACGGGCACCGGTTTAATCCCAACAAGCTGCTTGTGGATCCTTACAGCCGCGCGCTGGCTGGTGAGCTGAAATGGAATGAGGCGCTGTTTAGTTACAAGATTGGTGATAAAAAGAAAGACCTGAGTTTCAGCGAAAGCGACAGTGCCCCGTACATTCCCAAGTCGGTGGTTGTCGATTGTCATTTTGACTGGGAAGATGATAAACGTCCCGATATCCCTTATCATGATTCGATTATTTACGAAGCACATGTAAAAGGGCTCACATTTACACACCCAGACATTCCCGAAGAAATCCGGGGTACCTATGCCGGAGTAGCACATCCGGTGACAATCGAATACCTGAAATCACTGGGCATTACCGCCATTGAGCTGATGCCCGTGCACCAGTTTGTAGCAGACCAGCACCTGCTTGAAAAGGGACTTACCAATTATTGGGGTTACAATACGCTTGGCTTCTTTGCGCCGGATTCACGTTACAGCAGCAGCGGCAAGAATGGCGAACAGGTTTCGGAGTTCAAGAATATGGTCAAAGAACTGCACAAGGCAGGCATCGAAGTGATCCTTGATGTAGTATACAACCATACCTCGGAAGGAAACCACATGGGCCCTACCCTTTGCTTCAAGGGATTTGATAATGCATCGTACTACCGCCTCACTCCTGAAGACCAGCGCTACTATATGGACTACACGGGTACCGGCAACACATTGAATGTGCAATTGCCGAACGTGCTCGCATTGATCATGGACAGTCTGCGCTACTGGATCACGGAAATGCACGTGGACGGATTCCGGTTTGACCTGGCGTCTACACTCGCACGTACCCTGCACGAGACAGACAACCTGGGTTCTTTCTTTAACATCATTCACCAGGACCCGGTTATCTCCCGCGTCAAGCTGATTGCAGAGCCCTGGGATATAGGTGATTCGGGTTATATGGTGGGTAAATTCCCTCCCGGCTGGGCAGAATGGAATGATATATTCCGCGATGAGATCCGCGACTTCTGGCGGGGTGAAGCGATACCGCTCAGCGCATTCGCCGACCGCTTCACCGGTAGCCCCGATCTGTATCGCGGCGACTACCGCAGGCCCACAGCCAGCATCAACTTCGTCACCGCACACGATGGTTTTACATTGCACGACCTGGTTTCTTATAATAAGAAACACAATGAAGCGAACGGAGAAGACAACAAGGACGGATCCGACGATAACAGGTCGTGGAACTGCGGTGTAGAGGGAGAAACGGACGACGAAAGCATCATTCAGCTCAGAAACAAGCAGAAGCGAAACTTCCTGGCGACCATGATCCTCTCCCAGGGCGTTCCGATGATTGTGGCCGGGGACGAGCTGGGGCGCAGCCAGGGTGGTAACAACAACAGCTACTGCCACGACGACGAGATCTCCTGGATACTTTGGGACAAAGCAGACCAAAAGCTTCTTGACTTCACCAGGTCACCGATACGCTTCTGCAAGGACCACCCTTCCTTCCGGCGCCGCCGCTGGTTTCAGGGCTTGCCGGTCCACGACTCCGAAATGAAGGATATTATGTGGATGCTCCCGGACGGCAGTCAGGTTTCCGATGATCAATGGGAAACAATGGACGCAGGCGCTTTCGGAGTATACCTGAATGGAAATGGTATCCGCTGCGTGGATATGAACAATGACCGGATTGTAGACGATACTTTCTTCCTCATTTTCAACTGCACGCCGGAAGCGGTGGATTTCGTACTTCCGTCTGATGACTGCGGCGATGAATGGCGCATTATCATTGATACCGACGCGGGAATGATCGCAGAGTCAGGCGATGATTTCAAGCCGGGTGAAGTACTTACCATTCCTGACCGGAGCGTGATGGTATTGAAATGTCCGAATGAAAAATCTGCCAGCGTATAGAATAACCCAGCGGAACGGACATGAAAAAAGATGAGATACAACCCTGGGACTGGCCGAGGATTTTATTCGGCCAGGCTCCCCCTGAATTCCTGATTGAGGTATTTCTTCGTACTTCCCTCGTTTTCCTTGCTCTGCTTGTTATAGTAAGGTTAATGGGGAAAAGAATGGGCGGGCAGCTGACGATCTCTGAAATGGCGGTGATGATCACCCTCGGTGCGATTGTATCGCCGGCTATGCAGATACCGCAGCTGGGATTGTTACTAGGCATTATGATCCTCGTTTGCGCCCTGATCTTTCAGCGCGGCCTTAACCTGGCCGAGTTTAAGAGCCGCAAGTTTGAGCGTGCGACCCAGGGACGTGCCGAAATGGTGGTAAAAAATGGCGTGATCCAGCTGGAACAAATGGGTAAATCAAAGGTATCTCGGCAGCAGCTGTTTTCAGCATTGCGGACTAAGGATGTACTCAATCTGGGAGATGTAGGACGCGTTTACCTGGAAGCTTGCGGTGTTTTCAGCATTTACAGGAGAGACGAACCACAGCCTGGTTTGCAGATTTTCCCACCGAATGATGAAGCAATCGCCGGTTTCTACCAGGAACCTGTAAACGGCGCGACTGTCTGTTCGAAATGCGGAAAAGTGATTTACGACGCGAGCAATGAGCAGTCCTGCAAGGTATGTGGCTCCAATGATTGGTTACCGGCAACAATTTCCATTAAATCTCAGCTCGTAACTTCATGAAACCCGAAGATATCAAAATTACAGATTGGCAGCGGATCTTCATCGGCGACGTACCGGGCGGTTTTTACCTGGAAGTAGTATTGCGGATCGCCGTGATCTACCTCATTCTCATGGTATCTATGCGACTGATGGGAAAGAGAATGGCGTCGCAGCTGAGCCGAAGTGAAATGATCGCGATGGTCTCGCTGGCGGCCGCGATCGGGGTACCGCTCCAATCTCCTGACCGCGGTATTCTCGCCGCAGTGGTGATAGCAGCCATCGTAGTTTCCATTCAGCAACTGATCGCGGGACTTTCCACGAGAAACCAGAAACTGGAGAATGTGATGCAGGGAAACATCACGCCGATTGTTGAAGACAGTTGCCTCAACCTCAAAATGATGCAAAAAACGGGTATAACCCGGGAGCGGGCATTTGCGCAGCTTCGTGGAAACAGTATCAGGCATTTGGGCGAGGTAAAAAGGCTCTACTTCGAAGCAGGCGGCTCTTTTACACTGATCAAAAACTATGAGGTAGTAGCCGGTCTGCCCATTCTGCCGATTTGGGATAAAGAGTACCAGAGTGAGATCAGCGAGACCACTGATGAACAGGTGTGTGACCAGTGCGGGAATAAAGCAATGGGAAATTCTGGTAATGAAAAATGCAATAACTGCGGCAATGAACGTTTTATCGCCGCCGTAAAATAGTGTCGACGTGGTTGATCCCGGACGACGGCTTTGGCAGCGAATTACAAAAGCCTTGCTTTGATAAACTAATAAGAGATATGGAAACAGTAACCAACTCAGAAAACCGCCGGATACTGGTGGTAGATGACAACCGCGACGCCGCGGACACCCTGGCGATGCTGCTCAAGCTGACCGGCTATGAGACAAAAGCCTGTTACAGCGGCCGCGAGGGGATTACTGCTGCTGAATCATATAATCCCCTGGCAATTGTGATGGATATCGGAATGCCGGGTATGACGGGGCATGAAGCCTGTCGCCTCATTCGCGATACTAACTGGGGCCAATCTCCGCTTATCATCGCTGTTACTGGCTACGGAGCTGATGAAGACCTTCGGGAAAGTACGGAGTCATGTTTTGATGCGCATTTACTCAAACCCGTCGACCTGCCTGAATTGTCGAGAATACTGAAAGAAAAACAAAGCAGCCTAGCCTGATCTCAGGCCAGGCTGCCATCATGCAGACAAACGATACGCTTGCCTGGATGCTGCTTCCTGGTAAATAAAACGCTCCGACAGCTCGCGTAAAAACAGGTCTGTACCTGCATCCTCAATAATGTTTGCTTCCAGCACTTTTTCCAGCTCCTTGTCGCCGAGTACCTGCGCAATCGTGATCAGATTTTCATAGCTGGCTACCTTGTATTGTCCGGCTTTCTGAGCGGCAATTATCAATGTAAAATCGCCCATTCCTGCGCCTTCGCTGTTTTTATTCACAGTGGCTTCTACACTCTGGAGCAGTTTGCCGATAGCAGCTGATTCAATGCCCGAAGCTGGTTCGCCCAGCACGTCAAACAAATGCCTGATCCTGTCAATATGTGCGGAAGCATGCACCCTGCTCTGCGCCAATGTTCTTGAAAAATCCTGTGACTGCGCAACTCCCTGCATCATTCTCAGCATACCCCACATCTTTTGTTCTACCCAAAGCATCTCCCTCAGTTCTGAAAGAAAAAGCTCGTAGAAGCGCGATTTCTTGATTGTAATTTCCATCTGGTTTTTTGTTGACGATAAACCGCCCTGCCCGACCGATACCAGCTCTTTTTTTACTAAATATCAATGGAAAAGCAAAGCGGATGAAGTGTAATTGACACGCTATGAAGTGACTCCTAGCTATAAAAAGCATTCCAGCAAACA
>NZ_JBHYGF010000349.1:0-4517 GCF_051859145.1 Dyadobacter sp.
AGTATCTTCCACCGCATTGAGCAGCATCCCCGAAACGTGATCCAGATGCGGGTGTGAAATGAAGTAGCCTTTGATGTATTGTTTCAAAACAATATCACTTGAAACCGAAAAGGCACCTTGCTCCACTGCTGATCTGATTCCGTTGGTTACAGTACCTGCATCCAGGCAAACAAATGCATTTTCGCCCGCTGGTGCAACCATATAGGAAGACAAATTCCCATCATTTACCCCGCCTTTTACACCTAATGGAACTACCCTGAATGCATTTTGACCATAACCCGGAACCCAACAGCACAGGAGCATAATAATAACAAAAAGCAGTGTTCGCATGATTTTAATAACTATTTCCGACGGACCTTTTTGGTTAAAGGTAGCTAATTGCTTTTAAAACGGCTTGTTATGAAAATTGTCACTCTGGTATTCCCACACCAGTTATTCAGGCAAAACCCGGCAGTAAGTGCCGGACGAAATGTGGTAATGGTTGAGGAATTCCTGTTTTTCAAACAATTCAATTTTCATAAACACAAGCTGTTTTACCACCGAGCTTCCATGCAGGCGTACCGGCAGTTTTTGGAAGAACAGGAACTGCACGTTGAATACATTGAAGCTTCCGAAAGTCGCAGTGACGTAAGAAAGCTGGTTCCCTATCTCAAAAAGCAGGGTGTAACTGAAATCCATTATGTGAATGTAACTGACGATTGGCTGGAAAAGAGGCTCGAAAAGTCAGCCAGGGCAGCAGGTATTGAGCTGGTATCTTACGAAACGCCCATGTTTATCAATACGCGGGAAGATCTGGACAGGTATTTTATCAACAAAAAGCGCTACTTCCAGGCAGATTTTTATGCAAACCAACGGAAACGTTTGAAGATCCTCGTCGACGAAAATGAAGAACCTGTGGGCGGCAAATGGAGCTTTGATACTGAAAACCGGTTGAAATTCCCTAAAAAGCAATTGCCCCCGGAAATCAGGTTCCCGGCGCAGAATGAGCTTTACAATGAAGCCGGCGTGTATGTTGAGAAGTACTTTGGAAAAAATTACGGGCTGGTACCGGGGCAAATCCGCTTCCCGGTCACGCATGAGGAAAGCCAATTGTGGCTCGACCAATTCCTAAAAAACCGTTTTGAAGAATTCGGGAAATATGAAGATGCAATTGTAACCTCCGAGCATTTCCTGCACCACAGCCAGCTTACCCCGATGCTGAATGTGGGCCTGATCACGCCGAAGGAGGTAATTACGAAATCCCTGCGCTATGCCGAGAAGCACGATATTCCATTTAATTCACTGGAAGGTTTTATCCGGCAGGTAATTGGCTGGCGGGAGTTTATGCACGGGGTTTATGAAAATAAAGGCAGCCGCGAGCGGACGCGCAACTATTGGGGTTTTACCCGGAAAATCCCGGAATCGTTCTGGGAAGGCACTACGGGCATTGAACCGGTAGATATTACCATTAAAAAAGTACTCGCGACGGGCTACTGTCACCACATCGAAAGGCTGATGGTAATGGGCAATTTCATGCTGCTCTGCGAGTTTGATCCCGACGATGTGTACCGCTGGTTTATGGAGCTTTTTATTGATGCTTACGATTGGGTGATGGTACCTAATGTGTATGGAATGAGCCAGTTTGCCGACGGTGGCTTGCTGTCGACCAAGCCGTATATCAGTTCGAGTAACTATCTCTCCAAAATGAGTGATTACAAAAAAGGGGAATGGCAGGAAATATGGGACGGACTTTTCTGGCGGTTTATGGACAAGCAACGTAAGTTTTTCTCCCACAATCCAAGGTTAAGTATGCTTTTGAGAACCTTTGACAATATGTCGGACGAAAAGAGAAAAGCGCATCTTGACAATGCAAATGCCTTCCTGAAAAAGCTGGACAGTTGATGATCCGGCTAAATCAGTCGATATTGCATTGAATGCAATTGCCTTTTTATGCTTGAAATTATACGAACCACCAGCAACAACCCCAACTTCACCAGGCTGACCGACCAGCTTGACGACGAGCTATGCGCCATTTACAATACCAAAAAAGAGGATTTCGAAGATTACAACCGCATTACAGACCTGAAAACAGTGGTACTTGCTTACGAGGAAGAAGAACTAGTGGGTTGCGGCTGTTTTAAAAAGCTGGATGAAACCACGCTTGAATTGAAACGCATGTTTATCAAGCCTGCATTCAGAGGCCGCGGCATTGCTTCTGCTATTGTTCAGGAACTTGAAAAATGGGGCTTGGAGCTGGGTTATACATCCGCATTCCTCGAAACAGGAAAAGGCCAGCCGCAGGCGATACAACTTTACCAGAAGCTGGGCTACGAACAAATCACCGATTTTTTAGAGTATGAAGTCTCGGATTACAGTGTTTGTATGCGGAAGAAGCTGATTGATTTGTAAGTTTTAAATGATGATTCAGAACATCGCGGGTACTTTCGACTTCTGTTTAACAGCGGCAATAAACGGAATGTCGGGCCTTTGATTCCCATTCCGATCTAAAGAAAGCTTCGCATCACTGATACAGAAGGTTCCTGCAACATCTTTTTGTTTAAGTTTCATTTCGTACACAAGAAGCTCGACCATACCCTGGAAAGTTCTGGGCGGTTCAATGGGATAATGCTCCTTTTCATAAGCTTGGGCGGCAAGCGCCAGTGTACGGATTTTCTCTGATTCGTCAGGCGAAAGATTAGCTTCGCCTTTGTTCATCAAATCCAGAATTTCGGCCATTATGAGCTCATATTCTTGCTCGTCTTTGATATGTTGAAAGTCTATGTCCATAATTATTTTCTTTTAAAATGGATTGTAGAAGCATCAATTTTGTCGTATTCAGCATGCGTGCCTATAAACAGAATGTATAACGTCCGGATATTGAATTTAATCAGTGCTACCAATCTGTACTTATTTCCCTTTATATTGAAAACGTATCTGTCATTTCCAACAGCATCAATGGAGTTGAAAACTTCCCTGACTTCATGAAAATGTGACCAATTTGCCTTTTCAACTATTTTATGCCAAACATTCAATGCTTCCAGTGCGTCGGGATATCTTTTTCCAAATTCCCTGATGGCCCTATAACTTATAATAACCATCGCATACGCATAATTGAAGTTAACAAAATTTAGAATTACTGAAAAGTTTATAGAACCACGAAAACATGCCTACCCTCGAAACTCCTCCATTTTACCAAAAGTTATCACTTTCCCTGCTGGCGATCGGCTTGATTATGGCGGGCATTTATCTGGGAGCAGATATCATTGTTCCACTGGCACTGGCGGGATTAATAGCGGTTTTGCTGCGACCGGTGGAAAGCTGGCTGATGAAGATGGGAATGCCGAAGGTGGTGGCAATAACCCTCGCCGTGTTGCTGGCTGTATTGATCGTCTCCGCCGTGGGCGTGCTGCTTTCCATGCAACTTGCAGATTTCTCGGACGAGCTTCCCAAGCTTAAACGGAACATCAACGAATTTTACCACGACGCCCGCCGCTGGATCCGCCGCGAATACAGCGTTACCTACCGCCAGCAAGCCGAATACCTCAAAAATGCACAGACCAAAACGCTTGAAAACTTCCAGGGAACAGAAACGCTGGGCGCCGTCACCGGTCCGCTCACTACCTTGATCCTGATCCCCATTTATGCATTCCTG
This sequence comes from Dyadobacter sp., assembly GCF_051859145.1. GTDB lineage: Bacteria > Bacteroidota > Bacteroidia > Cytophagales > Spirosomataceae > Dyadobacter. Next base: position 3,632 of record NZ_JBHYGF010000349.1, read on the forward strand.
CTGCTCTACTACCGCACGATGCTGCTCCATTTTATGGTAGTTCTTTTTGCCGAGGAGCATAAAGAAAAGATTTTGGAAGGGTTAGGGCAGATCAAGGCGATTATCCAGAGTTATATGGTCGGGCTGCTGCTGGAAACTGCTGCGGTGGCTGTACTGAACTCCATTGGTTTGCTGATCCTGAATGTGCAATATGCTGTGCTGCTTTCCATTATGGCGGCAATCCTCAACCTGGTACCTTACATTGGCGGGATTGTGGCGACGGTACTCGCGGTACTGGTAACCTTTATCAGCCACCCCGAAACGGATACTGTTTTGGGCGTTGTCGGTGTTTTTATTGTAGTGCAGTTTATCGATAATAACTTCCTCGTCCCCGTGATTGTGGGTTCAAAAGTCAAGATCAATGCATTGGTATCCATTGTTGGTGTGCTGGTAGGCGGCGCGCTGGCAGGGTTGTCGGGTATGTTTTTGTCAATTCCTGCGATTGCGATGATGAAGGTGGTTTTTGATCGCGTGGACAACCTGAAACCGTGGGGTATTTTGCTAGGCGACCAAACGCCCGAGCAGGAGAAAAAAGCCCTGTTCAAGCTGGTAAGGCGCAAAAAGATGATTGAAGAGGAATAAAAAAGGCAGACAGAAAACCTGCCTGCCTTGCAATTGCATTGTTGTTGTTACATCGCAAACTGCTTGGTTTCAACCTCCGCTTTCAAATCGTGCAGCAGACTGAACAAACCAAAGAATGTACGATTGATGTAAATAAAATGTTTAGATCCGCGGTTCATATTCATTTTCCGCAACTCTTTATCATTTGCATATTTTTCACCCAGCTCAGCCAGTCTTCCGAAAAAGCTTTCGTCTGCAAAGTCAAATTTCTCAGAATTAAATGGCT
>NZ_JBHYGF010000350.1:0-4516 GCF_051859145.1 Dyadobacter sp.
AAACAGAATCGGAATATCTCAATGCCCTTCAACGCATTGACGAATTACTTGCATTGAATCCGGCACCTTATTCGGAACTGGATGATGAGCTGGATATTATAAGTACATTGGTTCATGCTTATGAACAAATGCACGACCCAATACCATATCCCGATCCCATCGATGCAATCAAGTATTTGATGGAAGAAAATGGCTGGAAAAGTAAAGATTTGGAACAGTTCATAGGTCCCAAGTCGAGAGTATCCGAGATACTCAATCGGAAACGTTACTTTACCTTGCAGCAAATCCACAATCTTCACAAGCACTTAGGATTGCCTTTGGAAGTTTTTATAAATGATAAAATGCCACAAGCAGCAATATAGAAAGGCCGGTGACTTCAACTGAGATTTGCCAAGAAGCCGATTTTGAACAAAAACTTAGAACCTCAGTCGGCTTGGAATGAAAAAGGACTGTCAATTGACAGTCCCTTAACTTTAAGCTTCCTGCCCCAATTTCTCAAAGGCTTCCCAAAGTACTTTCACATCAAACAGTGCTGATTTTTCCGCAGTATCAAACGGGACATTCGAATGATAAAGGGCGAGATCGTGGATTGTTCTTAGTGAATGCGCCAGCTCCTTATAGCCTTGACATTCGATAAGGTACCAAAATTCAGCTTGTGATTTTGTAAGCTGATTACCGATACTTGAAGCGTGACGTGCATCAACCGCCGGGTTGTTCGAAAGATGATTTGAAACAACACCTGGACCATTTGAAGTTCGCATTTCCTAAATGGATTATGGTGAATAACAAAGGAGAGGTCACTGCGAACTTCATCAAAGCAGGTGCTGTGATAGGTCTCGGGACTTTCACCCGTATGCCTCTCCAAGACCATTTTTCAAACCTAAGTTGTAATACAAGCACCATAAAATTTAATAAAGTTCGCAGGGCAAATATAAGAGATAAATCCGAGTACAGATCGGCGCTTCTGGCGAGAGAATGAGCACAAAAAAACAGCAGGCAGAAATCCTGCCTGCTGTCCGCACTACCTAAACAGAATATAATGCATTTATGGGTTCTGGACCAGGTTTTTGTTCTGATCAATTTCGTTTTGCGGAATGAAAAACACGACCCTCGGATCAGTCGGCTGGACCGTCTGCCTTACATCCGTCGTAGGTGTATTGTTCTGTGAGTGGGTACCCGGGTAGTTGCGTACCATCGGGCGTCCGTTGCGGAAAAGGTCGTAAATGCGGTGACCTTCAAATGCAAGTTCCAGAAAACGCTCTTCCAAAACCACGTCCAGGATCGTCTTACCAGCCGAAGCTACATTCGCGGTGGTATACAATGCAGTTCCCGACAGTCCTGCGCGCGTACGGATCAGGTTTACATCGGCCAATGCGGCGGCCGGATTACCCAGCTTCGCATTCGCTTCCGCGCGGATCAGGTAAATGTCGGCCAGGCGCAGGTACACCGGCGACGATGCATTGATCACATTATCCTGCAAAGTGTACTTATTGATATAATACATCGGCGTAGCGGGAGTCAGCTTTTTGTTGGTCTGCAACTCTCCATTGAGCACATAAGGTGTTACAAACGATTTCCGCAAATCTTCCGGATGTTTGGCCAAAAAGTCGATGTACTTCTGAGAAGCATACAACTCTGCCCAGCCGCTCACACCCTGCGCAAGCGGAGTGCCCGAACGGTCGGAACTGATGTACATACTGCTGATCTCCGCGATCTGAACGCTGGTATGGCGCACCGCAAAGATCGTCTCGGTATTGTTTTCAGGAACACCCTTGAAGTAGCTCGGGTAGCTGGCAGATGAAAGCAAAGAATATCTTCCGCTGTCAATCACCAGGTTCGCGTATTTTAATGCATTCGCATTGTCGCCTTTAAACAGATATACCTTCGACAGCAATGCATACGCGACTTCCTTTGAAGCGTAAATATTCGACTTCTTCACCGTCATCAGATCCGCCGCAGCCAGCAAATCGCTGATCACGAAATCGTACACTTCCTTTACAGAAGACCTCGGCAGCTTGGTCGCTTCGTCGTCGCTCAGGCCGTCGCGCAGAATGGGGATACCGGGATTTTCTCCGTTTCCCTGCGGATAAGGCCGCCCAAACATCCGCACCATATTGAAATGCGCCATCGCACGCAAGTAAAGGTTCTCCCCTTTCAGCTGCTTCAACTCGGTAGAAGCGTCATTTGACACAAATCCGATCACCTTGTTGGTAGCCGCGATGATCTTGTAGCACTGACTCCAGTAGTTGGTCGCGTGCGTCGACGTATTAATGTGGGTGTACCGGTACACGCGGGTAAAATCATTTCCGGAAATCTGTCCCTGCGCAATTTCGTCGCTCGGGTATTCCATCATAATATGGCCGCTGTATACATAATTGGATTTGTTCAAAAATGCATAGGTACCGATCGTCACAGTCTGCACGTCCGACTCGCTGGCCAGCGCAGTAGCTTCATCAATGTTGGTGGTAGGATCAAAATATTGTTCGCAGGATAGCATCGACACCAATCCGAGTGCCAGTACCAGTTTTGATTTTATAAATTTCATATCTGCTGAATTTTACAATGTGAAATTGACACCGAAGAGCAGCTTGCGGCTGATCGGGTATTTAATGCTGGAGTTACCCGGGGTATCCTCAAAAGAGAAAGAAGCCTCCGGGTCCGGGCCGGTGAACTTGGTACCTGTCCAAAGGTTATCCGCGCTCACGAAAATGTTGGCACGCGCAAAACCAATGCGCTTTATCGCATCCACCGGAATATTGTAACCCACACGCACGTTCCGCAGGCGGATATAACTTCCGTCTTCCAGGTAACGTGTCGAAGATTGGTTGGAATCCTTGTTACCACCTACGATCGGCTTCGGGTGTGTGGCAACGTCGCCCGGCTTCTCCCAGCGCGACCAGCCTTTGGCGAGAATCATCTGGTTGTAGCTTTCATACAAACCATCGTTGTCAAAGTAGGCGCGGCTTTCATTATACACCCAGTTACCATACACGAAGTTGAAGAATGCAGAGAATGTAAATCCTTTGTAACCCAATGTATTGGTCAACCCGCCCGTGAATTTCGGATTTGTAGACTTACCTGTAAACTGGCGTGACTGCGCTGTCTGAACGGAACTGTACGAATTGGTAAGTTCTTTGGTCACATTACCATTTGCATCCTTTACGATTTTCTCCCATTGCGGATCTCCGTTTTCAGGATTTACGCCCGCCCAAACCGGCAGGTTAAACTCGCCCATATCGTGGCCCGCTGCCAGTGGCAAACGGTTACCCGGCCGGAAAGTCGCTGCACCACCGCTCAGTTCAAGGATCTTGTTGCGGTTGAATGCCATATTGAAGTTCGTTTCCCAAGTAAGCTCCTTGCCGCTGAGGTTGTTGGAAGTGAGACTGAATTCAACTCCCCTGTTGCGTACAGAACCTGCATTGACCCAAACATAACTATAACCAGTGGTGGCAGTCAGCGGCTTTTGGTACAGCAGGTCTTCGGATTTTTTGTTATAAAGATCAACAGTCAGGTCAATGCGGTTGAACAGACTGATATCAAACCCGAGGTTGGACGCGCGGATTTTCTCCCACGTCAGGTCGGGGTTACCTTTCTGAAAAGGCTGCGCGCCCGGCACACCTGCATAGCTGGCCGATTGTGAAATGGTGTAAAGTCCCAAAGATGCAAAGTTCGGAATAGCTGCATTACCTACTGTTCCGTGGCTCAAACGCAGTTTTGCGAAAGAAAGCACCTTATTGTTTTTGAGAAAATTCTCATTGCTCAATACCCAGGAAGCGCCCAGCTGGAAGAAGTTGGCTGACGAATTGTTTTTACCAAACAAAGAAGAAAACTCATTTACCAGCGATCCAACCAGGAAATAGCGGTTATCGTAGTTGTAATCGGCCTGACCCAGGAATTTGCGGAATGCAACCTGTTCGTTGTAGCTGGTCGGCGAAACGAGAATGTCCGTCGCTACCGAAAGTACATCCTGTCCTGCCGGAAGCCCCTTACCGGAAGTTGTGTTGTATTCTGCAAAAGAAGTTTCCGCCTCAGCCACGCCCAGCAAAGTTAGGTTGTGCTTACCAAACTCCTCTGAGTACCGAATCCGGTTAGAAGTCAGCAGGCGGTAATTGTTGTTATTGTTGTTATAAAGCTCACCCCCATTCGCGCCTCCCTGCTTGGTACGGCGATCATAATAGGTAGCGCCCGAGCCGCTTCCGAAATTCGCCCGGTTGTAGCTCGACAATGTGATTTTGTCAGTCAGATCGTAATCGAGGTTAACATCAAGGCTCGTTCTCAGGCTCTTTGCTTTTGCAAAGTTGTACTGGATCGAATGTAAAAAGTTCTCACGGTCGCGGCCCAGCCAGTTAGGGTAAGAACGCCCGTCAGTAGGCGCGCCGTTTTCGTATGCAGGGTCAAACGGCAGGTTGGTATACGCATCGTACAAGGTGTTGCTGTTCTGATAATTGTCCCTGGTATACTGTGCATTGAAAAGCACCGCGGCAGTCAGTTTATTGGTGAGCTGCGAGCGCACGTT
>NZ_JBHYGF010000351.1:0-4481 GCF_051859145.1 Dyadobacter sp.
CACTTCACCGGAAACCGGGTATTTCAGCGCAATGTTGTGCGTTTGATTATCAGAAAGATTTTTCTCAGGCCTGAAGAATTGTATGATTACCAGAATGGCAAGCAAACCCATTGAAATTTTTTTGAACATAACAGAGATGATTTATGGTGAATAAATTAAATCCGATTTAACCTGCTACGGAAACACCAATGAGTCTTCCGATTCCAAAAGTGACAGCAGCGGCTGCAAGCCCGAAAAGAACTTGCCTGAACCCAGAATACCACACACTTTTTCCGGTAAATAAGGTAATAGCTGCCCCGATCAGAAATAAGCCGAATGCGCTGACAACAGTGCTTGTCAAAATCGCCTGAGTACCGCTTAGAAAAAAGTATGGGGATACAGGAATGATTGCGCCAACCGAAAATAATAGAAAGGAAGTCACAGCGGCTTCCATGGCAGAACCTTTCAGATCTTCCACATTAATACCTAGCTCTTCTTTGATCAGGATTGCCATTGTCTCGTCCTTACTGGACATGATGTCACGAGCCATTTTCAAAGCCTGCTGCTGTGGGATGCCCTTGGCCTGATAGATCAGCGCAATTTCTTTTTCTTCACCGCCTGGATTGGTTTCCAGTTCGTCCATTTCCAGCTGCATCTGGTTTTCACTGAGTTCCTGCGAGCTTTTTACCGAAATCCATTCACCCAAAGCCATCGATAAAGCACCTGCCAGCAGACCTGCGAGTCCGGTAAGCAATATTTCCTTTTGCCCTATGGCTGCACCCGCTATCCCCATCACCAGACTGAAATTGGAAACAAGTCCGTCATTTCCGCCTAGCACGGCAGCCCGTAAAGCATTCCCCCCCACTGATCTGTGCCGTTTCTCAAACCTGGTAAGGGTCGACCCGGCGATTTTAGGGTTGTTGTCCAGTATGTTCTTCAAGATCGCAACATGGGCGGTGTCTGAGATTGAACTGGCAGACCTGTTCTTGTTTCTGGCATTGGATACGGAAGACGAAATGCTCTTTTCCGTATCCAGAAGTACACCCAATATGTAATCGTAGCCAAAAACCTTACCGATCGTATTCAGGATTTTTGCTCTGGCAGACGGGCCCGGTAATTGTGACAAATGCAGTTCATTCTTAGCCATAAATGCAAGTGCATGCCCATGCTCTATTTCACTCATTTGCCTGAAAACGCTAGCCACATTTTCATCTTCCTCGTTTTTAGCAAGAATCCCGTACAGGAAGCCTGCGTCAATTTCGGTTTGTATGTTTTTAAGACTGACCATGGTTTGTTTACAGTTTACAATTGATGCGCAAAGTGAATTGTCCTTTAATAATCAGTATTACTCCTCCGATTTATTTTTCAAAGACATCAGAAGCGAATACGCTCCGTTTACTACACAAAGCTGGTTGTCAAGTTTTTGCTTGGAAATAATTTCCGTAAAACCGTTCTCCGAAGTTCCGGTCTGGACCTGTTTGATTTCAAAGGTGCTTTTCCCTTTTGGTATAAAAATGTACTGTTTGCCTTGGTAAGTGACAATGGCATCGTCGGGCAGCACGAGCACGGAGCGGCTGTTGAGCTGGATGTCCGCATTCATAAACATGCCGGGTAAAAGTTCGGGCTCATAACTTTCAAAGTGTGAATGAACCTCGGCGGTCCTTTCCGGTGACAAATCCTTGGTGATCAGAATAATTTCACATTGGTATTTTTTGTCGGGCACGTTGTTGGTGTAAGCCAAAACCTGCTGGCCCGTTTTTACTTTATCCAGATCCTTTTCAAAAACTTTAAGGGCCAGATGGATGTCGGTCGGGTTTATCAGTTCAAAAAGTACTTCCGTAGCCGAAACGTACCGGCCGATATTGACATTCACCTTGGACACAAAACCGTTGATAGGCGAATGAATGCTGATACTTCGGGTAATGTTATCCTTTGTTAAGTGGTCAGGATTGATGCCGGCCAGTTTGAGCTTTTCGTACAACGCTTTCATCATCACCTGCTGGCTCTGGTAATCAGACTCAGCCTGCTGAAAGGTCTTATCGCTGCTTGATTTGCTTTTGTTCAGATCTTTCTGGCGTAAATAATCACTTTCCAGAAAAACAACCCTTGCTTTACCAGTCAGGTAATCCTGCTGTAGCTGGATGTACTGCTGATCTTCCACGACAGCCAGTACATCTCCTTTTTTGACACGGGTTCCGGGCAATAATTTTGTGGTTTTCAGGTATCCGCCTAATGGCACGCTGATTGACACGATGTTCTGAGGCGGAACATCAATTTTCCCATTTAGTTTCAGAACCGAAGAAATCTGTTTTTTCTCTGGCAATGCAGTTTTAATATCCGCACTTTTAATTTGCTTTTCATTGAGTGAAGCAACATTTGGATCAGCATTATTTTCAGTCGTTACCGTACCATCTTCAGCCTTTTCGGAACAGGATAAAAAAAGCAAAATCAGTAAGCTGTATATCAGATATTTCATCATGGCGATGTTAATTTTGAAGGTAATAATTAAGATCAATGGCTTTGCTGTTCAGGTTCATCACCGCATCCAGATATAGGCTCCGGATGGAAGTCGCATGGCCTATCAGCTGTACCCATTGCAGGTAATTGATGCTTCCGCCCGCTAGCTGTTGATTAGCCGTTGCGGTGATCAAAGCAGCATTTTTCAGGCCGCTCGTTTCGTAATACTGCACGGCGGTCAGGAATTTCCGATATTCTGTCAAGGCAGACAAATACTGCGATTTGAGCATTTGGGCACCAGCCTGATAACTTTGCCGGCTGATATCCTGGTTGATCCGGGCAGAATTTATACGTGCCTTTTGAGATCCTGCAAAAATGGGAATACCCACTCCAATCTGCCCGGACTGGAACCGCTGAGAACTGCTGTAGGTCTTCTCATCCGCGCCGGTGCCGCGCATACTCATGTTGTTGTAGCCCACATTAATCTGCGGCAAAAGTTTAGCCTTTTCAACGTCAATAGTGGCCGCTGCAATCTGCTGCTGCTGCGAAAGGTACCGCATCTGAGGATGGTTTTGGATATTGATTGAATCCGGAACTGCAACCGGATTGTACAGATTGTCACGCAATTCCGGCTCGGGATTATCCGGCGCATTGAGCAATAGTTGAAATTGCAGCTTTGATAAATTTAAATCGGATTCGAGCTGCTGCCGCTGCATTCTGATATCGGCCAGCTGAGTTTCCACTGTCGTTTTTTCAAGAATATCACTTTCCCCCTTTTCAAATCGCTCATTTGCCCTTTGATAAAAACCAGCGTAAAGACTGTCCAGGGAAATGAGCAATGCTTCTTTTCTCTTTTGGTACAAAAACATATAAAAGACATGCGCGACATTTCTTCGCAGTTCATTTTCCCTTACCGCAACATTGAGAACACTGGCTGATAATTCGCTTTGCAAAAGTGTTTTTTGCCTGGCATAAACAACCGGCAGACTCAGTGATTGTGTAATGTTAAAGCGCGTGTCTGTATAAAAACTGTTGATCTGCCCTGCCTCCACCTGAACTGCCGTTTGAGGTAATACCACGGCTGTTTTTAAAAGCGCTTTCTGGTACTGGGTTCTAAGCTTTTCGGTTTTCAAATTCTGGTTGTTGGCCAGAGCAAGCTCCTGAGCCGTTTTCAGGTCAATTTTGTTCTGAGAAAAACCATTTGCATGATTGAGCAGCAACATCGCTGGAATCAGCAGCGATACTGATTTGGTTTTACCATTCAGATTGAGCCTAAACCCATTTTCAAAAAACAGGTACAGCACCGGAAGTACAAAAAGTGTCAGAAAAGTTGCTACTAAAAGACCACCGATCACCACCGTGGCTAACGGACGTTGCACTTCCGCCCCTGCGCCATTACTGATCGCCATTGGAAAAAAACCAAGCGACGCCACAAAAGCAGTCATCAGTACCGGACGGAGCCTGTGTTGTGTACCTTCCAGAACAGCTTGTTTAATGTCCTTTTGCTCTTCTTTTCTGATCCGGTTAAATTCAGCAACTAGCACAATACCGTTCAAAACCGCGACACCAAAGAGCGCTATAAAACCAATTCCGGCACTGATGCTGAATGGCATACCGCGCAGAGCCAGAAAAAATATCCCGCCAATAGCAGATAAGGGTATGGCTGAATAAATCAACAATCCGTCTTTCACGGAGTTAAAAGCAAAAAACAACAGAACAAAAATCAGCAACAGTGATACCGGTACGGCGATCATCAGCCGCTGTTTGGCAGCATTCAGGTTTTCAAAAGAACCACCGTAGGTAATATAGTAACCAGTGGGAAGTTTCAGCTTTTGGTTCACTTTGGCTTGCAGCTCGTTCACAATCGTTTGCACCTCCCTTCCGGCAATATTGAATCCGACCACAATCCTTCTTTTTGCATCCTCCCGTTGGATCTGATTTGGCCCGTCCTGGATTTTAACTTCTGCCAGCTGATAGAGTGGAATCTGGGTTCCGTTAGGTGCGGCTACCAGAAGATTACGGATATCTTCCAGATTTTTCTTACG
>NZ_JBHYGF010000352.1:0-4463 GCF_051859145.1 Dyadobacter sp.
GAAACCACGACTTCGATAATGGGTTAGCCGGTTTTGCAAAACAGCTCCCGCACGCCAATTTCCCCTTCCTGGTGAGCAACTATAATTTTGAGAATACAGAGCTGCAAGGCAAAACAAAACCTTATCAGGTGTTTAGAAAGCAGGGTATCAAGGTGGGCGTATTTGGTTTAGGGATCGAGCTCCATGGTTTGGTTAATAAAAAGAACTACCTGGAAACACAGTATCTTGATCCGATTACTAAGGCAAATGAAACAGCCAGTCTGCTAAGAAACGAGCTTAAATGCGACCTCGTGGTTTGTTTGTCGCATTTGGGATATAAGTACCGCGATGATAAAGTATCAGATCTGATCCTGGCACGCTCGACGAGGAACATTGACCTGATCATCGGCGGGCATACGCATACTTTCATGAAAGCGCCCGAGGCAGTGATGAACCTCGACGGAAAACCGACGACGATCAACCAGGTAGGATTTGCAGGAATTAACCTGGGAAGGCTCGACTACTTTTTTGACAGGGAATCGGGAAAACAGAAAATGGTATCTTCCGTTTATCCCATTCATGGGCAGGACAGGGTATAACAATGGGCGGCATTATTCCATGTGCAGGAACTGCTGCCTGACTTTTTCTTCTTCCAGATCCAGCTGCGCCAGGTGCTGCCTTACTACCTCTTCTTCAAACATTGCCTTCTTATTGAATTTGTGCAGCAGCTCCCGTTTTCTTTCCAGGATTTCCTTGCTGATCGATTGGTATTGCGTCACATAATCATGTCCGGAATGCTCCGGGTCACTTTCTCTTACATGGTTTAAAAATCCGATATCGCTTTCGAGTTTGTATTTGAGGCTTTGCAGCAGTTCGTTGCGGGGCACTACGTCCGCATACTGTTCATTGATCAGGCTGAGGGCTTCCTGCGCAAGTTTAAGCCGGATCAGCACGTCCTGCTCCTGGATCGTAACCTCGTAATCCATTTCTTCGGCATTCAGCGTTTTGATCACCCACGGCAGTGTTAGTCCCTGAAAAACGAGGGTTACCATGATTACCACAAACGTTATAAAAAGGATCAGGTTACGCTGCGGGAAGGGTTGTCCGCCATTGATCAAATGCGGAATGGATAATGCGGCAGCCAATGAAACCACGCCGCGCATTCCGGTCCACCCGAAAGCAAGCGGCGCGCGCCAGCCGGGACTGCTATCTGCCGTCCGGATAAATCTGCTGATAAAAACGGTAAACACAGACGCGCCCAGTGTGCTGATAATGCGCGTAATAATGACCACGAGGGAAATGATCAATCCGTATTTGATAGCATCAGAAAGCGAAGTATCTCCCAGCTGTTCTACAATAACAGGCAGTTCGAGTCCGATGAGCATAAACACGATTCCGTTAAGCACAAATCCGACGGTACTCCATACATTAACTCCCTGAATGCGACTCAGGTGACTCAGTATGCTGTGACTCCTGTCGGACAGGAACAAGCCGCCCGTCACCACCGCAATTACACCCGAGTAATGAAATTCTTCGGCCACTATGTACATGGTATAGGGTGCCACGAATGTTAAGATCGTGTCGATACTTGGCGTTGTCGGCATCCAGCGATGGATTGCGTAGAACAGCAATGCAATACCGATACCGATTGCAAAACCCATGATGATGACCAGGAAAAAGCTTGTTACTGCTTCTGTCAGAACAAACTGGCCGGTGATAATCGCAGCCAGTGCAAACCGGAACACGATCAGGCTGGACGCATCATTGAGCAGGCTCTCACCTTCCACAATCGCGATCAGTCTTTTGGATACCTTCACATCTTTGAGGATGGAAGTAGCCGCAACAGCATCCGGCGGAGAGATAATGCCGCCCAGGAGAAAGCCAAGTGCAAGTGTAAAACCCGGGATAATCGTCTTGGAGACAAATGCGATTACGCAGGAAGTAAAAATGACAATACCGAATGCAAATGAGCCAATCACACGCCGCCATTTCCAGAAATCTTTCCAGGAGGTTTGCCAGGCAGCTTCAAAAAGCAGCGGAGGCAAAAAGATCAGGAAGATCAGGTCGGGATTGATGTCAATCTGCGGAATGCCGGGAACGAAGCCGAGTACCAATCCGCCGAGCACAAGCACAATCGGATAGGATACTTTGATCCGCTGCGCCAGCATTACCAGGAATAAAATGATGACAATGAGCGAAAGGTACAGGATGATATCGTTGTGCATACAAGCCGGCGGAGTGAACTTATCTCACGTACAATTTAATACCATTTGTTGATTTAAGAACAATCTGGGGGTGCATTCCGACAGCATGCGCGGGATCAATTTCAAAAGTAAAACGCTTGACCAGTGAGGCGAGCAGCAGCTGCATTTCCATCATCGCAAATTGCTGGCCGATACATATCCGCGGACCTGCGCCAAAAGGGAGATAGTTGAATTTGGGCCGGTTCCTGATATTTTCAGGACTGAAATTTTCGGGGTCGAAAACGGACGGATTTTTCCATAAATGCGGGTTCCGGTGCAGCTCGAATACAGATAAAAATACGGAGGTACCTTTGGGAATGTGGTAACCTTCGATCTCGCTGTTGATCACCGCCTCCCGTGTCATAGTCCAGGCGGGCGGGTACAGCCGCAGTCCCTCTTCAACAACCTGCCGCGTGTAAGGCATGCGCATCAGCTGCTCGAAAGTGGGCACATTGTCAAAAATCTCACTTTCTTCCCTGATCCGGCTGGTGATAGCAGGTTGTTTGGACAGCTCCCACAAGAGCCAGCTCAGGCCGGTCGCAGAGGTTTCGTGGCCGGCTGCAAACATGGTGATCGCCTCGTCGCGGATTTGCTGATCGTTCATTTGCTCGCCGGTATCTTCGTCGGTGCTATCCAGCAGGAGTTGCAGGAGATCATTTGGCGCGTCGCCCGACTTTCTTCTTTGCTCTATAAAACTAAGAATCAGCTTATTGAAGTAGCCCAGGTCGGTGCGGAAGTATCTATCTTCTCCATTGATCGCCATTATTGGCCTGCGGTACGGCCGGCGCACGCGGGTTACGAGGTATTTCTGCGTACGTGTCACCTGCTTGTAAATCTGCGCCTTGTCTTCGTTTGTCATATTTCCAAACAACGTTTTCAGTGCGATATCCGAAGTAATTGCCATCATTTTGGCATCGACATCGACGGCTTCTTTCCCTCGATGTGCTTCCATATCGTCCAGAAAAGCTGCTGTGAGGTCGCCCATGGTGAGGAACAATTCCTGTAAACGCTCGCGGTGAAATGCAGGCTGAACCAATCGCCGCTGCTGGGGACGTCAGCAATTGCATTTAAGGCACGATACTTTATATATAATCACTCACAATCCACTAATTAGTTTAACCATGTTCATTGCGAAATTGAAAGGAAGATCAATCGGGATTTTATTGTTGTTGGGCGTTTTGTCAAACACAGTTGTAATGGCGCAGGCGAAAGAAGAAGAGAAGCTGGTTGCCGCTGCTGCCGTGTTGGATGATTTTAATGAAATGCAGGAAAACATACCTGAGCAGTTGCTCAATATCTCAAAGGGCGTGATCATTATACCGAAAATGATCAATGCAGGATTGATGTTGGGCGGTAAGTACGGCCGCGGCGTGGCGATGGTGAAAAAGGAGAATGGGGAATGGAGCGATCCTGTGTTTATCACCATTACCGGCGGTAGCATCGGTGCGCAGATTGGTGTGCAGGCTGTGGATCTGGTACTCGTATTCAAAAACAGTAAAACATTGCGTGAAATCGGAAAGGGCAGCTTTACATTAGGCGGAGATCTTTCGGTAGCTGCCGGACCAATGGGAAGAAGCTCCTCTGCGCAGACAGATTACAAGCTGGAAGCAGAAGTATATTCCTATTCAAGAAGCAAAGGTTTATTTGCCGGCATTACGCTCAACGGAGCTGCATTGGCGGTAGATACCAAAGCCAACAATGATTTTTACGACGGCTGGAAAGACGCGGGCACGACCTTTAAGAGCTCAAACGTTTCTTCCAAACCCGTAGAAAATCTGCGCGCCAGACTGGACGAATTCAACAAATAAAGCAAAATGCCATCCTCAGTCATCGCATCATACACCTATGACGGAGACACGGAAACACTCAGGGTCACCTACGTTTCCGGGATGGTTTACGACTACAAAAAAGTACCCCTGGAAGTGTACCAAGCCATGAAGGCCACCACATCCAAGGGTACTTTTTTGAATAAATACATTAAGGGGAATTTTGAGTTTGAGAAGGTGGGGGAAGATTAATTTTGAATGAGTGAATGAGTGAATGAGTTTCGAGTTAGTGAGTTAGTGAGTTAGTGAGTTAGTGAGTTAGTGAGTTAGTGAACGAGTGATGTTTTAGGATGAAGTTTGTCACCCTGAGCTAAAACTCATAAACCATAAACTCATAAATGTCTTGTCCTGAAAAAAGTGGACACGTTTGTGAAATGTTTACTTCTTCATCTAAGCTGCCTTCATTCGGTGTACT
>NZ_JBHYGF010000353.1:0-4396 GCF_051859145.1 Dyadobacter sp.
GAGGAAGCCAAACGTCAGGTTGACAAAGGCAACGAAGAAGCTGCTCCTGCTGCACCACGTGCAGAAGTTGCAGAAGAGGCAGCAGCTGATGGTGGAGAAGAATAATAATAGGGCGATATGGCTTGGGTGTTGAATCCTCGTTTATATCTGATTAGATAAAAATAGCCCATAGCCATTTTGCTATGGGCTATCATTTTTTAAACGAGTTAATAATTCATATTAAATAAAATCATGGCAATTACCGCACAAGATGTAAACAAACTCCGCCAAATGACCGGGGCGGGCATGATGGATTGTAAAAAAGCACTTCAGGAAGCTGATGGTGATTTTGACAAAGCCGTTGACATTCTTCGTAAACAAGGACAGAAAGTTGCTGCAAAACGCGCTGATAATACAGTTTCAGAAGGTGCAGTACTGGTGAAAATCAGCGAAGATGGTACCAATGGTAAATTGGTGGCGCTTGCGTGCGAAACTGAGCCGGTATCAAATGTTGAAGACTTCAAAAACCTTGCTCAGAGCATTCTGGACAAAGCTGTTGCCGACAACATCTCAGACAAAGAAGCTTTGCTTTCAGCTACTTTGGCTGATGGCCGCCCGGTAAGCGAGCATATCGTTGACCTTGTTGGTAAATTAGGAGAGAAACTGGAAATCACTGCTTACGAAAATGTAACTGCTGACCAGGTTGTTCCTTACATTCACTCCAATGGCAAATTGGGAGTATTGGTTGCATTCAATGGTGTGAATGGAACTGACGTGACTGAGCTTGGTAAAGACGTTGCTATGCAGATTGCCGCTATGAAGCCGATCGCTTTGGACAAAGACGAAGTTGACGCTGCTACTATCGAGCGCGAAATTGAAGTTGGCAAAGAGCAGGCACGTGCAGAAGGCAAGCCAGAAGCAATGCTGGAAAAAATTGCACAAGGCAAGTTGCAGAAATTCTATAAAGACAACACATTGCTGAATCAGGAATTCGTGAAAGATTCTTCTTTGACAATTCGCCAGCTTTTGGAAAAAACAGCCAAAGGATTGTCTGTTACATCTTTCAAGCGTGTATCGATTGGAGGATAAGGATTTTTCGAAATAAAATAATGTTGACAACGCCTGGTATCTATTTGTATACCAGGCGTTGTTTTTTAATATTTACGAAAAATTAATATACCCTCTTAGTTTTTTACACACGCTATCAGCGAATTGCGAACCAGGATGATTGAACTTTTATTTGAAGATTATGCGCAGCATAATGTATCGGACGAAGAGCTAGTCAAGCTTTTTTTGGATTCACAAGATAACCGCTACTTTCAAAAACTTTACGAGCGCTACGCTTTTAAAGTCTATCAGAAATGCCTTTCCTTCACCAAAGACACTTCCCGCTCGGAAGATCTCACCCAGGATATATTTCTTAAGTTGCTCTTCAAAATGAGCTCTTTTAAGAAAGACGCCAAATTTGCCACCTGGCTTTTTTCAATTACTTATAATCACTGCATGGATACAATGCGGTCAGGCAGACGAAAGATCGTGACCATCTATGTAGAAAATGCTGATCAGGAAGATGATTCCGATATTCAGCGGATATTTGAAGTGGAAGAGGTCAATACAATCAGCCTGAAAGCAGCACTTACGCATTTAGACCTGGAAGAGAAGTCGCTGCTGTACCTTAAGTATCTTGATGATCGCACAATCCGAGAAATTGCCCATATTTTTAAAATGACGGAGAGCGCCGTTAAAATGCGTTTAATGAGGTCCCGTGAGAAACTTAGAAAGAAGTATCTGGAGACAGTTCTGTTTCATTGATTTGGCATAGTTTCAAAAAATTCCTTTACTTTATCCGACTTACTGTCGGCTCACTGCCCTTTTACTCAATTACCTCACTCACTAAATCTTTTGATAATGAGCAGCAAACTGCGTGGTTCACACTATGTTGTCTCCCTGTTTTTTCTTTTTATCTCAATACCGTCATTTTCTCAGAATAATGTCGATTTATCAAATCCAATCAATGCAGGTCGGCTGAAACTACCTGGCGACACCATATGGAAAAAAATAGAATTTGGCGCCAATCTTAACCAGGGATCATTCAGTGGGAACTGGACGGGCGGGGGAGTTAATTCGGTTGCACTCGGGCTCTTCTTTAATGCATTGAATGAAAAGAAGAAGGGTAAAAATGCCTGGCGAAATGATTTTCAGTCTCAGTACGGTATCGTAAGAAACAAAGGCCAGCAAAGCAGAAAGAACGTCGACAGGGTATTTTTTGACACCAAATACAATCGCGAACTTACCTCGGCATGGAGCCTTTTTGCAAATGTGAACTTCCTGTCGCAGTTCGGTGCTGGCTATACTTATGACGACAAGCCGGATTCAGCAAGCATTAAAAGGAAGGTTTCCGGCATTCTTTCCCCTGCATACCTCACGGAGGCAATTGGTATCGAATACCGGCCGGTACCTTATTTCTTTGTTGATTTCGCGCCGGGCGCACTGCGTCAGACGATTGTTATAGACACGGCTTTGTACGTAAACACGCCGGACCAGAATAATTATGGCGTACCTATAGGCAGGCGCGTGAGAACAGAGGCCGCGCTGATCCAGGTAGTTGCTAATTTTGATAAGGATATTGCCAAAGATATAAACCTGAAGTTCAGGTACCTGATGTATTCCAGCTTCAAGCATCCATTGAATATAGATAACCGTTTGGACGCGCAGCTTACAGCTAAGATTAATAAGTTTGTCAATGTAAATCTGGGTGCGATCGTAGTTTACGATGCGGACCAAAGCAGTAAAATTCAGTTTGCGCAGGCACTTAGTATCGGATTTTTGTATCAGTTTTAAATCACCAACTAACCTCAACTTGTTATGCTTCAGGAATTCAAGATTTTTATTGCCAAAGGCAATGTGCTGGATTTGGCTGTCGGCGTTGTTATCGGCGCCGCTTTTGGAAAGATTACAACATCTTTGGTAGAGGATATTATTAATCCAATTCTCGGATTGATCATTGGCGGCGTAGATTTTACGCAATTGAAAATCGTGTTGAAGGAAGCTGTGGGAGACACGCCCGAGGTGGCAGTCAAGTACGGCAACTTCATTCAGGTACTAATTCAGTTTATTATCATTGCCTGGGTCATCTTCCTGATCGTTAAGCTAGCCAACCGTTTAAGGCTTTCTGAATCGCTGAAAAAAGAGGTGTAAACACTAAATAATTGTTGCAAAGAGGCATATCTGATATGCCTCTTTTTTATTCGTCTTAATTGCGGAAAGAGTAAAAAAAGTTTTCTGTAAAAGATTTACCTTCGTGATCAAGGCGATTTTAAATATTTAATTCTAATTCCTGTGCAAGAAAAAGTAGTCATTTTGGGAGGCGGGGAAAGTGGCGTTGGAGCAGCTATTCTCGCGAAGTCCAAAGGTTTTGATGTTTTTTTGTCAGATAAAGGGAAGCTCCAGGACAAGTATTCGCAGGTTCTTTTACAGGAGGACATTGCATTTGAACACGAAAAGCACACCTCAGAAAATATCCTTGATGCGCAGCTGGTGATAAAAAGTCCGGGTATACCAGATACAGCGCCATTGATCGTAGCGTTGCGCGAAAAAGGGATTCCGGTGATCTCCGAAATTGAATTTGCCTCGCGTTATACCCGTGCCAAACTGATCGCAATTACAGGGAGCAATGGGAAAACAACTACAACTTTATTAACCTACCATTTATTAAAGAACGCCGGCTTGCATGTGGGGCTCGCCGGGAATATTGGCGATAGTTTTGCATGGCAGGTTGCCACGAAGGATTTTGACTATTATGTTCTGGAAATAAGCAGTTTTCAGCTGGATAATATTGTGAGTTTCCATCCCGCTATTTCCATATTATTGAATATAACTCCTGATCATCTGGACCGTTACGGGTACGATTTCCAAAACTATATTGATTCGAAATTCAATATTATCCGTAACCAAAATGAAGACGATTTCTTTATCTATTTTGAAGACAGTGAGGTAATTAAAACGGAGCTGAGCAAGAGAAATCCGCCGGTAAGAAAAGTAGGGTTTTCATTGACTCAGCCAGTAAGTCCGGGTTCCTGGCTGCGTGATCACGTCATTGTTTCTCAGGTAAATGATAACGTGTACGAAACAGATTTCAGCCAGTTACCTCTGAAAGGCCCGCACAACGCCGTTAACTCAATGGCCGCGCTCGCAGTAGCGCAGCTGTTGCACATTGATCCTGTAAAAATCACAGAGGGGCTTAAATCTTTTAAAAACGCTCCGCACAGGCTGGAAGTAGTGGAAGAGATTGACGGGGTAACCTACGTTAACGATTCCAAGGCTACCAATGTTGACTCTGTTTTTTATGCATTGGGCAGTTATAACCAGCCTGTAATCCTGATTGCGGGAGGTGTTGATAAAGGAAATGATTACAGTC
>NZ_JBHYGF010000354.1:0-4379 GCF_051859145.1 Dyadobacter sp.
TGTTGGAAATTACCTTTTCGCCATGCTGGTAACTGAATGGAGAGCAGGTGTAATTATATCTGAGAGTTACCGGGAAGGCAGCATTGCGGTAGTGGACAAACCAGGTCCGCCGGTTGAAATCCCACCTTACGAATCAGCAGAATTCGGGAACCCGGTCACTTCAATTCCTAAGGTTAGTTCTCCGGAGATTTCAATGGCACTTGAGGCTTTTCCTGTGCCAACCGAAGATTTTGTTACGGTAAAAGCTTACAGCAAGAACAAAGCCGTAATCCGTCTGCAACTCGTGGATATGAATGGAAGGATTTTACGGGAAATTTCATCAAAAACACCCGTTATCTCTGTTCAGGAAAGATTCGATCTGCGCAATATGGCGCATGGAATTTACCTCATCCGCGCCGACAATGCGACGCATTCTGCAACCCAAAAAGTAGTACGCTGATCAATTCCCGGAAACTTCCTGCAAATCGGGCGTGAGATCCACCGAAGTAATGTGGTCCTTGAAAAGCAGACCTTTCAGCAGCATTTCCTTGATCATCGACAAATGGGTGTAGGTGATCATGTGACCTGCATTATCGAGGAAAATGTACTGCGCCCGGTTGCTTTTAATGTGTTTCTTGGCAAAATCAATATTCCCCGGATCTGCGATCCAGTCATTACCGCCCTGAATCACAGTAGTAGGAACAAGCAGGTTATTCCAGACTGGCAAAAGCTTTTTCAGCTCGTCTGAATGGCTGTACTTCTCGGCAGTTGCAGTGTTGAACTCACCTGGTAAAAACAACTGAATAAAGGAATTCCGGCCCCATTTCGAAAACCAGTAGAATTTCTCTTTTTCAGGATCAATCACCGGCGAAACCATGAACAGCTCTTTCACCTGATCAGGCACCATGGATACCAGCTTTGCAGCAATCGGCGCGCCATAGGAACGACCTAATACGGTTACTTTCTCTTTGCTTTTATTCATCTCAAAAACGGGTAGCAATGCATTCGCCTGCGTAGCAATTGAGGTTACAAACCGCCTTTTCTTAAGTCTTGACTTTCCATAACCCACCCTGTCAACTGAAACAATGTGAAAGCGTTTTTGCAAATCTTCATCATCCATTAAATTCATATATCCCCAGAGTGAGCCCGGAGCCCCGTGGATCAGCAACAGCATCGGTAAAGTATCTGCCCCCACGCTGGCTACGCAAAGCGAAAGCGTATCATTTTTGATAATATGCTCCGTGGGTTTAACTTTCTTTTGGGCGTAATGCTTTCTGACCTGTTTCGCAGAGATAATGTATTTTGAAAAACAGGAGCTGAGTGAGGCCGAGATAAATAGCAATAAGGCGACTGTCCGAAGGAATCTAAAACGATGCATACAAGGTATTGTTACTGCATTTGCAATCCACAGGATACTTAATATACGATCAAAAGGTCAAAAAGTGTGCCGTTATTTGGTTTTTTTAGAAGAAATTAAAACAAACAAATTTTTCCCGCCGTTTCTTTGTTGTTGAAAACGAAACGTCCCACGATCTCAGACTTGCGACTCAATCTACTTTCTTAATGACTGCCAGCCACCAGAACACATTTTTCGAGCGCCTCACGGAGCAAAATGAGAAATACCGCTACAAGCTTCCATCCAGACAAGACGCAGGGAAATTCATTCAGAACCTGATCAATTTCCTGTTTCCGATTAGTCAGGATTGTCCAAGCTGTCCATCAAAAGACCTGGCGATGAAGTATGCAGATCTGCGGAAAGACCTGGACTATATGCTGCAGCCACTGTTGCCTGAGCTGGACAAAGGCACTGAGGAAATTCTGGACGAGATTTTCACGGGCATTCCTGAAATTTATGAAATGCTCCTGAAAGACGCGAAATCCATCACCGACAATGATCCGGCTTCGGTGAGCATTGAAGAAGTTATTGCGGTTTATCCCGGTTTCACAGCAATTGCTACCTATCGCTTCGCCCACCTTTTTGCGCAATGCGGTATCCCATTATTGCCCAGAATGCTGACTGAGTTCGCACACGGGCAGACCGGAATTGATATCCATCCAAATGCAGTGATTGGTCACTCATTCTTTATCGACCACGGAACCGGAGTTGTGATCGGCGAAACGACACACATCGGGAACAATGTAAAGTTATATCAGGGGGTAACACTTGGCGCAACGCACGTTTCTAAGTCACTCGCATCACGCAAGCGGCATCCTACAATCGAGGACAATGTGGTTGTTTATGCAAATGCCACGATCCTGGGCGGAGAAACTGTGATCGGGCACGATTCGATTATTGGCGGAAATGCGTGGTTAGTAAGAAGCGTACCTCCATTTTCCCAGGTTTATCACCAAAGCAAAATAGAGATACGCCCGCAATCTGCCGCAACTACATAATGCTGCGGATAAATCTTCTTACTCCTTCCATATATATCGGCTCAGCCTGGGAAAATGCATATCTGGGTTGAGTTGTCATGGTAATACCTATAAAACCAAAGGTCAGGCACCACCATTCGTAGTAAGTCTTGGTTACTGCTTCTCCCGACTTGGGACGAAGACCGGCGATCATTTCCCAAACCGGATTTCCTTTGATGCTCATCGCCTGTGAAAAAGCCTTCTTAGAATCACAATAAGCTCCTTCGAGGTTGAACATCACCTGAAACACTTCCGGATTTTCGACAGCGAAGTTCCAGATCTTCTGGGCTACTTCCACAAGCTGCTTCTGCGGATTACTGAAATGACCCTTTATCTTGATAAACTCGGCTTGCAAATAATCGAAACCTTCCAGCCGGATTGCTTCCAGAAGCTTGTCTTTGCTATCAAAATATTCGTACAGAATGGGGGGACTATATTCAATTACATCAGCAATTTTGCGAATCGAGACAGCAGTCCATCCGTCTTCACGGGCAATGTCTTTTGCTGTTTTAACGATGTCCGAACGTACCTGTATTTTAAGCCGTTCTCTTCGTTCTACTATTCCCATGCTTGAGTATTATTTTGGGGTTGAGTGAGAATGATGTCTTTCAAATATAGTGATATACAACTTACTGCTCAAGAGAAAGCCCCGGCTAATTTGTAAAAATTCATCGTGATTTTAGGAATTTTTACAACAAAGTGCGTCCGTGAAATCCAGGCGCGGGTTAGAAAATTTTACAGCTGAAAAATTTTTTTTACCCGTATTAAATGCGTTCATTCTGGTTTCCTGATCGGTGCGCCTTTCTCTATTTTCTCAACCAGTCGATAGTTTGCATCCTGCGCCCTCACCTTTCCGCGTCCATCTTCTCCAATCCTTAGGTTATTCTGGTACAGGTCCAGCCGCACCGATTTCTGGTTGTCATTTGCATAATTCCTGAGTACAATCCGCATTTGATTTTTCAGCTGCTCGTCGAGAACGGGAAAACAGATATCAATGCGGCGGTGCAGGTTCCGGTGGGTCCAGTCGCAGGAGCTCAGGAATATCTCATCGTTACCTCGATTGGCGAAATGGAAAATCCGTGTGTTTTCAAGATAGCGGTCCACGTGGCGGCTCACGATGATATTGTCGCTGATTGAGGGTAATCCTGAAATCAGACCGCAGCTTTCGCTTACCATCACATGCACTGGCACGCCGGCCTGCCCGGCCTGGTACAATTTATCAATCAGAATGTGATCCTGTAACTGATTTATCTTGATCGTAATAAAAGATTTGAGGCCAGCATTGCAGTTCGCGATCTCGCGGTCGATCAGGTCCATAAACTTTTTCTGCAATGTAAACTGCGTAACGAAAAGGTAGTTAAATGGCAGGTACTTGTATTTTTTGGGCTCGTCCTGCGTGGACAAATAGCCAAAGAGCAGTTCCAGCTCGTTAGTCAGCTCCCGGTGGTTTGTCAGTAAAGCATGATCGACAATTTCCCTGCTGGTAAGTCTGTAAAAACCGCCGGTACCCAGAAATGCGTAACGCTCCCACCCTTTCTGCACTTTACGTTTAATCAAAGCCATTTTAGCATGGACTTTGAGGCCGGGTACACTCAGGATAATTTTCACGCCCGCGTCACGCATTTTCTTCGACCATTGCAGGTTTTCCTGAATATCCATTTTGTTATTCAGCTCCACGTAGGTCGTCACACGCTTTCCATTCCTGGCTGCACTTATCAATGAATTCAGGATAAATGAATTGGGACTGATCTTGTATAATGAAACATGGATCTCGCGCACATGCGGATCAACTGCCGCTTCATTAAAAAACCGCACGATGGGTTCGTAGGACTGGTAAGGCAAGTGCACCAGCTGATCGCCCTTCTGAATGGCTTCGAAAATGGACTTCTTTTCCTCAAAGTCAGGAATCTGGATCGGTCGCTGATGCGGATAATCGAGCCGGCGCGACAATGCGGGAAACTTACTAAAATCCTGTAAAAAGAGATAAT
>NZ_JBHYGF010000355.1:0-2119 GCF_051859145.1 Dyadobacter sp.
GAATTGGCAGTAAGTGGCACAACCGCAACCAGGTCCAGCAATGCAGGTACATCGGGCGCAATCGTCACGCCTGAAACTTTACCTTCATTCAGTAACAGAAAACCCTTGTTTTTGGCATAAACCACAGCCCCCTCGCCAAACGCAAATGCGGATTGAATAGACAGCCCGTGTTTGTAAGCTTTCACATTCTTACCATCCCAGAAAAAGTTGATCTGGTCGGAAATGAACCAGGCACCGGCTTTTGCGGGCAGAATCTGTATAATCTGGCCGGGCTTGTCTTTCAACTTCGCAGAGAGGCTTACGAAGCGGTGTACACCCAGACTATCATAAGCGAGGTAACCGAATTCCCCGTTAGCGCCCACGAGTACGCGGCCTTTTCGATCGGTTTTCAGCGCAGATACCCGCGTCACATTTTCAGTTTGGATGGTATTCCAGGAAACACCGTCAAATTCCAGCACGCCCGCGAAATTGGCAAAGTACATCATCCCGGTACTATCCTGCGTAATGCCAAAGTTCTGGTCGTGGGCGCGGTATTCGGAAGATTGATAAAATCCATACATCGGCCGGCCTGTCTCCCGCATAGCCGCGCTGCCGACCTGCGCCAAAACTGACGCGGCGCTCAGGCAAACCAGCCAAAATGCCAGCCCTAAATTCTTCATCTGATCAAACCTTCGGTCCATGTACTTATAATGCTAAATCCGTCACGCTGCCACTATTTCCGGCGCGACGTGATGTCTGATGTTCAAATCTTTTAACAGATAGTCTTCGACAATGTAAAACTCTGTCTCTTCCAATACATTAGGGATCATTGCCACGCCCAACGCTTTCAGTTCATTCACGCTCCTGATCTCACCGGCACTGATCACTCCCGCCTTTGAGAAAAGCAGCTTCCCGTAAGTAACCAGTACCGATAAGTCCGGCCGGTTGGTATGTTTCCTTAAATCAATCACTTCGCCTTCATCCTCCTTGAAGTACTCCGAATTGAGGAGAATTTTCTGTAATTCTCCATTGAGGAGCTTTTCCAGCCCCGGCGTCTCCCGCAGGCGGCGCAGCTTGCAGATCAGCAGGTCTTCTTCGGTAGCCAGCCATTCCAGCGGCTTCATGATCTGTAAATGAAACTGGTCATTGTCCCGCGTCATCACGTGCATCACCGAGCGGAACCGGGGCGGATTAATGATCCTGAGCACGTAGAAAGCAGTTTCAGAAATTACCTTGGAATGTGAAACCGCATTGGAGACAAGTATATCCGTGACATTCCCGGAAGGAAAATGTTTCAGCTCTTTAATCGCCACCGCCTTGGTCCACCTTGAAATGCGCGTATAATCCTTGTTGATCACGTCCTTCAAACGTTCTTCTACCGTGAGCTGCGCCTGGGGGAAAATTTCGTTGTACCTGCGGAACATCTCTTCACGCGAGTCGCTGTCGAGATAAGGAAGCACCTTGTTTTTCACATTCTCCGGCAGCATCAAATCAGAAATCTCCGTGAGATAGTCTCGGGCGTCGGTAGCCTGCTCGCCTCTCAGCAAAGTGATCGCGTGAAATCTTGACCCAAATACCACTTCCAGTACCGTAAATGCCTTGAAAATAATGCGCTGCTTCTCACGTTCCAGGTTCTGCATCATTTGCGAAGAAGCATCGTAAGCCTCGTCAAAATCGGTTTGCGCGGCCAGCAGCCAGGTGAAGGTTTTCAAATGCTCGTCGAGCTCGTTGAGCAGGTACGTCCGCTCTGTGGTATTACACACGTAATGCAGGTTGCGGAGCGCGTCGAGTACCTTGTCCTTTACGAAACGGTTGGGGTTTTCCAGATTTCTCCTCAAAAACCGCAGTGCCTCTGCATTGCCCAGTTCTTCCACCAGCTTGATCAGGTGCAGCTGCCGGTACCGGTTGTCATTGTTACTTAAAAAGGTTTTTTCAATGTATTTCAAAAGCGGCGTACCCGATTTGGCCAGTGCTGCAAATGCAACGGAATAGTACCTGTCTATCTCCATTTGTTCCATCAGGTAAGGCCACAACTCAGGCCTGCGTAGCTCGCCCGCGGTGTAAATAGCCGCTTTGCGAACAGCGGGACTTGGGTCCTGCAATAAGGGGATCAGGTATTTGAAAGACAGAAAACGACTCG
>NZ_JBHYGF010000355.1:2129-4371 GCF_051859145.1 Dyadobacter sp.
AGGGAAGCTTCAGCCCCTACCCCGGGTACATTACGGGTTTCTTTTATTTTAAATAAACAACACGACTCGATCCGCCAAAACCAACAGCCGCTTCAATCCGCTCCTTTTCATCTTTGGAAAAAACCTGCTTTACCAGCAGATCAAATGGCTTTTCCACTTCCTGCATTTCAGGCTTGTATTCGGCTGTGCGCTTCGAGCGCGTCGGGAATATGAAGGCTTTGTCGCGAACCGCTTTCTTATAAGCATTCTGCCCGGTGAATGAAGCTACCGCCCAACCGATTGCGACGATCAGGAATACAATGGAAAGTTGTAATGCGCTCAGATCCGCGAAGTTGACCAGTATCAGCAGCAATATACCTGCCGCCAATCCACCGATCGCCTTCGCCCGCCCCTCTATCCTCCCCTGTATATTAAGCCTGAACCTGGCAGGAATGGGCTGGTACAATGACTGGTAAGCCGGCTCGCTGATCGCTTTCCGAATGGCGCTCATAAAAAATCTCGACAACGCCACGCAGGCGAAGAATATCCCTGCAGTATCGTAACCAAGTCCGTAGATCACGGAAACCGCAAAGCTGAAAACCAGGCTTGCAGGCAGTATCAAAATACCCAGCTTCAAACCAAATTTGCTGATCAGGCGGTTGTAGAGGAAGGTTTTGATGAAAAATTCGAGAATGGAAGATATACCGAAGAAAATCCCCAGAAAGCCGGCAAGCGAACCTTTGTCCGTAAAAATGGCACGTGATTCAGTAAAAAAAATGTACTCCACATAGAACAACGCAAAGACCGGCAGCAATGCAAGCAGGAAAATGTTGCGGTAGTAAGACGGATCTACCGCCGCCTCGCCAGCCTTCTCGACGGTACTTGTCCCGGCTGATTTTGTGCTTGCAG
This sequence comes from Dyadobacter sp., assembly GCF_051859145.1. Classification (GTDB taxonomy): domain Bacteria; phylum Bacteroidota; class Bacteroidia; order Cytophagales; family Spirosomataceae; genus Dyadobacter. The sequence continues at coordinate 3,018 of NZ_JBHYGF010000355.1, forward strand.
TGGTTACGTATTTCTGATGAATTTTCCGGAGTAAAAAACTGCAAACGATCAGGAATGCGACGGCTACGACAAGCAGGTAATCAACAGGAATGATCTTGACCAAACCCGGTACTGCCAGGTACATGATCACCGATGAAAATACATCGCCCGTGTTGATCAGCGAAGAAAGCCTTTTGGACTGTTGTAAATTGAACAGCTTCACCACAACCGCCCAGAAGGTTACCCCATTCACAAGCACAAAAACGCGGTTCCAGATGAAGAGTACAAAGAAAACCCACCTGCTGCCGGTTAAATGATATGTAACGAGGAACACGACAATTGAACTGATCAGAAAAAACAGCATTCGCTCGGCCAGCTTGTCGAATGCCATTAACTTTTGAAGCCGCGTCACACCCAGACCAAGCAGGTAAGTAAAAACGCCGCCGACAATGTACACCTGCGGCAGCATCAGCCGGTCGAAGCTGATCAGGAATGAGGATGCTACTACCGTGTAAAACAAGGCAGTAGCCCCTCCCATGAAGAAAGAGTAAGCCATCAGCAAGGTAACGAGGTTACCCTCACCTTTTCTGACGTTGAGCATCAGCGATATGTCCGCCAGTCTTTTCAAATTAGTGAACCAGTTCTTTGATCATGAAATAAATCTGCCGCTCCGGCATCTGAAAAAGGGGCTTGATTTTGCCCAGGTATATAAATCCAAGATCTTCCAGCGGTTTAATGCGTGACTCCACGGGCTGTGCGATGATCGCCCGCGCGCCTTGCTCCCTCGCAAATTCTATCCGCGTTTCATCCAGAATGGAAGAAAATCCATTGCCCCGGTATTCCGGCGCAACTACCAGCCTGTTCAGCGAAGCGAACGGCCCATGTGCAAAATCGCCGAGCAGCGTTTCATCGAACAGGTTCGCGTGGGGTACCGAACTATAATCTTTGTGAAAACTCATCCGGGCTGCCGCAACAATCGTTTTTTCGTGCGTGATAATCCAGTGGTGCGCACGCAGGTCATCTTCGTCAAGCCAGGCTTTATGCGAGAAAAAATCCTGGCTGATCCCTTTTTCATCTTTCCAGGCGAGCACGCGCAATGCGCCCATTTCATCCAGCCGCTCAGGGTAATCCAGCTTCGTAAGCAGGAACTCCGAGTTCTTGATTTCAAACCTTGTATTCATTGAAAGAGGAGCGTTTACTATTGCAATCATTTGTTGAGTATCATTTTCGGTTTGTATCGATCAGCAGGCCGATAGAAAAAGTCCTGAGCTCCTGCGGATACCGCGACGCTGAGGTTACCCCTTCCGCCGCGCGTATGCCGGGCACAAAGTATTCGGTGTTCAACATATTGGATACCTGAACCTGCAAGCTGAGG
>NZ_JBHYGF010000356.1:0-4370 GCF_051859145.1 Dyadobacter sp.
GGTGGAGCTGGAAGCGGCGGCATTGCTGCGGGGCGGAATGGTAAACCCGATCTGGCTGAATGGACACGTTTTGCTGCGTTACCGGGTGTTGGGTGGTCTGGTCAAAGGTCGGGTCAACCTGGACTTCTGGTACAATAAAGGAGAACGATGCGAGCCGACTTTTGCACCGCCAAATCCTTTCGCCGGGCAGCCGCTCATCGCTTCGCTCGGGCCTTCGGGAACAGATGAAGCTGTTTCCATTCTCTCGCCGTACTATGCCGAGTTTAACTACCCGGTACAAAGCGACCTGATCATTGACATTGAAATTCCGCAGGGACAGGAAGTGGAGGCGGGAACACAGGGAACCGTAACGAAAGGCACACAAAATCAATCTATCCTGCACCGTGAATTCCAGTTGGTGTACCTCAACGGGTTTACGACCAAAGCCACCCAAATCGATCCGCAATATGCTGCCTGTGCGGCTGATAATTCCGGCCGGCTGAGTTATGGAAGAAATGAGGACGGGGATCCCAACTATAATGCGACCTACTACCGGTACAATGCATTGCTCCCGAATTCAACTTATCAGATATCCCTCGACTTGCAGGTGCAAATCCGGGATAAGGGGAAACTGGTGCCTTATCTGTTCAAAGACCAGCACGTGGAACAAAAGGAGACCGTCACATTCAAAACAGGACCCTGCATTTCGGTTTTGTCAAAAGGCAGCGGCACCGACGACGCGATCACCACATCTTATCCCTATGAGGGGCAGCGCTATTTCATGAAAGGGGAGAATGCGCCCACGTTCATCAAGCTGAAAACCAATATGAGCTGCTGCATGAGCAACCTCAATTCGGATGAAAACTTCGATCTCAAAGCCCGCTTCACGCCGCTGGAAGGTACCAGCTTTGCGGATAACAATGCAGCGGCAGTACTGCTCACAGACGCTGTTTTCAAGGGTGACAGGGTAGATTACAATTTGCCCGCGGGTATTAAAAACAGGATGCTTTACAGGTTTGAACTTGTGCGGATACCGAAGCCGAATTTTGTTAAAACACAGTTTGCTGCTGCACAAAAGGCGAAGGAGAATGCGAAAAAGATCGTATCTGCCAACATCTACAAAGCAGTTAATTCACCAGGATTTAAGGCGGCGGAGCAGCAGCTTTTAAAAGCAAATTCCAAAGCGGGAATGCCGGGAGCAGGCAGTGCGAACGGGCCGGCGGTAAACTCGAAATACAACAACCATTTTGACCAATACACCGAGATTACGGAGGATGCCTACGAAGTAGTCGCCAATACTTACGGCACTTCCTACAAGATCAATGCTGCAACCGAAAAGCTATATACAACAGGAAGTTTCATGATCAAGGTAGACCCTGAGCTGGTTAAAAAGCAAAAGGAAGAGGCTGCATTCGGGAAAAGCCTGGAGATGAAAATGTACCGGTATTATTTCAAAACAAGCCAATATAATACGCTGGCAGAAAAGCTGGCCGCAGCGAGCTTTCCGCAAAGTGAATCATCGCCCTGGGCTAAAATGGTGGATGCATTGACCACTAAGATGGTCTCGCCGGAAGGGTATGATACATATGAACTGGCATCGGAGTACCTGGGCGGGGACAATGTGCGGCCGCCGCTGCTGCTCCTGAAAGCAGATCCGTCGAGCTTCTGGTTCAAGGATATCGCTGTGCCCGTTGCGGAGCTGATCGGATTGATGCCCGGGAGTTTTTATGATGAAGCAGGGAAGTCAAAACCGTTCCCGGCAGCGACTGATGCGATCAGTACGTTCCAGCGATCTATGGCGAGCTTCAATAACGAATACGACGACATTCAAAAGCCATTTAAGAACGAAGATATTATGAAGCTGATCCCTTCCGAGAAAAAGAAGAACAAATAGTCAAGCTATAACTAAGCTGATCATGAACCTATTGAACATCGTTAGAAAATTTAGTCTCGTCATTTGCGTGGTTGGTTGCCAGCAGGTTCTGGCCCAGGTAAAAGTAAATACCAAGGCGGCAAATGCGTCCGGCAAGGTTGCCAACAAGCAGGTCAACACTGCCACTTCGGTATCCCTAACAGTGGAAGAAATGTCTTCTCTCGCCAATGCACCGATCGATGGCGGGCAGTCCCAATCCTTCTCTGCTACCGACCCAAAGCTGGCTGCGAATGGAAAATCGGAAGCGCTGGACAAGTATGCGGCGGAGAAACTGGATGTGGAAATTTACGGAAGCGGCTCTCGGGAATATGGGGTTACGTATATGTCACGGCCGGTGAAGGTAATTTACGACAATTACATAGCGCCCTACACCGCGACTTTCCTGGAACTGAATGATGAGATCTATGAAAGCAAGCTGTTCCGCAACATCATCGCTATGCAGATCGCAAACCAACTGGTGCTGATATCGGAGAATATGGATGCATTCACAGGCAAGGGAGCGCGGGACATGCTCAGACTGGAAGTGCTGGCCCAGCTTGCTAATGAAACTTACCCGCCGGAAAGTGAAAAGCAGGAATATTGGGAGGATCACCTCGCCCAGATTGCCAAGAGGGTAGCGCCAAAACTCAGTATGTCAGACTTTCATAAATCGCTTGCTATGTTGTCCAGCTTTACTGCCAGGTGTAACTGCGCCCTGTCCGTTATCATTGCAGACAGCAAGATCAACACGATCAAAAATGACAGCAAGCTGACCAACCTGTTGTCGAATGCCAAAAGTAATTTTCTCTACCGCCCGCTTACAGAATACCGGAACCGCGAATCGGTTTTTCACATCTATGTCATGAAAGTGGCGGGCCTGCAAGCCGCTACCCAGGATAACAGTCTCTACAAATTTTACGACAAAGACAATCAATGTCCCTCTGCGCTTGCATACAGCTTCGTTTTCGCTAACAAGGTGCGGTCTGCCTCTGTTTTTAACAAATAAATCAATGGAAAAGCACTATACAAGTTGTTTTAAGATTCTTGCGCTGAGCCTGCTGCTTTCGCTGGTCCATTTCACAGGTTTTGCCCAGAAAAAAAGTACAGCCAAAGCTGTCCCCGCCAAACCTGTGGCGGCAGATACTACCATGCCGCGACGTTACCGGGTTGGTATAATGGCAAAAGCATTTGGAGACTCGGTTGTAATCCGCTGGGCACCGAACCACGCTGCATTGTTCCGCCAGGCTCTGAGAAGCGGCTATATGCTCACCAGACGAAGCTTTAATGAGAATAAGAAGTTACAGCTCGACTGGCAGGTGACCGTCAGGCCGTGGACAGCGGCAGAGTGGCAGCAGCAGGTCAGTAAAAACGATACGCTGGCAGCCGCCTGCTCACAGCTGGTGAATGGTACCAACACGCCAATTGGCGCCAGTGAGGTAGTTACACTCGACAAAATCCTGGATCAGCAAAATCAGAATGACTTGCGGATGATGCTTTCTCTGATCCTGGCGGATGTAAATCCACGCAATGCGCGCGGAATGGCGCTGGGGTGGGTGGACAAGAAAGTGGTGAAAGGTGCAAGCTACATTTACTACATCGTCCCGCTGACCGACCAGCAGCTTTATCCTGTTGACCCAGCGGGTACTACGGTGATGAATGAGAAAAGTAACGAGCAGGCGCGCATGCTTCCCGTGAAAACTTCCTCAGGCGAGCACATTGTGCATTTGAAGTGGAACCGGAGAATGGCTGAAAATGCGTTTTCGTCCTACTTTATCGAACGCTCGGACGATGGCGGCAAAAAATTCCGCCGGCTCACAAAACGCCCGTGGATGCAGGCGCCTACCTCTTCGCTGGACGACGCGATCCAGTATACCGATTCCGTTCCGCAGAATTACCGACCTTACAAATACCGAATTTTCGGCATAACCCCCTTTGGCGAGCTGGTACCTTCGGAAATTATTACGGCTTCTTCACTGGACAAGACACCTCCTCCAACGGTCGCAAAGCTCCATGCAAAACACGTGCAGGGAACGCTGGTTAAAGTAAGCTGGGATTACCCGGATCAGCCCAAAGATTTGGGCGGGTTTGTGGTCGCGAAGGGAATGAGCATGGACGGGCCATTTACACCATTGACCACCCGGCCGCTGACCAGCAATGCACGCGAATTTCTCGATACAACTGCACTGCCGCATTTACCCAATTACTACCGGGTCGTGGCGATCGACACCGCGCGGAATGCGGGCATCGGGCTGCCCGTATACTGCCTGATCAAGGATCTGAAAGGTCCGTCGAAACCGACCGGGTTACAGGGATACATAGATACAACAGGCTTTGTACGCATTGTTTGGGATCAAAATCCGGAGCCGGACATTTACGGGTACCGGGTAATTGCTGCAAATGCACCCGACCATGTTTTTACCGGTAAAACAAACGGATATCTCGCCTTACCCGCATTCAACGATACCACTACGCTGAATGC
>NZ_JBHYGF010000357.1:0-25656 GCF_051859145.1 Dyadobacter sp.
TAAAACCAAAGCCAAACCCAAGTTACTCTCAGACAACGGAGCGTGTTACATATCCAGCGAATTGGGCGATTATCTGAAAAATACGCTTCAAATGCAGCAAGTGCACGGCAGACCGGCTCACCCGCAAACCCAGGGAAAAATTGAACGCTACCACAGGACGATGAAAAATGTCGTCAAGCTTGAAAATTTTTTCCATCCCGACCAGCTTACAGAAGCAATTGGCAAATTTGTAGACCGCTATAACAACCAGCGGTACCACGAGTCCCTGAACAACTTAACGCCCGCTGATGTCTATTTTGGCCGGGGTGAGCTCATCTTGAAAAGAAGGGAGCAAATCAAAAATCAGACCCTGAAACAGCGGAAAATTCAGTATCTAAACCAAAAATTAATAGCTTTATAAATCCGAAAATACTCTCTAAGCTCTTGTCTCAGTTAGTTTGACTACATACAATACCGACTACTCTACAGCGAAAGTCACCGTCACGAAGATTGCACAAGTGCCAATTTCTAAAACTTCACTTGGCAACTACTGCCCTTCCGATAAAGTTAGTCTTAATCTAGTATTACAAGGTGGAATACCAGAAAACTCCGGCTTGTTCTGGTACACAACCCCAAACCACACTAACGAATCATTGGTCGCAGATCCAAGCAATGTGCCAGCAGGAACTTATTTTGCATTCTTCTATGACTATAACAACAGCTGCTTTAATACTGACCTATCGACAGCGAAAGTGACGGTTGTAGTAGATGAATGTAATAATTGTAAAGCGGGAACTAATCAGGTTCCATTAACAGGCACAACACTCAAAAACAACTGTTCTCAGGTTAGCGTGAATCTAAATGATATGCTCTTGAATAGCCCTCCACCAGGTAGCATCTTAGTCTGGTTTAACACCGAAAATCACTCAGGCTTAGCAATTAAAAATCAGGCAAATGTTACACAATCAGGCAAATACTATGCGTTCTTTTACGATAGTGAAAACAATTGCTTCAACACAAACCTGTCAACAGCACACGTTACCGTTACGATTGAACCTTGCGAGACAGCTTGCCACGGTAATTTGCCACAAGTGCAGCTGACCGGCAGCAAGCTGGGGATTGTTTGTCCGGCCACTAAGGGCGACCTGAACAGTAAATTTACAAGCACGCCGCCGCAAGGATTCTCACTGGTCTGGTTTGCTACAGATATACCCATAGGTAATCCATTAGCACACCCGAATGCAGTTGGACCAGGAACTTACTATGCCTTTTTCTACGATTCGAAAGGCAATTGTTTTAATGTGGATAAATCCACGTCGCTTGTGACAGTAGCCTCGGTAGGCCCTTGCCAAACTCTTGAACCTGAAAGTTTTCTTGCAAGGTGCGATAACCGGAACAGGTGAAATGAGGAATGATCTTCAAACTGCCGGACTTCTCCCCGTGAATGATCCTTACAACAGCGGTGCAACCTTTCAGAACATCAATAATGTAGCAACTGCCGGAAAAGTGGTGGACTGGATCAAAGTAGAACTTCGCAAGCCAAATAGCCCATACGATATCATAGAAACCAGAAGCTTGCTCCTGAAGTCAGACGGCACTTTGGTACAACCCGACGGATCAGCCCCTAAATTCGGGCAACTTACTCATGATTTTAGAGTTACATTAAAGCATCGCAACCATTTGCTCGTTTTAAGTAATGTAATTGATGAAAACAATAGCGAGGCGTATAGCTATGACTTTTCTCCCGCGTCGGAGCTTGCATATGTTCCGGATGCGTTATACCACGCACAGCTTGCCCTCACTGGTGGAAAATGGTCGATGTGGGCGGGTGATTGCGATCAGGATGGCGGTATTGATGTTACTGATCACAATAAAGTAAAAGTAGCAGGTGGCAAATCGCTCACCAATGTCTACGATTCTTCCGATTTAAACCTGGACGGAAAAGTGGATGCCAGTGATCTTGCACTTATGCAAGCGAGCAATGCCAAAGCCCCGTTCTCAATTCTGAGTGAAAACTAGTCAACCACGCCACACTATCCATTTTATGAAAAATAAACTAAATGCAGTTATGTCTCTCGGCCTGGCACTTATCCAGGGTCTTGTCAGTGCGCAGACTACCCCAATAGACAATATAACTCCAGGCCCTCAAATTTTCTTCGAAGCGCGCAACCGGCATGCAGAGCTCACTGACAGTGGCTTAGATGTTACCTTTGATCTATATATGTCAGCTAGTCAGGCATATGTGGATTATGTGAAATCAACCAGCGATGGTGGAAATGGTCCGCAATTTGGTCTGGAAAGCGCCGATGTCGCGTTTGATATAGATTTTGGCGCTACAACGGAGATGCCAATGGTGTTGCCGAATGGAAATAATATAGTTATCAAAAGCAACCAGCTTTCCAGCGCACAGGCGCAGATAAATGTGAAAGGGAATCCGCCTGCCGGATATGATACACGCTTCAAGTACTCCCTTTATCGTGAAGTAAACAGTGAGCCGCTAACATCTGTACCTACATTGGTGGCATCTGTTTCCCTGTTTTGGGCACCTGAATTGGTGGGTGCAGGCTTTTCGCCGGAAAACGCAAGAGTACAATTGCGATGTGCTTCCACAGGTTTCGGCACTGGCCTTAGTGGCTCTAAATGGGCAGACTTTACAGGAAATGCAAGAAATACGATAGGCAGTTCCGAAGCGACCAAGCCGCTGCCAGTTACACTTTTATCGTTCGAGGCTTACCAGGAAGGATCCACAACATCACTAACCTGGAAGACTACCGAGGAGACCAACAGTGAGCGCTTTGAAGTGCAGCGCAGTAGCAATGGGAAAAACTGGGAAACATTCCAGGTAATAAAAGCATATGGAGATAGCAAAGTAGAGCGCACTTACCACGCTGTTGACGCAAACCCACTTCATGAAGAAAACTTGTATCGACTCTACATGGTGGATCGTGATGGCAGTACAGCACTCAGCAAGATTGTAAGCGTTCAGTTTGAAGGAGAAAAGGGCTACATCTTTCCGAATCCTGTTGCCGACAAATTCTACTTGAAAAACTGGAATACAGGAAAAAGATTAGCTGTGGAAATTAGCAACGCTACTGGACAAGTGGTGCTTAAAACAAGCAAGATTAACAATGAAGGTGTAAACATAGAAATGCTTCCACCCGGACTTTACACAGTTAAAGTGCTTGAAGGATCAGCAGTGTCACGCTACAAAGTAGTTGTTATCAGATAATCTATTCTGAGCCACGACAGCTTTGATTAATAATGGACAAGGGAAAGGTGTAGCTTCTCATAAAGGTGGGCGAGTTACCCCACCCTTATCCATATTGATCGTTTTCAGCACGAAGTCCTGCCTAGCTACGGACCTCTGGCCAGGGAGCGGCTTTTTGACGATGCGTTGATCATCTTTTCAGGTTCTGTTTTCAGCCATACAAAGGCCTCGTCAGCTTCGGAATCAACACGCGCTTTTAGCCAGACTTGTCCCAATTAATTTTTCACTTTCACGGTTGTTTAGTAAAATCATAAACATTTATCTTTGTCACTAAGATATTTAGTTGATGAGATACTATGGATCAGGAAGAACTCAGGCGGATCAGAAAGCTTAGCCAGCAATATGCATTTACCTCCATTCAGCTGCACGAAGCGGTGGCCAGGAAAGCAGGACTCCCGGGTACGGATCATAAGTACCTGGGATTTCTGTTGGAAAAAGGGCAAATGACGGCGGGAGAACTGTCCGCGCTGACCGGTCTAACAACCGGCGCTGTCACCGGGCTGGTAGATAGATTTGAGAAAAAAAACCTGGTAAAAAGACATTTTGCAGCAGACGACAGGCGGAAAGTGATCATAGTGCCTCACACCGAAAACATCATGGAACTTCTGGTACCCCTTTATGAGGATTTCCGGAGCAAAACTGAAAAGCTGATTGCTTCATTTTCAGTGGAAGAAAGCAAAGTCATTGAATCTTACTTTTCAAAAGCCATTGAAATCATGAATGAGGCTACTACTGTGCTGACTTCCGACACAGACACAACCAACCGGACTTCCAGCCCGAAGAAAAAGTAGTTATTGAATCTCAAACATTGGAAAAGATGGGAAAGTACATGCTGGGTTTGGACCAAATTGACAAAACAAAAATTGACCTGGCGGGTGGAAAAGGCGCAAACCTGGGCGAGCTCGCGCGAATAAACGGAATTAAGGTACCGACAGGCTTTTGTGTTTCAACAGAAGCTTACCAGACGATCATTCAAGAAATACCTGGATTCAATGAATTGCTGACTGAGCTTTCGACTTTGAAAGCAGAGCAAAGAGCGCAAATCAATGCATTAGGCAGCAAAATCCGGCGTGTGATTGAAGAGGTTATTATTCCAAAAGACATGGAAAATGAAGTAAGCAGGTACCTTTCTGCTTTTGACGCAGAGAGTGCCTTTGCAGTTCGTTCCAGTGCAACAGCGGAAGATTTACCGACTGCTTCCTTTGCAGGTCAGCAGGATACTTACCTGAATGTGACGGGCGAAAAGGCGATTTTAAAACATATCAGCAAATGCTGGGCTTCCCTATTTACCGATCGCGCAATCACCTATCGCATTCAAAACGGCTTTGATCATCGGAAAGTCAGCCTGGCTGTAATTGTTCAAAAAATGATATTTCCGGAAGCGGCCGGCATTCTGTTCACTGCTGATCCGGTGACGGGCAACAGGAAGACTTGCTGCATTGCCGCAAGTTTTGGATTGGGCGAGGCGGTAGTGTCCGGCCTGGTGAATGCAGACCTTTATAAAGTTGGCAAGAACGGGCACATCGAAAAGAAGGTATCTTCCAAAAAGCTGGCTATCAACCCTTCCGGGCAAGGTGGTACAACACAAAAGGAAATTACACCGGAGCGCCAGGATCTACAGGTACTTACCGATTCACAGATCCTGGAATTGGCAAAGCTTGGAAAACAAATCGAGGCGCATTTTGCTGGTAACACAGAAGATGCACCGCAGGATATTGAATGGTGCCTGGCCCACGGAACGTTCTACATTGTCCAGAGCAGACCGGTCACTACCCTATTCCCGGTTCCAGAATGGAATGCACAGGATGAAAAAGTGTGCGCTTACGTGTCTGTGGGTCACGGACAAATGATGACGGACGCAATGCGACCGCTGGGATTGTCTTTCTTCCTCCACGTAACCCCGGCTCGAATGCGAACCGCAGGCGGTAGGTTATTTGTGGACGTAACGCCGTTGCTGGCTTCGCCTTCCAAGCGGCGAACATTGCTGGATACCGTGGGAAAATCGGATCCGCTCATCAAAGACGCGTTGTTGAAAGTCATCGAAAGGGGAGATATAGAGACGATACCGGACGAAAATTTTATCGAAAACGGCGCTACACCACCAGCTAAGTCTGTTGGAACCGAAGAAAACGAACTCAACGCCACCATTGTACCTGAATTGATCAGCCGAAGTGAAAAGTCTGTACAGGAACTGGAAAAGCGTATTCAGGAAAAATCAGGCGCGGATCTGATCCGGTTTATTATCGATGATATTATTGAATTGAAGAAGGTACTGTTTGATCCGCAAAGTCATCGCGCGATTATGGCTGGCATGCAGGCAGCTGAGTGGATCAATGAAAAAATGTATGAGTGGCTGGGCGAAAAGAGCGCGGCGGATACACTTTCACAGTCAGTTCCCAACAACATTACATCTGAAATGGGGCTTGAACTTCTGGATGTTGCCGATGCAGTGCGCCCTTTTCCCGAAGTGATTGCGTATCTGGAAAATGTACGCGACGAAAACTGGCTCAACCAACTCACTGCATTAAATGGCGGGCAACAAGCCTGGAATGCGATCCATGCATTTCTCAAAAAGTACGGAATGCGCTGCCCCGGAGAAATTGACATTACCAGAACGCGCTGGCTTGAACAACCTGCATTGCTGATCCCGCTTATTCTGAGCCACGTTAAAAACTTCGGACCTGGCGCCGGCAAAGACAAGTTTGAGCGAGGCTTGCGCGAGGCTTCTAACAAGGAACATGATTTACTATCCCGCCTGAGCCAATTACCCGAAGGTGAAGTAAAAGCAGCGGAGGCAAAACGGATGATAAAGCAGCTCCGCGATTTTGCAGGTTATCGAGAATACCCCAAATACGGAATGATCAGCCGTTATTTTGTATATAAAAAAGCTTTGCTCAGAGAGTCTGAAACACTTCTGAAAGCAGGTATTATCCGCGACGAAGAGGCTATCTACTACTTCTCGCTTGAAGAATTAGTCGAGGTTTTTGAAACACAAAAAGCAAATCAGCAGCTGATTGAGCAGCGAAAGGAGAATTTCAGGAATTTTGAAAAACTAAATCCGCCACGTGTAATTACCTCAGAGGGTGAGATGATTTCAGGCGCATATCAGTCCAAAAACTTGCCTGCTGGCGCCATAGCAGGACTGGGAGTTTGTTCCGGCACGATTGAAGGGCGTGCGCGGGTTATCCTGAACATGAACGACGCGGATCTGGAAGAGGGCGATATCTTAGTTACCACTTTTACCGATCCCAGCTGGACACCGTTGTTTGTATCTGTAAAAGGTCTTATCACCGAAGTGGGCGGAATGATGACACACGGCGCGGTGATCGCCCGGGAGTACGGTTTACCAGCTGTGGTTGGTGTTGAAAATGCAACCAGGCTCATCAAAGACGGTCAGCGAATCCGTGTGAATGGAACAGACGGTTATATTGAGATTTTGTAGGCTACAATACCTTCACTAATCGGGTGGATTTGGAGTTTTATAGAGTAGCGGGCCAAAGTGGCCTTCTTTTGAAATGTGAACAACTATCCTATCCCTTATGATCCGGTACAACCTATTCTTCCTTTTACTCCTCTGCACGATTGTAACGCACGCACAGAACAAAGCCCCGCTCGAAAATATCGTAATCACCTCAGAAAAAGGCAAAACGCTGGTTTCCGTTAGTAACAATGGAGACCTCCACGTAAATATTGCCCCAAAAGATTTAACAAAATTTAAAGCCGCGCGCCTGGTACATTACAGCGACTTTGGTGCCCAGGGCGATGGCAAAACGGATGATATCAATGCGATTGCAGCTACCCACGCATTTGCCAACCTGCACGGACTTGCAGTGCAGGCCGACAATGGTGCTACCTACTACATTGGCGGGAAAGCACGCACAGCAGTGATCCGGACCGACACCGATTTTGGCAAAGCTGCATTTATTATTGACGATACAGATGTTGAAAACCGCAATGCTGCTCTGTTCACGGTAAGTTCAGACCTCAAATCTTTTAAGCTGGAAGGGATAAACTCACTGAAAAGAAACCAGGAGAAAATCAATGCAGATTTGCCTTCATCTTGCCTGGTTACTGTTACCAATGCAAACGTAAAGCAGTACATCCGGTTTGGTTTGAATCAGAATAACGGTTCGTCGCAGACTGACATTTTTGTTGTTGACAAAAAGGGCAAAGTAGATATGAATGCACCCATTATCTGGGATTTTGATCAGATTACGGAGATAACCGCACTGCCGATAGACGAAAAACCGCTGCGCATCAAAGGCGGACGATTCACTACCATAGCCAACAAAGCCGAGTCAAAATACACTTATTATAACCGGAACATCGCGATCCGTCGCTCGAATGTAACCCTGGAAGATTTGGAACATCGCATTACCGGCGAAGGTGATCAAGGAGCGCCTTATGGAGGGTTTATCAACATTGGTGAATGCGCCTACGTGACCGTGAAGAACACTATATTGACCGGACATAAAACATACAGTACCATCGGCGCGGCGGGCAAGCCGGTTACAATGGGTACTTACGACCTGTCGGCAAACCGCGCATTGAACGTGTCATTTATCAATTGTACCCAGACAAACGACATCAATGACAATACGTATTGGGGTATTCTGGGATCGAATTTTTGCAAAAACCTGCTTTACGACCATTGTACCCTCTCCCGCTTCGATGCGCACCAGGGTGTAGCCAATGCGACCATCCGCAATTCGACGCTCGGACACATGGGGATCAATGCGATCGGCAGCGGATTGTTATTGATAGAAAATTCTACGATCCGGGGCAGAAGTATCGTCAATCTCCGCTCCGATTACGGAAGTACCTGGCAGGGAGAAGTGATTATTCGTGACTGCGTATTTGTGCCTGCCAATGGGAAGCCGGTGAATGCGGCACTGATCAGCGGCTCCAACTCCGGTCAGCACGACTTTGGTTACACCTGCTACATGCCGGAGAAGATCACCGTTAAAAACCTCCGGATCGAAGATTCGAAGCATCCTGAAAATTACAAGGGACCCGCGATTTTCACCAACTTCAATCCGGAGATGAAAGACAATTCCTACCAGGAAAAGTACCCTTATGTAAAAACCAGGGAGGTTGTTCTTCAAAACGTTACGACTGCCAGCGGTAAACCTGTGCGGGTAAGTGATAATGAATTTATGTTCCGGGAGGTGAAGGTGCGGACTGGTCAGTAGCTATACAACACGTTTGTCTTATAGCCTTCAAAATCAACTGGCTAATACCATGTTCCGTAACTATTTCAAAATAGCCTGGCGAAATCTGACCGGGAATAAGACTTACTCAGCAATCAACATTGGCGGACTGGCAGTTGGAATGGCGGTAGCAATGCTGATCGGGTTGTGGATTTACGATGAGCTTTCTTTTAACAAAACCCATCAGCATTACTCCCGCATTGCACGGGTAATGCAGCAGCAAACCCTCGACGGAGAGGTGAATACCGGCAATAATGTACCCGCGCCATTGTTCAAAGAGTTGCAAACAAGCTACGGCGCAGCTTTTGAACGTGTGGTAATTACCTCCTGGCTGCAAAGGCATGTACTGAGCTACGATGGAGCAAGTTTTACGCAACCCGGCAACTTTATGTCCACAGGCGCAGCCGAGATGCTTTCCCTCCAAATAGTCAGCGGCAGTACTGCCGGGCTCAAAGATCCTGCGACGATCCTGCTTTCAGCGTCGACCGCCAAAGCCATTTTCGGAGACGCTGACCCGGTTGATAAAACGTTGAAGCTGAACAAAGAACTGGATGTCAGAGTAGTTGGGGTTTATGAGGATATCCCATTTAATTCAGAGTTTCACGAACTTGCATTCATCGCCCCATTTGACCTGTTTGTCTCTTCCACCGATTGGGTAAAAGCAGCGGTGGAAAACAGTGAATGGGAAAGCAGTTCTTTCCAGATACTGGTTCAGCTGTCGGCAAACAGTGATTTACAGACAGTTTCTAACCAAATTAAAAACAGCAAGCTCCGGAAAGCGGGAGCGAATGAGCTGAAATTTAACCCTCAGATACTGCTGCACCCTATGAGCCGCTGGCACCTCTATTCTGAATGGGAGAATGGACGCAATACAGGCGGCCGCATTCAGTTTGTCTGGCTGTTTGGCATTATCGGTGTATTTGTATTGCTGCTTGCCTGCATCAATTTCATGAACCTGAGTACCGCGCGCTCGGAAAAACGCGCCAAAGAAGTAGGTATCAGGAAGGCGATCGGCTCGGTACGTCTGCAATTGGTCTGTCAGTTTTTCAGTGAATCTTTCCTGGTTGTCGGCCTCGCTTTTTTGCTTTCTATGGCACTCGCCTGGCTCGCTCTTCCGACGTTCAATGAGGTTGCCGATAAACACATGCAAATGCCCTGGCGAGATCAGCTTTTTCTAGTCGGCGGTCTGATATTTGCGCTTTTTACCGGTTTTATAGCGGGCAGCTACCCGGCATTCTACCTGTCTTCATTTCAGCCAGTAAAAGCATTAAAAGGAAAATGGACGCCGCTCGGACTACGGGCAACGTTGCCGCGTAAAATCCTGGTGGTACTGCAATTCACCGTTTCAATGACGCTGATCATCGGTACTGTGATTGTGTATAAACAAATACTTCACGCCAAAAGCCGGCCAATTGGCTACAACAGGCAGGGACTGGTTACCATGCTCGTCAATACCCACGACATTCACATGCATTTCGATGCAGTTTTGGATGATCTTGTCAAAACAGGAAGCGTAACCACAATGGCAGAATCGGCGGGACCGCCTACCGAGGTTTTTTCAGCCAATGTTGGTTTCAACTGGAAAGGGAAAGATCCGGGGCTGCAATCTGAATTTGCGACAATCGGGATCTCACACGATTTTGGAAAAACAGTCGGCTGGGATTTTATGGCAGGCCGGGATTTTACCAAAACCCTGGCCAGTGGCTTGAAAAGTACACCTATCATACCCGCATATCATGGTGGATTTTCGCAGCAGCTAGCTTTGGTACACTCATTATCGCGCTGGCAACAGTAAGCTACCAGGCGGTCAGGGCAGCTTTGCTGGATCCGGTGAAGAGTTTGCAGGGAGAGTAGCGCAATGCAGAAGGACGACCTCCCGAATATCGGGAACTGAATCGGCGGGACTGCTACTGATGAAACTTTCGTGAACATGAAGCAGTCGTAGCGAATGGAATCAGGATGAAAAAACAACTATCAGTTGTGGATCATCTGCCTGATTCCTTCCGCATAGCTGACGGGTTGATATGAGAACCTTTTTTCGAATTTGCTGCTGTCGAAAACATAGTCACGGTCATACTGATAAGCCATTTCTTTCAATTCTCTCAAAATCGGCACGAAGAGGCCGAGGAGCTGCATCATCCATCCTGTAAAAATGTAGTACCGTGGCTGCACATTCATTTCCGCCGCGATCATTTCAATGAATTGCTTTCCGGTAAGTCGCTCCGCCGATGTGGGTAAATGCCATACTTCCCCAAAAACGTCGGGTGTATTCCCTAGTAATGCCAGGGATTTACCAATATCTGGCACATACGTGAATGAATGCACTTTCGACGCGTCAATCTGCCAAAATGCTTTTTTACCTTTATTGAACTCGTCATTTACTGAAATGCTGAGCGGACTATTTTTAACATTAGGCCCGTAAAAATCAGCACTGCGGGCGATGAGCATTTGCAAGCCCTGCGATTGTGCATCCAGCAACATATCCTGCACAGCCGCGCGCACTTTCCCTTTTTCACTCGGTGGATTTACCCGGGAGAGCTCCGTCATATGCGGAATTTCATCTGCCGCATACATGTATACATTGTCGAGAAATACCAGGCGCGCTTTTGCTTTTGTACATGCATTGATCACATTGCGCATCAAAATAGGCCAGTCACGTCTCCAAACGCGGATATTGTATTCCAGACCCGCTGTCAGGTATACCACCTCAGAGCCTGCCACCGCAGCTTCAACTTGCGACGCGTTCAAAAGATCAGCCGGAAAAAGCTCGTCGTTCGCATTGACGCGCGCCGGCTTACGGGATACCAATCGGATATGGTCTGTATAGTTTTTCAGTTCTTTGGCCAGTACAATGCCGGTTGCACCACCAGCGCCTAGTATCGTTTGCATAATTGCTTTTTTTGATACAAATGTATTGCAGTGAGCCAGACCCAAACGTTGATCTGTGTTAAGATTTTGCCTCCACAAACAATCTTTTCCGAATGCGGCTGAGACTTTCCGGCGCTATGCCGAGGTATTGCGCAATGTAGCGTTGCGGCACACGCAGGAAAATGTCCGGCCGGGCTTCAGCCAGCATCAGAAAACGTTTTTGAGGGGTGTAAGCGAGCAGGGATTTGGTACGTTCCATACTTTCGGCCGCAATGCGTTCTACCAAAATGCGAAAGAACAAAGCAACAGCCGGCACTTCCCGCAAAAGCATGCCCATATCCTTACAGGTTAGGGAAAGTACCGAAGTTTCGGTCAGCGCTTTGATATGGGACGTGGCAGCATTTTGTTTGGAGAAGCTGTCCAGGTCAGTGATAAATTCATTTTCAAAAGCGAAGTTGCACGACTTTTCAACGCCGGACTCGTCGACGTAAAACTGGTGCAATGCGCCGTTCAGCACGAAAAATACCTCAGAAGCCTGCTCTCCGGCATTGAGGAGGATAGCGCCGCGTTTGAAGTTGTGTTTCTTAAAGAACGAAGAGATATATTCTGCCTCAGCATCGTCGAGCTGCACATCTTTCCGCAATATCGATATCAGTTCCGGCGCCATTAGCTACTCTCTTTAAAATGTTGAGTTGTTTTAAAGATTCAATATACACCAAAAGCACTTACTGTTGTCCCAACGCCAAGAAACTAGCCCGGAAACCTGACGGCGACTCGCCTGTTTTGGTCTGAAAAAGTCTGCTGAAATACGCCGGATCATTGTAGCCAAGTTCGTAGGCAATTTCTTTGGCAGTCAGCGAAGTATGTACCAATAAGCGTTTTGCTTCAAGGATAATGCGGTTTTTGATCACTTCATTCGGTTGCGGCAGGCGGAGGCGGTTGAATTTGTGCGTGATCGTTTTCGGCGCCATGCACAGGAAATCGGCGTAGTCGGCGACGGTGTGTTTGGATTTATAATGTTCTTCGACCAGCCGGGTGAATTTGCGGAAAAACTCCATATCACTTTGCTGATCAGTTACTTCATTGTTCAAATGCTGTCTTTTCCACGAGCGCGTCGCGCGGATGAGGAGTTGTTTGAGATATGTCCGCACCATTTCTTCCAGCTGACTATCATTGAGGTGAAATTCCGAAATCATTTCATTAAACAAACCGCCGAGAAATGCGATTTCATGTTCCAGAAGCTCCACTTTGGGCATATTCCGGATGTTGTTGAAAAGCAAACCGTCGCAGGCCACTTCCTGATCGTGGATTTGAATGCAGTAAAAATCACGGTTGTAAAAAATGAAATAGCCACTTTCCGCGCCTGCTTCTTCGATTTCGAGGTATTGATTAGGACTGATAAAAAAGAGCGTAGGCTGCGTCGTTTGATAAACCGAAAAATCCACCCGCAGCTTGAAACCGGCCGGGAGATAAAGGATTTTAATGTACTCTTTATATTCTGGACCGTTGATGGCGGCGGTCTGTTCTTCACTCACATGCAGCAGCCCCAGTGTTCTTGAATTATTGTTGAAAACGGTCGTACCCATGGCTATATACGCAGGTCGGGATGAATGTTAATTTGATTTGAAATGAAGCAGACAAAAGCTGTGAAGGACTTTCAACCTCACAGCTTTTGTCATGTTTTTACATCCTTGCAAACTTTTCAAGCTCGGTGTTGAATTTATCCATTTCTTCGATGAAAAACCCGTGACCGCCTTTTTCAAATTTGATGATGTGCGAACCTTTGATGGCTTTTTCAAGCTCCTCTGCACCTTTGTAATCACACAGTTTGTCGTTTACACCGTGGAATATCGCCACCGGAATTTTAATTTTCGACAATACAGGACGCAAATCTAAGTCACCCAATGCGCTGATAGCCTGAGTAGTAGCATACGGTGAGGCATTCAGATTGATGCTTTCCAACCATCTCATCGTTTCATCGGGAAGTCCGCCTTCTTGTCCCTGGAATGCTTTTCCGAAACCAGAAATTAATTGCTCGCGGTTGGTTTTGGTCTGCTTGATCAGGTCTTTTGCGCCCTGCTCGCTGATGCCAAATGCATATCCTTCGCGCTGTTTCCACGACGGGCCAGTAGCGCCGAATACGGCCAACTTGCTGATATGTGCACTGTTATATTTGGTCACATAATGCAGCACCACCGCGCTGCCCATTGAAAATCCGCCGAGCGTGGCATTCTGGATTTTCAGTTTTTCCAAGACTACCTTAATATCATAGGAGAAAGTATCGAAGTCATATTTTCCATAAGGTCTGTCCGATTTTCCGAAACCGCGGAGCGAGATACCGATCACCCTGAACCCTTTTTCGACCAGATACTGGTACTGGTATTCGTACATTTCATTGTTCAGCGGCCATCCGTGGATGAGCACCACAGGCTGACCTTCACCAAGGTCGATCACGTGCAGTTTCACATTTTTTTCAACTTCAATGTACTCTTCTCTTCCGAGTGACGCAGGCTTGCGGGTTTGTGCAAATAGCGATTGGGACTGGATGAATGAGAATACAAGGGCGATGGTCAGGGCAACCGTTTTCATGCGAGTAGTAAGTTTGAGTTTTGAGTTAGCTATTAGCTGTTCGTGCTTGGCTTTTAGCTTTTTAGCTGTTGTCGTTCGACATTACAAAGGTGGCGCATGAACCCCCCCCAAAGAATGGACAAAAAGCCAAGCAACTTGTACATTTTTCCCCCGACGCAAAATTACTACTCGTAGAAGCTCACCAATTGACCTACTCGCCGCCCGACCAGCTCATTTTTCATCGGCTTAAAGCGCGCGACTTCCGCATTGTCTTTGGTAACCACGATATAAAACGGCTGCTTTAATTGGGTGGTCATGTGATAAATAGAAACCAGTTCAGCCACATCCTCCGACCACGCCGCCATGCCATATAAGGAAGGAAAAGGCGTTTTCGCCAGTTGTTGATAAACCTCAGGAGCCAAGGCCAATCGCCACCGGTTTGCCACTTCGGAAGCGCGTTTTTTCAAGCAAAGAGTCAAGATAAGGCTCCGCAGGCACATTCGGCTTACTCCAAATGCCCTTTGTAAACATCGTAGGCGTCACCACCGAATCCATTTTATCAAAACGAGGCGTCAACTCCTCCACCACATCCACCACATGAGTAGCTTCATGCAGCAGCACATAAATGAGCGCATCCAAGTTGCCAGCTTCGACGCGGATTTTATAATTACTACTATCCTCGGACTTGAAACACGTATTTTCCTTCCAAGTCGCCCATTGAGAAATCGTTTCGTCCAGCAATCCGGCCCGGAATGTAATGTTGAACACTTTTCTCCCTTCGACCGTGTCAAGCAGCGAAGTCAATGCCGTATTTGGCATGTTGTCCATGAAGCTGATGCTTTGCAGATGGTCTTTCAAAATGCGCTGGTGCAGTGGCGGAAGTAGTGCAAATGCATTGCTTACTTTTTCTTTTTGTGCCGGGGTTAGTTCATGATTTTCAGGCTGCATTCCAGCTTCGCGAAACATTTTGAAGACGCTTTGAGGGGCGGGTTTGGTGCGCTGGTAAAGCTCGTTAGCATTTAATGGATTCGTCTTTTGCGCCGAACAAAAGTGTGGGATAGATAGGACAAGTATAGCAGCGATTCCAAGTTTCAGTCGAGATAGCATTAGCACTTTTGAAGATGAATTACAGATAGCAAAAAGATTGAAAGCACGTAAATGGCTTATGTATAATTTAATTATATATTTGGATCAAACATTTACACGGAAATGAAACTACACATTGCTCCGCTTATTTTAGGTAAGATAATGCTCGGATCTTATGCTTTCACCCAGCCAGCGAAGCTAAAAGGAGCCTGGGTCTCTTCTCAGCAAGAGCTGATCGAAATCAAGAATATAGGTCGAGATTCGACTAATGTTCTTGCTAATAAATTATTAAAGGAAAACTACTTCCACCTATTCATTTTCGGCGATACCTTAAGTTTTCAGCATATCTACACAAGCTCTGCGACTGATTTTAAGGTAGAATATACAGATCGCTATGATTTGAAAATCGTCAGCCTTAGTGATTCAACCCTAAAAGTGAAGCCTATTTCCAAATTTTCAAAAAGCTATTTTAAAAATCGCCCGCTTATAAAGCTCAGAAGAAAAGAACATTTGATTGACACAACTCTCGTCTTCGAGAAGCTGATTTACAACGCAACACCTGCCTGGTTCAGTCCTGCGGTTACCGTGAAATTGGATAACCGCAGGAATTTATCATTAAGCATTACCAATCCATATCCTCCCAGCAATGGTGAATTGCCAACCGGCGATTATACTACCGTGCTCGACGATAATACGTACCAAGAGTTTATTCAAACACTGCAAAACAGCAACATCAGAAGTATGAAATTCGGCACGCAGGAGGTGAATGACTCTCCCGAAATCACGCTGGATATTTACTTTAACGGCCAGCGGAAATATTTGAAAGCGACCGATGTGCCGACAGTGGCTAACAATTTACTGACCTTCATCAGGCGTTTGCAGCGATATCCAGGCTTGAAAACCTATGAGGGTTTGGAGATGTTGAAACACTGAGCTTTTGTGTTAAGAACATCATTTCTTGTTCTTTCTCGTTTCACTCAACACCTCCTTCTCCTCACGGTCAAGCCTCCGTTGAACCTTTTTTACATCATCGGCCGGCGGAAGCTCCTCAGGCTTGATTCCTCGTTCAATTAGCATCCGTCTTACTGCAAGGTTATTATCCACGTGCTCCTTCTCAATGGGTGGTATGCCTGTTAAGTCTTTCGTCTGAACATTCATGCTCGTCATTTCGGCCGCGAGATCCTTGGCTTTCAGGCTGATCGTGGGAAGAAAGTCCGCCACCGGACGATTGTCGGGGATATTCATTTTTCGTTTTAAAAGCAGTGTTGATAAACGAAATAATGCCTGGTCCCCTTTTGATCTGATGATCGCAAATCCTTTATCATCGATGCCACGCTCGTACAGAATGCCAGATAATTGTCTTTCCGTCTGGCTAAGCTTTTCGCGTGCTCTGACTCTTTCAAAATCGAGAAGTCTCTGCTCAACAATTTCCGCGCGGCGGGTTTGCACTGCAAAATAGGTTTGCGCAAAAGCAATTTCCGGCTTCCGGGCGTCGCCATTTTGAGCTACCAAATAGCAAGCATACCGGGTAAGCGCAATGTCCTCAATTGACCGCTCAGACTCGGAGC
This sequence comes from Dyadobacter sp., assembly GCF_051859145.1. GTDB lineage: Bacteria > Bacteroidota > Bacteroidia > Cytophagales > Spirosomataceae > Dyadobacter. Next base: position 16,548 of record NZ_JBHYGF010000357.1, read on the forward strand.
CAATGCTGACCATTTTCCTGACGTCAGGAAAATGGTTTTGAACCTCTTCGCCTGCATTGGCGCAAGCATCTTTGGCCTTATTGACCACTTTTTCAAAGTTTTCCCATTTGGCGTAGCCCAGCAAAAGTTGGAGTTCCCGCGCACTCCAGCATTCAATTCCTTCAATCTCGGAGGCTGCATTTTCGAAGCTTTTAAAAAGCAATGTTATATCCTCTGTTTTCATAGTATGGTATAGAAGTACTTGTTTGGATCCTATATATGCTGACCATTTTCCTGACGCCAGGAAAATGGTCTAAGATTTCAAGACTTTTAAGTTTTGTGAATTTCAAATCTACCTGCATCATTTAACCATCGGCAACTATTGCCGCCTGCTCATTACCATGCCTCCATCCAAAACTTTCTCCTATATTTACCTCGCAAACTTTTAAGAAACACTTTATGAATTTTATTAGAATAGCCAGGCCAACATGGCCTTGGAGAGGCATACGGGTGCAAGTCCCGAAACCTGGCCGAAGTGTTTCTTCGTTGAAGTTTGCGGTGACCTCTCCATTTTATTCACATCAAAACCATTGTCTATGCAAACTTCAAATGGCCCAGGTGTTGACTCAAATGCTAATTCAGTCAACCCAATGCACGATGCACGTTACGCATCAAATCCCAGCACCATGCTGACGAAATCACAAGCTGAGTTTTGGTATGCGATTGAATGTCAAGGCTACAAAGAGCTGGCACATTCGCTCAAAATGGTGCATGATCTCGCGCTTTATCATTCGGATGTTCCGTTTGATAAAGCTGAAAAGTCGGCGCTTTTTGATGTCAACTTGCTAGTGGAGGAATTTCAGAAATTGGGAGAGAAAGCTTAGAAACGAAGGGACTGTGAAAGCAGTCCTTTTTTGATTTGAAAGAAGGCAATCTGCTATTAGCCCATTATGCGCAGCGAACTGATCAGATCGCTAATTCCTCTGCGGAAGTGGATTTTTCTTCAAAAAATCTGCCATATCTCCTGCCTGCTCCGCAAATAAATCAGGCATCACAAAAGGCTTGATAGGAGAGGTAAGTGATTTATTTCCAGTCAAAAACTCAACCGCTTTTGTCTGTTTTGATTGATTTTTTGTCGTTTGACTTGCCATATTGCTTTTTCTGTTGATTATCACCGTAATCATCTTTTCAAACTTAACGAAAATGCGTCATAGTTGGTGCCTTTCTCGAAGGGAACCCATTCGCCCTGCCAATCCGGCCAATTTCCTTCAATTTCACCCACGTTATTTTTGACTGCTTTAAAACCTTCGATGTTGTACTGCTGTGCAAGATAGTCGTAGTGTTGATTGATGCCCATTTGGTATAAGCGCGTCCTCAGTCGCATTTCAAACTCGTCCGAACCTTCCTTTTTCCTGACTGAACCAGTAGCCAACAGCTTAATTTCTGGATGTGTATCAATGTATTCTAATCCTGTCTTTGCCACCGTTGCCAGAATCTGATCACGATCACCATTGTTGACCAAGACCTTATCATCGATTTTATTGGTTTGACGATCCCAAACTCCGAAGCCAAGATTGTATGCATTGTCATTTCTGGGAAGCTTGACGATGGCGATCAGCATGTTGTGATTGCCTTTGCTATAAAACTGAAAAGCGTTTTCGGCATAAGCGACTGTGTTGTAACTCGGAAGGTTCATGCATTAGTGTGGATAGATCGCAAAGCCCAGCGAGCTTGGATAGATAGTAGGCTGCTACTGATTTCTATTTAAAACACTTACAATCAACTTCTTTACAGTATCCATTTCCTCCGGCTTGCTGGCGGCGGCGAATAGCGTAAGACTTGCCAATGCTTCGTTGCTGATAATCGCGTTTTGTCCCGCATTCAACAAACCATTTACTTCCAAAAAAAGCAAAAAACAAGCCGCCGCAATCCGCTTATTCCCATCGACAAACGAGTGGTTTTTGATGATCAAGTAGAGTAAGGTAGCCGCTTTTTCCTCGATGGACGGATAAAAGTCCACTTCGCCAAATCCTTTGCTGATCTGCGCCACCGAACTCCGGAAACTATCGTCCTTTTCTTTTCCAAATACGGAAGAGTTGAAATCCTGCCGCATGGTTTCGATAATGCTTTGGTAAATCGATAAATCCGGGTAAGTCGCCACTCGCTGACTGATTCCTTTCTGATCCAGTGCTTCATGATCGTAATCGTCGAGCAATTCGAGCCCTTTTGCAAAATGTGCAAGCCAACTCATTTCTGCCTCTTCAACCTTATGTTCAATCGCGCGGCTGAGAATGCGGATCCCGTCTTTCAAAGTCTGCACCTGCTGGTTTTTCTGAGCAAGCCGCTGTTCATTGATGGCATATCCCTGGATGAGATAGTCTTTGAGCCGCTGGGTCGCCCACTGGCGGAACTGCGTTCCTCGTTTTGAATTTACCCGATAACCAACCGAAATGACGGCATCGAGATTATAGAACTTGATTGTTCGTTTTACATTGCGCTTACCTTCTTTTTGAACTACCGAGAAATCCTCGGAAGTTGATATCGGGTCTAACTCTTCTTCGCTGTAAATGTTTTTCAAGTGCAGACCGATCGTATCAGTGTCCTTTTCGAACAAATCAGACATATTTTTTTGGCTCAGCCAAACGGTTTCTTCACCAAACTTCACCTCTATCTGAGTCTCACCATCGGTACTCTCGTAAATCTCAATCTGCTTCTCCATATTTCTAGTTTGTTTGAACCCAATATAGCAGTAAGCCAACCAAGTAATCTGACCGTTTATCCTGCGGTGGGGGAAATAGGCGGCTTGCTTCAGTTACGTAGCATGCTGACACATTAATAGCTTCAATCAATTATTTAAAGGTCGCTATTGTCTCTTTGCTGACGTTGTATTGAATCGATTGAGATAAAGTGGTGTTCAATACAGATGAATTCGTGCTATCAGCCCGTAATGCGCAGCGAACTGATCAGCTCACCATCGAACTCCATATGATAATGCATTACGCCCGGGCTGCCGGGAAAGTCGCCGCTGGCTTCTACGATCAGCGTTCCTTTTGAGCCGGTTTGTGTGAAATCAATGATTTTCGATTGCATTTTATATTTTTCGATTGCCTTCTCGAGCCATTGTCTGATTTCGGCTTTGCCTGTGTGCGTGGCTCCTTCGTCGTGAACGGTGGCGTTTTCGGTAAAATAGTTGGCGAATGCAGCGCTGTCGGCTTCGTTTTGTGTCTGGATCAGGCCTGCGATGGTTTCGGAAAGTTGCATACTGATTTATAATTTGAGTTGATTAAAATTTGATTTTGTATTGTTAAAAAGTTGCTGAAAGCTCGCCTAAATCGTACGGACCGTACCGCCGTCAATAATGTATTCGGTACCGGTGAGGTAGGCCGCTCTCGGTGAAACCAGGAAGCCAACAAACTCGGCCACTTCTTCCGGCCAGGCCGCTCTGCCGAACGGAATGCCGCCCAGCGCATCCATGACGCTCTTTTCTGCTTCTTCAATCGTACCGCCTGAGCTGGCTGAAATCCGCTCTAACATTCGCTCCGACGAGGTCGTCATAATCCAGCCCGGCGAAACGGTCAGCACCCGTATGCCTTTCGGGGTGACTTCATTTGAAAGACTTTTGCTGTAATTAACCAGACCCGCCTTGGCCGCTGCATAGGGTAGAGTAGACTCATACAATGGCAGCTTCGCCTGGATGGACGCGATGTGAATGATAACCCCGCTGCCTTGCGCGATCATGCCGGGCAGGAAGCCGCGGTCGAGCCGCACGGGTGCCAGCAGGTTGGTTTGCAGTGTTTCTTCCCATTGTTCGTCGGTTAGTACCGCAAAGCCGCCGCCGGGCGTCTCCGAGGCTCCCAGATTATTGATAAGAATATCCAGACGACCGAATTGTTTGTAAATTTCTTCCACTACTTGCTGCGTGCCTTCGGGCTTGCTGAGGTCTGCGGCAATGAAATGGATATTTTCAGTTTGTTCCTCCGGCTGATTTCTGGCAGTAACTATGACGGTTGCGCCTGCTTTTAGAAGCCGCTCGGCGATGGCTTTTCCCGCGCCTTTGGTTCCGCCGGTAACCAGCGTAATCTTGTCTTGTAGTTCGTTTTCAAAGTTGAAATCCATGTCCTTTTTGTTTTTGTGTAGGACAAATTTCAGCACTATGCTTCCCGCTGACAAGTACGGATTTACGATTCAGATAGGGACAAATTTATCCCTATTGAACCGCCAAAGGCATATGTTTATATTTGCAATATGTACGAAAGAAAGACAATGCCCAACCTGAACTGCGGCCTAGACCTGATCGGCGAGGTGCTGTATGGTAAATGGAAAATCCGGCTTCTGTGGTTTATCCACCAGGGCTTTCAGCGCCCCAGCGAGCTGCAACGGAAAATACCGGATGCGTCCCGCCGGGTGCTGAATGTGCAGCTGAAAGAACTGGAAAACCATGAGCTGGTCGGAAAGGTCATTTACCCCGTCGTCCCGCCTAAAGTGGAGTACTACCTCACGGATTTTGGAAAGTCACTCATTCCCGTCATCGGCGCAATCGGGCAGTGGGGTGATGAAAATGAGGAGCGGTTGCGCGGACTAATTGAAAAGAACATCCTTTCTAACGAGGCATAATTTCTGACAGGCATTTCTCAGAATCTTTTTCACAAATCGTTGACATTGGAGAGTCGTAGAAAAGCAGTATACCATCGGTAATTCCACTGTGAAGATACCTGTACCAAGCTATTTGTTTAGCGAATTACCCTGCATTCAATCAAAGAATGTATCGGGCAGATATTCTTGGCAAGCTTTTATAAAACACATGAAGTGCTACGCTGTACCATCAACAAAACTTCATGAAGATTGCCGCATTGAGTGCTTTTGAGAGCCGGAATTACAGATTATTTTTTGCAGGACAAACGATTTCGCTTTTAGGGACCTGGATGCAGAAAACGGCTGTCAGCTGGGTGATTTACTCGCTGACGCATTCCAAGTTTATGCTCGGTGTCAGCATATTCGCAACCCTGTTTCCATCTGCAATGCTTACTTCGCTGGGCGGTGTTGTTTCAGACCGCTACAACCGGTACCGTGTGTTGCTGATCACCCAGCTACTATCTATGGTTCAGGCACTTGCGCTGACGCTCGTGGTCTTTTTTAAGCATTATGCCGTTTGGGAAATCATTGCGCTGAGCGTGTTACTGGGGCTTATCAACGCATTTGATGTACCCGCTCGGCAATCGCTGGTGTACGAGCTGGTCGACGATAAGAAGAATCTTCCTAATGCGCTGGCGCTGAATTCTTCTATGGTCAATCTTTCCAAATTACTGGGACCTGCCATTGCCGGCGTCGCTATTGAGCGGTTTGGTGAGGTGGTTTGTTTTGCGGCCAATACATTCAGTTTTGTTGCTGTGATCGGTTCGCTGCTGCTGCTCAGGTTACCAAAGTTTACGCCAGTAAAACATACCAAAAACATCCTCAGTGAGCTTGGAGAAGGGTTGACATACATTCGGCAAACGCCTGAAATCCGCTACATCATCATTATGCTGGCGATGGTTAGCCTGCTGGTGCTCCCATTCACCAGCCTGATGCCCATTTACGCAAAAGACATTTTCCGGGGCACCGCCTCCACATTCGGTCTGCTGGACAGTGCAATCGGCTTTGGTGCATTATGCGGGGCATTTTTCCTGGCAACTTTGCCGCCCGGAACCAACCTCAGCCGGATACTCGCGATTAATACATTCGTTTTTGGCACAGGACTAATCCTCTTTTCTTACACCAGCTTGTACGCCCTCGCGCTCGTATTCATTGCGATTGGCGCATTCGGGATGATGTCGCAAACCACGATCAGCAATACGCTGATTCAAACCCTGGTAGCTCCTGCCATGCGCGGGCGGGTAATCAGCATTTTTGTGATGGCCTATTCTGGCGGCGTTCCCATAGGCAGCCTGATCGTCAGCTATCTTTCACAGCACATCGGTGTGCAGGCTACCGTGCTCGGACAGGGAATCCTCGCATTACTTATCGGCATTATGCACGTGCGCTATTTGAAAAAGAACAAGCCAAAACAGCGCGTCGTGCCTACGAATAATCTGAATGCGGAAATCCCGCAGGTGTGAGGTTATACATTCCAATAGATTATTCAAAGCGGCCGATAACTTATTATGAGTCAGTTAGAACGGGAGAATAGGTAAATTATCTTCCAATTGTACCTGACTTAAAGTATGTTGTCATGATTAATAATTATCTAAAAATTGCAACTCGCAACCTTTGGAAACATCGGGGATTCTCGGCAATTAATATCCTGGGTTTGGCGATAGGTATGTCCGCCTGTTTTCTGATCTGCTTGTATGTGAGCTTTGAATTAAGTTAAGACAAATTCCACATGAAATCAGACCGGATATTCAGGATTATTACGGATGTCGAAACTGTTAGCGAAACAACCCATAAAGGATCGAGCTGGGCTTACGGGCCTAATATGCTAAAAGACTTTCCTGAAATTGAAACCTTTGTGCGTTTAAGCCGGGTTAGCTTTCTTGTCAGAAAAGGGGATGCAAAATTTCAAGAGGAGAAGACCCTGTTTGCGGATTCAACCCTTTTCAAAGTGTTTGATTTTAAGCTGCTCCGCGGCAATGCTCAGTCTGCGCTAAAAGACCCACTCAGCATTGTATTCACCCAAACCGCTGCGAAAAAGTATTTTGGCGAGACTGATCCGATCGGGCAAACTGTGTTACTGGATGCAGAAGGTTTGGTCGCGAATGTGACCGGTATTGTTGAAGACCTGCCGCTCAACTCTCAGATCAAGGCAAATATGTTTTTATCAGCATCGACAATGAAGAGATATAAGCCAGATGCAGATTACGAGTGGGGATCTTTTGAACCTATGACTTATTTATTGTTAAAACCAAAGACCTCAGCCAGGTCATTAGCTTCGAAGTTCCCTGACTTTCTTGAACAACATGCAGGCAAAATAATGAGCGAGCAGAAGCTTAAATATAAAGTCTCGCTGGAACCGCTACAAAGCATATATCTTCATTCGGAATATACAGGAGGAATTGAAAAAGGAAATGCTGCTTACGTATACATATTCTCGGCAGTAGCCATATTCACAATCCTAATTGCCTGCATCAATTTCGTCAACTTAACTACGGCGCGGTCGGTTGAGCGGGCAAAGGAAGTTGGATTGCGTAAAGTAGTAGGCGCAGGCAGGTGGCGAATTGCAAAACAATTCATTTGTGAATCTATATTAACTTGCCTTATCGCATTTTTTCTATCAATTGTATTTTCGGCCGTTCTAATACCTCATTTTAATAATCTGGCTGGCAAAGAAGTCAGCCAGGGTATTATTAACGAATTTCAAGTTATTGCGAGCTTTTTGGCAATATCTTTTTGTATAGGAGGACTGGCCGGTATGTACCCGGCAGTAGTGCTATCTTCTTTTCAACCTGCGTCTGTTCTAAAAGGAAGTTTTAAAAGTAGCAAGAAAGGTGTTTTTCTAAGAAAAGTACTGGTAACAAGTCAGTTTGCTATTTCCATTACATTAATGATAGGAACAATGATCATTTTCAGCCAGATGAATTTTATGCAAAATAAAGATCTTGGTTTTAGTAAAGATCAAATTCTTGTGATTGATACAGATGCCGATCCGAATAAGGATATTTTGCAAAGATCTTTGGCTACCATTAGCGGTGCAGTCCTGACATCCAGATCATCCAGCATACCAGGAAGCAAATATCAAAATGCTACTACACAAATTGAAAACGCTAGTGGAGAACTCCAAACAGCTGACCTGCACGAACTTCTGGTCGATGTTGATTACATCCCATTATTCAAATTGAAAATGCTGGCCGGCAGGAAATTTTCAAAGGATTTTGCTACGGACAGCGCAAAAGCTATGGTAATTAACGTAGCGGCTGCTAAGCTATTTGGTTATCGCGATCCCAAGATGGCCATTGGGACAAAATTCAAACAATCGGGCAGTGAAGGGAAAATTATAGGAGTTATAGAAGATTTTCACTTTCAATCTTTGCAGGAAAGTGTGCAGCCTCTTACGATGCGAATAGAGCCGGAGTATAGTAATCTTATATCCATAAAGATCGCATCTGCGGATGTGCCGGGAACGGTCAGGCGCATTGAAAACAAGTGGAATGCCTTCATGCCGAACAGGCCATTTAACTACTTTTTTATGGACGAATTTTTTGATCGTCAATATCGGTCACAAAAGCAATTCAAAGCACTTTTTATGAATTTTGCATTCCTTACGATCTTCATATCGTGTTTAGGACTAGTTGGTTTAAGCGCATATGCAACGATACAGCGGAAAAAAGAAGTTGGTGTGCGCAAAGTGCTTGGTGGAACTACGGCAAGTATCGTGTTCCTATTTTATAAAGACTTTTTGGGACTGATTGGAATTGCATTCATCATTGCTGCTCCTGTGGCCTACTACTTTTCAGGAAAATGGCTGGATGGTTTTGCATACAGGACCAGCATTTCGCCTTGGTCATTTATTTTGACAGCTGTATTGACCGTATTGGTTGCAGTCGCTACAACCAGCTTCCAAAGTATAAAAGCGGCGCTGGAAGATCCTGTAAAAGTGTTGAGAAGTTAAGCAGCCGCATAATGGTCGTTAAAGATCAGGCACGCACATAACGATGCGCCACACATCCGTTTTGAAATTGAATCGTATCCACCAGCTTTAATACAAGCTGGTCGCCGAGCAAATCAGTATCGAGCAGCCGCCTGCCTTTTCCGGCAATTACAGGGTGTGTTACGATGTTAAATTCATCAATTAACCCTGCCGCAATCAACTCCGGGAGCAGACTGACGCTGTCTATCGAAATCTTCTGTCCGGGGAGTTCCCGTAGTTTCAGAAGCTCTTCCACCGGGTTCGAGCGGATAATGCGTGTGTTATAGTCGGCGGATTCTAATGTTTTCGAAATCACCACTTTTTCAATGGCCGTGATCTTTTCACCAAAACGGATTTCGTCCGCCGTACCGGTTTGGTGCTTGGCCACATCGGACCAATAAGGAAACATCAGCTCATACATAACCCGACCGAAAAACAGCAGGTCGACATTGTCCATCAGATGTGTGAAATAATCATGCAGCTCCGCGTTGGGAATGCCCAAAGTATGATCGCAATATCCGTCGATGG
>NZ_JBHYGF010000358.1:0-4356 GCF_051859145.1 Dyadobacter sp.
GTATTCTTTGAAAATCGGCTCCAGTTCACTTACTTCTCTGATATCTGCTGCATAGTGCTTATAATTCCCGAAAGCTTCCTGGATACGGTTACGGTTCCACTCTGTATTTCCATCCGCTCCGAAAAAGTATTGACGCAGGTTGTTGTCAACACCGATGACAAGATCAAATTTGCCAGCCAGAAAAGCAACCGATTCGCTTCCTATTAATCCAGCCGAGCCGGTTACCAAAGCTATATCCATGTTTGTGTATTTTTAATTACTTATTTCTTGATGATACCAGATCTACTTGCCTCGAATACGTAAAGTAAATTAAAAATGTTCAAAATCTCGCAACATCGGTTATCGAATGGGCGGCCGCAAACAGGCTATCCGTGAGCACCGATATTGAAAATATTCAATACAGGATCAAAAAAAAGATATCCCCGCGCTGACAGGGATATCTCTATATAATTTGACAGAAATGCTGTTATTGTTTCACTACAGAATTAGTGATTCCACCGTAAAGCTTTGCTCTGATGCTATTTACACGTGTATCAAGCTCAGGCTGCGCCTCGTATTTGTATGACATCTGGCGAGGCAATGAGTCCGGACTTACACCGTAAACGTATTCATTCCCGGTATTCAGGTCCTTTTGCTCAATATGATTATACTTCTGGTATTCGCAGGAAGTAAGCAACGCCGCACAAGCTACAAACGCAACAATTCTATATAGTTTCATTTCTTTGACAGTTCAATTGTATTATGCGCAAAAATAGCGGCCATTTTTATAACCACCAAATCGTTGCTAAACGGATTGTTATTTTTTTAGGGCTTCCAGTTCGTTGCTGACAAACTGCATCAGCTCGGTGATATTCTTCTCCGAAAAATCGAAAGGAACATTCGCCGCCTGATATATTTCGCCGATTGTGGCCGTATAACCCAGTTTCAGTGCGTCGAGGTAACCTTTGAGCCCAGCTTCCGGATTTTCCCGGTAATTTTTCCAAACTCCGATCGCGCCAAGCTGCGCAATTCCGTATTCAATATAATAGAAAGGAACCTCGTAGATGTGCAGCTGACGTTGCCACAGATACTTTTTGAAATTTTCAAGTCCGGTCCAGTCCATTACTGAGTCCGTAAATTCCTCATAAATCCTGACCCAGGCAGCCTGCCGTTCTGTTGCAGTATGTGCCGGATTTTCATACATCCAATGCTGGAATTTGTCTACCGTAGCTACCCAAGGCAGCGTTTCGATGATAGATTCAAGATGCTGGATTTTGGCTCTTTTCAGGTCTGTCTCATTCTCAAAGAATTCATCCCAGAAATCCATTGTAATCAGCTCCATGGACATCGAAGCCAGTTCCGCTACTTCCGACGGAGTATGTTTGAATGAATTCAATGACAGATCACGGGTTACAAATGAATGCACCGCGTGCCCACCTTCGTGCAGCAGCGTAACCATGTCGCGCAGATTCGAAGTTGCATTCATAAAAATGAAAGGCACCCCAATCTCATCAAGCGGATAATTATAACCTCCCGGCGCTTTTCCTTTCCGCGATTCCAGATCAAGGTGGTTCATCGCCTTCATTACTTTCAGGCAATTTCCAAGGAATGGATCAAGACGGGTAAAGCAGCGGATTGTTTTGTCCAGAAGCTCCTCTCCGGTTGCAAACGGTTTCAATGGCGGCAAACCTTTTGGGTCTACCTTGGTATCCCACGGACGAAGTGAATCCACCTGCAGCGACGCTTTTCTGGCAATTGCCATGGTATTCAATAGCGGTACCACCGCTTTTTTGACTGAATCATGGAAGTTGAAGCAATCTTCGGGCGTGTAATCGAAACGGCCCATTGCAGCAAACATATAATCGCGGTAGTTATCAAAACCGGCATTCTGACCGACTTTGTTACGCAGCGTAATCAGCGAATTCAGCAGTTCGTCGAGCTTATCATGGTCTTGGTAACGTCGCTCACTGATAGCCCGCCAGGCTTCCTCCCGAATTGCGCGATTTGTGGACTGCAGTCGGTCAGCGGCTTTTTGCAGAGTCATTTCCTCACCGTCAAGTGTAACCGTCATAGCGCCTGCTATTGCGCCATACTTTCGCTCTTCGGTCTGCATTTCGGTAATCAGCGGGATATTTTCATCACGGAAAATCTCGATCGCTTTCTTCATTCCGCGCAATGTAATGGCAAATCCGGGCTCCGTCAGTTCGTCCAGGAATGGATTATCTACCACTTTTTTATCTAAAGCATTACCGTATTCGGCCAGTTTAGGCTGGATTTCTGTGATGAAAAACTGCAATGCATTGATCAGTCCGGTATTAGCGGTATCGCAGGTTTGCCGGATATACCGCCAGGCGAAATTTTCAGATAAGTAGGATTCAATTTCGCTGCGGTCTGAAAACCATTGTTTCAAATCTTCCGCAGAGTTGATCTCACGGTTTTTAAGATTTTCAAAAAACGGCTGAACATCATTCCAGCTTTTCAAATCAAATTCTTCCCCAATAAAAACCCGGCCCGCCCGGGTTGGTATATGTACTGTTTCTTGGTCAATCATAGTTTATGTACTTGGTAATTCTAATTCAATGGAAATCAATGTGCTTACAGAAAAGATCTTGATCTGATTTTCTTGACAGTAATTGTTGTAAAATGATTATAAAGGTCTTTGGCACGCTCATTTAAAAGTTTAGTTAAAATCTTAGTTATAGATTCCGTTTCAAGAAAATGGTACCTGAGAAAAATTACGCTGATCCCTGAAATATGGTGCGCATACACCCATTCTCCAAAATCTTTATCTTCTGTCAAAATGATCCTCGGCGGATTTCGGGAAAATTCAATGATCTCCTCATCCGCATATCCTCTGTTTGACTCATAAATGGAATATACATCGCAGCCCGAATCTCGAATAGCCTGAATTATTCTGTGATCAATATTTTCGTCTGCCAGAATCATGAAGCTGTTTCCAGGCTTTCTTCATTCGCAACCAATTCAGCCGCATACTGGAGTACTGCCTGAACAGATTCCTGATTCAAACCCGGATACATTTGAGTTAAATCATTTATAGTTGCGCCTTCTCCCAGCTTGCGCAGAATGAGCTCGACAGATAAGCGTGTTCCTTTGATCACCGGTTTGCCCAGCATTACTTTGTGGTCAGAAACTATGAAAGTTCTATAATCCATAACTTTTCAACTTTATACCTTCATTACAAATAACAAAAATTCCTACAACTTCCGCTCCTCAGGCTGGGTAGCGTCGCTCAGGTTATCTGTTACAACATTCTCCGTTTCCCTGATGTTCTCAAATGCATAATTCATTTTGTCTCGGTCAAATTCCTTTTCGTTATTCGCCAGCCAGATTGTCGCGACGCCGTTTCCGATAAAATTGGTAATCGCGCGGGCTTCGGACATGAAGCGGTCTACGCCTAATAGCAATGCAAGTCCCTCGACCGGAATAACCTTAATTGCCGTCAATGTCGACGCAAGTACCACAAATCCGCTGCCTGTTACACCTGCTGCACCTTTGGACGTAACCATCAAAATCCCGATCAGCGAGAGTATTTGTCCGAAAGTCAAATGCACATTGAATACCTGCGCCAGAAAGATCGTCGCCATGGAAAGGTAAATTGTTGTACCATCGAGGTTAAATGAATAACCTGCCGGTACCACCAGTCCGACCACCGGTTTCGAACAGCCCATTCGTTCCAGTTTCACCATTAATGAAGGCAAGGCAGCTTCCGACGAAGAAGTACCAAGCACAATCAGCAGCTCCTCACGAATGTATTTCAGGTAAGACCATAGATTGACTTTGTACATTCTCAAAACCAGGCTGAGTACCCCAAAAATGAATATCGCCATGGTGGCATAAACGGTTCCCATTAACTTGGCAAGCGGCAGCAGTGTATCAATTCCATATTTCCCGATCGTATACGCCATTCCGCCGAATGCGCCGATCGGGGCGAAAATCATCACCAGGTGCAATGCACGGAACACGTATTTGGACACAAAATTCAGCCAGTGAATAACCTTATCCTTTCCTGAATACTTGCTCAGCACAGTCCCCAGAACAAGCGAAAACAGCAAAACCTGTAAGGTAACGTTGTCCAGAAAGAATTGCAGCCAACTGAAATCGCCGACCTTATTCGCATATACCGAAATATCCCCTTTTTGCAAGTTGCTGGTAACAACTCCCTTTCCCGGCTGGATAATATTGGCAACTACCACACCAACAACCAGGGCGAGCGTTGTAACAACCTCAAAGTAGATGAGCGCCTTGGCTCCCACTTTACCCACTTTTTTCAAGTCGCCCATTCCGATAATGCCGAGCGTAATCGTCAGGAATATGATCGGATTGATGAAGATTTTGACGATCTGGATAAAGCCTTTG
>NZ_JBHYGF010000359.1:0-4320 GCF_051859145.1 Dyadobacter sp.
AAGAACGCTCGATGACGGTTTCTTTTCCAGTCGCCATGTCGATCAAAACCACCTCGCCTACGTCACCTGCTTCGGGATAATGGTCTTCGAAAGGGATGCGGAACAAGGCAATGTATTTGCCCGACGGACTAATGGGCGAGGTATCGTGAAAACGGTGGATGATCTTGCCCGAAGCGATTTTCCGGATCGGGATGTCGGCCGCGCCACCGAGGGTATTTGTTTCCGGAAAAACCATCCCCGAAAACGCAGCCGCCAGCGCGCAAATCCATAAGGTTATCAAACAGTTTTTCATAGATGATAGAGCTTAGTAACCTTCATTTTGTTTCAGTTTCGGATTTGCATCCGTGTCGGCTTGCGGGAAGGGGAAGAGTACGTGGAATGGCTGGATCTTAGGGTTTCGGTTGAAGGTTGTTTCCGCTTTTACAGCTTCGATGAGCCTGCCGGTGCGCAGCAGATCAAAACGACGGTGGTTTTCGAAGGTCAGTTCCAGGCGTCGTTCCAGCCACACAGCTTCTTTGAATGACTGGTAGGTCAGGCCGGCTAATGCCGCCAGTTTTGCCCTCGTCCGAACCTTGTTCAATGCAGCATAAGCTTCGGGAGTAGGTCCATTGTTCACTTCGTTCAATGCTTCTGCATAAAGCAGCAGCAGGTCGGAGTAGCGGAGAATGGGGATGCTGGTGCCTTCACCGCCGCTCGTTTTAGCTGTTTTATCCCATAATTTTTGAAATGAAACTGCTTTAGTAAAGTCCGGATCGGTGATGGACAGCTGGGTAGTAGTCCCGTTGTAGGTATAAGATGTTAAAAATGTAACCGGTTTTCTGGCGTCCTGTTCTGAATAAAGATCAAACAAACTCTTGGTTGGCCGCGCAATCCCACTGCCGCCGCTCGGGTAAATAAGCGCACCCCGCACGCCATAACCTCTTCCCTGACCGTGCCCGCGCACATCCGTCAGGTACTGAACTTCAAATACATTTTCTTTCCCGCCCCTGGCCGTCAGCGCAAATGCATCAGCAAAGTTGGCGTAAAGGTCGTAAACCCCGGAATCGATCACCTGTTTGAGCTTGGCAACTGCCTGCGCCCAGTAGGGAGACTGGCGGTTGGTACCTGCCATGGTAATATATACTTTGGCAAGAATCCCCATGGCGGCACCCTTTGTAACCCGGCCCACATCGCTGGCCGGATAAGTAGCGGGAAGCACACTTTCAGCAGCAGTGAGGTCATCAATAATTACTTTATACACTTCTTCCACCGAAGCTTTTTCCACCTCCAAACCTTCCAGTGAGGCAGTTTCGGACGTCACGATCGGCACGCCGCCATACCATCTTACCAGGTTGAAATAATGCAACGCCCGCAGGAAACGCGCTTCGGCAATGTAGCGGGTTTTCAATGTTTCGTCCATAGTAATGCCGGGAAGCCTGTCGATCACAATGTTGGACCGGTTAATGCCCCGGAAGCCTCCGGCATACTGGGCTATAAATGTGTTGGCCGTCGTGATCTCGTAACGCCAGAGCTGCGGCCTGTCAGCAGCGCCGGTAAGGAAAGGGATCGCATCGTCGGTCGTTACCAGATCGGCAAATGGGTCGAGGTTTCCGATGGCTGCGTAGCAGGCACCCAATGCAGCTTTTGCGTCTTCGGCGGTTTTATAATAGGTAGCGTTTGTCAGGTTGGTGACGGGCGTCAGGTCGAGCTTGCTTTCGCAGGACATGGTCAGCAGCGCCGGAAGCATATATATGAGGTAACGTTTCATGGATTTTATATTTTAAAATGTCAGGTTCAGTCCTACAAGAATGGTTTTGGAAGCAGGATATCCGCCGTAATCGATGCCCTGGCTCAGCGAAGAACTTCCGTAGCGGTTTACCTCGGGATCGTAACCCGTGTATTTGGTCAGGGTGAAAAGGTTTTGTGCAGCTACATAGATCTTAGCCTGCTGAGAACGCAGTTTGCTGCGCCATTGCGAAGGCAGGTTATAGCCTAGCGAAATGTTCTTGAACCGCAGATACGAACCGTCTTCCACATGCAGCGTCGATAGCAAACGCGAGCCTCCCGCCGCATTGGCACGGGGAATGGTGTTGCTCGGGTTGGTAGGCGTCCAGCGGTCCAGTACGCGCGCCGACTGATTATTTCCACCTGTGAAATTCATCTGATCGAACGAACCGTAGTTCAGGATTTCGTTACCATAAGAGCCTTGCACGAACATATTGAACTCAAAACCTTTGTAAGAAACCGTGTTGTTGATCCCTCCGAAGAAATCAGGATTGGCGCTGCCCAGGATATCCCGGTCATTATCGTTAATCGCACCATTGCCATCGCGGTCCAGGTAGCGGATGTCACCCGGCTTGGCGGTTTTCTGTGCTGAATTGTCTATCTCCGATTGGTTTTGGAAAATGCCTTCCATGACCAGCCCATAGTAGTTACCCAACTCGGTTCCCACGCGGAGCAGGATCGGGTTTTGGGCTGTGTTAGAGATCGTCGCATCCGAGCCGGTCCGGAATTCCTGGCGACCGTCGAGAGTCAGGATCTTGTTGCGGTTGAATGTGATATTGAACTCAGAACTCCATCTGAAACCATCTTTGTCAATATTGACGGTATTAAGCGCCAACTCCAAACCTTTATTCTGTACGCTACCAATGTTTTTCAGAGTGGTAGAGAATCCGGAGGAAGTAGGGACACCAACTTCGAAAAGCAGGTCAGAGGTCTTTTTGTAATAATAATCGGCTGAAAGTGTAATCCGGTTACGGAACAGACCCAGATCCAGACCAATGTCGAATTGCGCGTTTTTCTCCCATCTCAAATCTGGATTGGCGATACCGGCCGTGGCCGAACCTGTGTTGAGCACGCCGCCGATCACGTAAGGCGCAGCGCTGATGTTGGCCAGATATCTGTAATTACCAATCTCCTGGTTTCCCGATAATCCGTAGCTGGTGCGAAGTTTCGCCTCGGTAACCGCCGGAATGTTGCTGAACCAGCTCTCTTTATGCAGCTTCCAGGCCAATGCGCCCGATGGGAAAAAGCCCTGCTTGCGGTTGGGTCCGAATCTGGATGAACCGTCGCGCCGGCCTGTTAATGTTAGTAAGAAACGGTCATCAAACCCGTAATTGACACGCGCCAGGTAGGAGATGAGCGCCCATTCACTGGCTGTGGACGAAGGTGCGATCAGGGTAGATCCTGCGCCGAGGTTGTTGTATTCTGCGAAATCGTCAGAAAACGTATTCGCTCTTGCCACGGAATTCTCTGCTTTGATTTCCTGGATTGTATAACCGATCAGCGCACTGAATGAATTTTTAGGGTTGAAATTTTTCGTATAGTTTAATGTATTTTCATTAAGCCAGTTGAGTCGCTGCGTACTGGTGATCGCCGCGCTTCCCTGTACGCTGGCGCCCACCAGTGCATTTCTGGTGACGTAGTAGTTGAGGCGGGAAGTATTAATGTCGGCCCCGATGCTGCTACGCAGGTTCAGCCCTTCCATGATTTTGATGTTAACAAAAGAGTTGGCAAGTAACCTGATCGCGGAAGTTTTGTTGGTAAACTCATTCAACAATGCCAGCGGATTGTCGGCGCCAAGACCGTTTAGTTGACCCTGGTTTTTATAATAAGTACCGTCTTCATTATACTGTTTGAAAGTAGGCGAATAATTAAGTGCCGCGCTGATCACGCCCGTATAGGCGAGGTTGTTGGTGGGTTCTGTTTGCGCATCGTTACTCTCCGTATAGGCACCCTGGAAGGTAAGTCCTACCTTAATGCGCGAGGAAATATCCGAATCGATATTCGAGCGTAAGGTGTAGCGCTTGAAGCCCGAATTCTTGATAATACCGTCCTGATCGTAGTACCCGAAAGAGATCGCATAGCGCGATTTATCAGAGCCGCCGGAAATGCCCAGCTGGTGGTTCTGGATAGGGGCGTTCTGAAGTATCGCTTCCTGCCAGTCTGTTCCCTCACCAATTGCGGAGGGTAATGGGCGATCGGCACTGGAACCGTCAAAATAGGGTTTACCTCCATTGTTAACCTGTGCGTCGTTTACAAACTCGGCAAACTGTTGTCCATTTAGCAAAGGTATCTTGCGGCGCACCGATTGTACCCCGTAGTATCCTTCATAGCTCACGACCGTCTTTCCGGCTTTTCCATGTTTGGTTGTGACCATTACAACCCCATTGGATCCCCTGGAACCGTAAATGGCAGTGGCAGAAGCATCTTTCAGGATTTCAATGGATTCAATATCGTTTGGGTTAATGGAGTTGAGGTTGTCGGTAGGAAATCCGTCCACTACGTAAAGCGGATCGTTACTGGCATTAACAGAACCCGAGCCGCGGATACGAATAGTGG
>NZ_JBHYGF010000360.1:0-4316 GCF_051859145.1 Dyadobacter sp.
AAAGACTACCTCGAAAGAAAGATATCTGAGGCTGGTGTTTGCTTCTTGCATGCTCCTCTTTTCCATCCTGCAATGAAAAACGTAGCGCCTATCCGCCGCGAACTTGGGATCAAAACTTTCTTCAATATGCTGGGTCCGATGGTCAATCCGGTATCTCCCAAAAAACAGCTTGTAGGGGTGTTTAGTCTTGAATTAGCACGGCTTTTTGCTTATCTTTACCAACAAACGGATAAGAAATTTTTAGTTCTTCACGCGTTAGACGGATACGACGAAGTGTCATTAACAGGCTCTTTTAAAGTCATTACCGCTCAATATGAGCAGATCCTTTCCCCCTCTGATTTAGGGCTACAAACATTGCGCGCACAGGATTTGTCCGGTGGCCAGACTGTCAAGGAATCTGCTGAGATTTTCATGAATGTTTTGAATGATAATGCGACGTCTTCTCAAAAGCAGGCGGTAATCGCGAATGCAGCATTAGCCTTGCATTGCGCCAACCCAGACCTAGCGCTGATTGACGCTGTGGCTGCCGCCCGTGAATCTTTGGAGAGTAAAAAGGCGTTATATAGTTTTAAAAAACTGGTTGAAGCTTAGCAACAGCTGGTTTTAAATATAAAGTAGAAGTTATCAGGCCCTTAGATGAATATATTAGAGAAAATAATTGCCCGTAAAAAGATCGAAGTACTCGAATCAAAGAAAGAGAAGTCCTTTTCTGATCTTGAAAAGGAGATTTATTTCTCTAAATCCACCCATTCGCTGGCGAAAGCTTTAAGAGCGGCAACAAATCCGCAAATCATATCTGAATTTAAGCGGAAATCTCCATCTAAGGGCATTATCAATGATCAGGTAAGTCCAGAAGTTGTTACGCGTGACTACGTCAATGCAGGCGCTGTGGCACTTTCTGTTTTGACTGACACAGATTTTTTCGGCGGATCTTTCAACGATTTCCGCAAAGCACGGGAAGCCAATCCATCTATTCCAATGCTGCGTAAGGATTTCATTGTAGATGAATACCAGCTTTTTGAGGCAAAAGCAATTGGTGCTGATGTAATCCTGTTGATCGCCGCCTGTCTCACTCCTCAGGCAGTCGCTTTTTTAAGCCACAGGGCGCATGAACTTGGGCTTGACGTGTTGTTGGAGGTTCATAATGAAGAAGAGCTGCTGGAAACGCTAAATGACAGCGTCGATATCGTAGGAGTGAACAACCGTAATTTGAAGACATTCGAAACAGCTATTGAGACATCTGTGGCGTTAAGCAGCCTAATCCCGGATTCTTTTGTTAAGATTTCAGAGAGCGGTTTGAAGGATGCAGAAACGATTATCAGATTATACCAGAACGGATATAAAGGTTTCCTGATAGGAGAAACGTTTATGAAAACAGTAAATCCTGGCGCCGCACTAGCTGATTTACAAAAGGATATAACTCAACATAGCAATTTAAATCCCCTGTTTCTATGAAAATTAAAGTTTGCGGATTGCGTCAGCAAAGCAACATCGAAGAGGTGGTCGCCCTTAAACCTAACTTTATCGGATTCATCTTTTACGAAAAATCCCCCCGCTTTGTTGGTGAAGAAATTAGTGAAGAATATATCAGGAGCATTCCTCAAAGCATTAAAAAAGTAGGCGTTTTTGTGAATGCCAGCCCGGGCCACATTTTGAATATGGTCAAAAAGTACGATCTCCAATACGCGCAGCTTCATGGTAACGAAATGCCCGACATTTGCCGCAGCATTCGTCAAAAGGGAGTGAGCGTGATCAAAGCTTTTTCGATCAATGCGCAGTTCAACTTTGCAATGCTCAATAATTACAAATCATTCTGCGATCTTTTCCTGTTTGATACTGCTGGTGCAAATCCGGGTGGAAACGGAACTTCGTTTGACTGGAACCTGCTAAAAAAATACGATAACGAAAAGCCGTTTTTCCTCAGCGGAGGTATCGGCCTGGACAACATCGAAGAGATCATTGAGTTGTCAAAAACACTGCCCATTTATGGCATTGACGTAAACAGCAAATTCGAAACAGAGCCAGGTATCAAAGACATCTCCAAATTGCAGGAATTATTTGATCTGATCCGGATAAAAGAAAAAGAGGAAGCAGAAGCCTAAATTCTTATGGAAGATATAGCAGAAAAGACATCTTATCAGGTAGATAAATATGGTTATTACGGGACGTTCGGAGGTGCATTCATTCCTGAGATGCTATACCCCAACGTACAGGAATTGCGGGAAAATTATTTACAGATTATTGATGATCCTTCCTTCCAGAAAGCATACAGTGATTTACTGCGCGACTATGTAGGCCGGCCGACACCACTGTACAGAGCTAACCGACTTTCGGAAAAGTATCAGACCAACATATTTCTGAAAAGGGAAGACCTTTGCCACACCGGCGCGCATAAGGTTAACAATACCATTGGTCAGATATTAATGGCGCAGCGACTTGGGAAAAAGCGCATTGTCGCTGAAACAGGCGCAGGACAGCATGGTGTAGCTACTGCCACTGTATGCGCCTTAATGGATCTGGAATGCATTGTGTACATGGGCGAGCTCGATATCGAGCGCCAGGCACCGAATGTTGCGCGCATGAAAATGCTGGGGGCTGAGGTAAGACCAGCCACCTGTGGTTCCAGAACCCTGAAAGATGCTACCAATGAAGCAATGCGCCACTGGATCAATAATCCCGTAGATACGCATTATATCATCGGTTCTGTTGTAGGTCCCCACCCATATCCTGATATGGTAGCACGTTTCCAGTCTATCATTTCGGAGGAAATCAAATGGCAGTTGAAATCACATATCGGCAAAGAAACCCCTGATTACGTGGTTGCCTGCGTGGGTGGCGGCAGCAATGCGGCCGGTGCATTCTATCATTTCCTCAGCGATGAAAACGTTAGGCTTGTGGCAGCAGAAGCTGCGGGACTAGGCTTATCTTCCGGGCATTCCGCAGCTACAACTGCGCTGGGCAAGCCGGGTGTGCTGCATGGTAGCAGGACCATTTTAATGCAAACCGAAGATGGTCAGGTAGTGGAGCCATTTTCCATCTCAGCCGGCCTTGATTATCCGGGCATCGGACCGCAGCATGCATATCTTTACGACAGCGGCAGAGGAACATTCTTGTCGGCTACGGACGAGGAAGCGGTGCAGGCTGCATTTGAATTAACCCGCCTGGAAGGCATTATCCCCGCGCTGGAATCATCGCATGCGCTGGCTATTCTGGGAAGGCTGGGCGCTACAAAGAATGAAACCGTCGTACTTAATCTTTCCGGTAGGGGAGATAAGGATATGGCTACTTATATGAAATACATCGATTGATCTCACCTAAATATAACACCTATGGCTACATTAACACTACCCGAAGTTTTTGATTTAAGGTTGAAAATTAAGGAGTTGGAAGAGAAAATTAATTCCGGAGAGTTGTCTTTGTTTGAAAGATGTGATTTTGAAGACGAAGTACTCGGACTAAAAGAAAAGCTGGGAGAATTTGACCGCCTGAAATTCAGTGACGAAGGTGAGTGCCTCAACTGCTCTGCGTAGCCAAATGCATTACCATTTTTAATATCTAAACTCAAAACAATGAATTTCAAGCAGGTTTTATTCGCATGCATGTTCCTCATCGGATCTGCTACATTCGTTTCCGCACAAACTACAACTTCCAAGAAAATGCTACGTCACGTTGTTCTCTTCAAATTCAAAGATTCAGCAACTCCTGCCCAGGTAAAAGAAGTTGAAGATGCATTCAGGGCGCTTCCTTCCAAAATCAAAGAGATCAAGGGCTTGGAGTGGGGTACCAATAACAGCCCGGAAGGTTTGTCACAAGGTTTTACGCACGTGTTTTTTGTAACATTTGACAGTGAGGCAGGTCGTGAAGTATATCTTCCTCATCCTGATCATAAAGCTTTTGGTAAAGTTTTAGGGCCACATCTGGACAAAGTATTGGTAGTAGATTACTGGGTAAAAGAATGAACCGGATTACAACACTTTTTCAGCAGGGACAGCCAAATGGTGAGGGACTGTTGAATGTATATTTTACAGCGGGCTTCCCTGAACTGAACGATACTATGCGCGTTTTGCAGGCGTTGCAGGACGGAGGCGCCGATCTGGTTGAGATAGGAATGCCTTATTCCGATCCGGTTGCTGATGGAGAGACAATTCAAAGAAGCAATGATCAGGCGCTGGAAAATGGTATGTCTGTGAAGGTACTTTTTGAACAGCTCAAAAACATGCGCGAGAAGATCACCGTTCCTGTGCTTTTAATGGGCTACGTCAATCCCGTCTTGCAGTACGGCGTGGAAGATTTCTGTCGCTCCTGTGCCGAGGTTG
>NZ_JBHYGF010000361.1:0-4305 GCF_051859145.1 Dyadobacter sp.
ACTTGTTCAAACAGCTCCATTCCGGCGACACCAACAAGTGCTCCTTCGTTTCTGGCTAAAATGAAATGTTCTAAACCAGTAGGCAAGTCATCAGTAAGAAGGTCTGCTTCTTTCAGCAGGCTGGTTACTAGTTCTCTGTCTGCTGGCCCTGCTTTATCAATTTGTAGTTTCATAGCTGGTTGTTTTGATTAGCAGCACCCAGAGCCAGGCTTGCAGCTGTCACCATCAGAGGTGACCAGTTCCAGTTCCTGTTTAACAGGCGAAGGTGCGCAGCACGATGCTTCGGCGGGCGACGTGCCGCAGCTTTGGTTACGGGTAAGTGCTTTGCATTGGGTGAAGTCCGGGACCAGGTTAACAGTGAATGTTTCACCATCGGAAGCAAACTCTCCGGGGTACATCTGGCGTGTATCAAACTTGGAATTGCCGAACTCAATTTTAACGGTTGCATTGGGGTTCAGGGGAAGGGATTTTTCAACCAGGTCAACAATTTTCAGCGCTTTGTCAACTTTCATTGAACGGTCTACTTCTTTCTCTGAGGGTTCCCAAAGCTGCACGATCACTTCTGTCCAGCTGTTCATAACCCCGCCGCAATCAACCGAAACGATGGGTGCTTGTTTAATCTCGGTAATGTGGTAAGAGCTGTCTACAAACTTGCCTTCTTCATATCGGAATTGCAGGTGCAGATCTGGATTTTGTTTAAGGGTATTTTTGAAATCACCCCAGCTCATCGGATTCAATTGGCTCATGGTTCTTATTGGTTAAATGTATTATTACGATTGATATGTTCAAAAAAATGTCCTGCTAATTGCAGCAGGATTCAGTAAGGGCAAATGTATCCAGCAGTAAGCCAAATGTTTTCTGCGCTTCTGACCACACGACCGGGTTAATGCAATAACATACCCTTGGTGGATTGATTTCACCGTGAATAATGCCGATCCTTTTGAGCTCCTTCAAATGCTGGGATACGGTCGCCTGGGCTAATTCGAGCTCATCCACTAAATCACCGCAAACGCATGATTTTCTGGCAACCAGTAGTTGCAGAATCGCAACCCTGGCCGGGTGCGAAAATGCCTTTGCCAGATCCGCGATACGGTTCTGCTGCTCTGTGAATATTTCGGTTTTAGTTACTCCCATGCTGCAAATATAGATAGCATTCTATTAATTGCAATATTACGATAAATATTTTTTGTCTGCTAAATTCTATCGTATCTTTACGATTGGCTACAACTTACCTGATAAATATGAACTTGATTAATCTATTACTGATAACCGTTTTTACCACTGCCGCAATCATGCCAGCTAGCAACTTAGACAACAAAAAAGCACTAAACCCAAAGCTCTCTTCCTACATCAACACGATTGAAGACGACTTCTCAAAAATTCCAGAAGACCGAAGAGAAGAGCTTGACAAAATCGCTGTATTTATCCAAAAGCAGGTCAAAGCTGGCCAGCCAGTGCAGCTCACATACATCTGTACGCACAATTCCCGCCGCAGTCATTTCGGCCAAATTTGGGCTGCTACCGCTGCTGCATATTACGATATTCCTAATGTTAAAACATACTCTGGTGGCACTGAGGCCAGTGCATTCAATGAGCGGGCAGTTGCTGCTTGCAAGCGGGCCGGTTTTGATGTAACGAAAACATCAGAAGGCAAAAACCCGGTCTATCATGTAAGCTACGGACCGGATACTGAACCTATGAAGGCATTTTCAAAGAAGTATGATGACGTTAGCAACCCTCAAAGTAATTTTTGCGCTATCATGACCTGTTCGCAGGCTGATGAAGCTTGCCCTGTAGTAAAAGGAGCAGCTGCCAGGGTTGCTGTTCCTTATGATGACCCGAAAGCCTTTGATGGCAGCGCGCAGGAGACAGCCAAATATGATGAACGCTGCAAACAGATCGCAACCGAAACAATGTATGTTTTTTCAAAAGTGAAAATCTGAATGCTTCTAACACGCTAGTGCATACAATTACATTTTAACCTAGTCGCTGAGCCAGCTTCTTGAAGCAAAAACATCATTTGCAATTCGATTGTGAAATAATTTTGCAAATAAACCTGGTCTATACAAGTGTTCATTTAACGACCGTTTCCGCGTACGCTGGATAAAACACAAATGGGAGAAAAAGCCCCCACCTTAGCTCGCTGCTGGCCATGCTAATCTGTATAATAATCTTTCCGCTTTTTTAAAGATGAATCTAGCTTAGGGCTTTGTCACTACAAAGGTGGTGCTTTCAAGCAGAATATTTGATTGCCAGCTTATCAAACCTTAATTTGCATAACACTTGAACTGCCGTGAGAAGACATATACATGATCGACATTATTAATCAATATAAAACTGATCCAGAATCGGTCTATCAGACCTGGTTCATAAACAATGAAGAACGTTTGAAGGCATTCCGTTCTATACGTCGGGGTGTACAGCAAATAGTGGCAGACATCAAACAAGGGAAATTTCCAAACGATTTTCGGGAATCCTCGCTTGAATTTGTTTTAAACTGCATTACTGAGCAAAAGCAGGTTTTCGAAGGAGCTTCACATCCATTCTATTGGAAGCCTAAACTCAGGATACCAGATATCTACGAGAATCAGGCTAATAAAAAGGCTTTTGGCCAGTTTTTGGAAAACTGCCTGATTGCGACCAAAGAGGAGCAATTACTTCGGGAGATTATTCGTTTAGATGCACTAAAAATTAAGGGGTTAGGTCCTTCTGTCGCTAATATTCTATATTTTTTACATCCTACACTTATCCCACCCTTTAATACTGCCATCCTAAATGGATTTAATTATCTGTATAAAGATAAAAAAAAGCTCGGGTCATGGTCTGAATTCCTTAAAATTCGCGAGGTTATACTTAAAGCAAATAAGGAGTACTGTCGTGAACTGTCAACAGACTTAGGAGCATTCTCAGGATTATTATTTGAGATTGGTACCCAGAAGATGAGCTTGGGGATGGAAGGGTATTTTTCAGCGGAAGAACGTCAAAAACTGGAAAAACTCATTGAAAAGCGGCAATCCCAGCTTCTAGCAGAACGTCAGGACGACAATTTGCATACAGAAATGCAGTATCATCTCCTTAAAATTGGACAAGCATTGGGCTACGACGCTTTTCCGGCAACTAATGATCAATCAAGAAGCTTTGATGGTCATAAATTTTCTTTTTTATGCCAAGGCAACTTTCCTCAAATAAATTGTGATATCGAAACTCGAAGTACTATAAAATTAATTGATGTACTCTGGTTTGAAAAGGGAACAGGCAAGGTGATGGCAGCCTTTGAAGTGGAGAAAAGCACTTCTATATACTCCGGGATTTTACGGTTGACGGATTTGTCATATACTATAGCAAGTGGGGATGAGACATTTTATCTGATCGTACCAGACCACCGCGAAAAGGATGTGTGCCTGCAATTGTCACGTCCCTTTGTTAAAAGCAACAATGTTTTATTCAAATACATTTTATTTTCTGAACTCAGAAAACATTGTGATTCTATCTGCAAATTTGGTGATAGCCACAAAATCATGAGCAGGATTGCAAAAAATGCCCCGTTATATACACATAAGTAAGTGTTTAACAGGGCATTTTATATTTAGAAGAACAGGCCTTTACTTAGTACCCGATTTTTTGGGCTTGTGTTTTTTCATGTCCATGTCCATCTTATCCATTTTTCCCATTTTTCCGTCCATATCGACCATTTCTCCTTCTTTAAGGGGCTTATTGGTACCGTCTTTCATCATTACGGTGCCGTCTTTCATAATCATTGTTCCGTTTTTCAACGTCATATCTTCGGTCATCGCAGTCATCTCACCGCCTTTCATAACCATCATCTTTCCATCGTGCATCATTACGCAATCTTTCATAGATGCATGCATCTTATCCATTTTCTTTTCTTTATCCTGTGCATATACACTAAAGGAAAAAAGAATTGCTACCATTAAGGCAAGTAATTTTTTCATTGTTCTCGGTGGTTAAATTTATAATGGAATACTGCTCAATAAGTATGCCATAGTATTCTCTACTATCAAAATTTACAATACAATCGGTTTCACCAAAATCTGTCCATCACGTTCAAAAACACAAAGTGAGGTTTTTTTATCAGCCATCAGGGCAAGCTTGGGATATTGACCCTTACCTATCGAAACGGTTTTTTGCCCGTTAGCGCTGCGAAACCGAATAGCTCCATCCTGTTGCCAGGCAATTGCATGCCCTTTACCAGTTTGCAAAATTACAGGGGTACGGCCAGCTCCCAGTTTTACTTCCGGCTTTTCGGGCTCGGCTACATAGACATCCAGTTGGCGCCTCCAGACC
>NZ_JBHYGF010000362.1:0-4293 GCF_051859145.1 Dyadobacter sp.
CGGGATATCATTCGGGAGCGTACGAAGGCAGGGCTTTCATCTGCACGTGCGCGCGGCCGCATGGGTGGAAAAAAGAAAGGGCTGAGCCTGGAAGCTATTAAGAAAGCCCAAACAGCAGTGATGCTCTACAAAGAAAAAAAATCCGCCGAAGAAATTGCCGGTATCATTGGCGTAGGACGCTCGACGGTCTACCGTTACCTGGAAGCAATGGGTCAAAAGAGAGTCTTGTAAGCCCAATATTTCATCAGTCCGGAAATCAAAAGCACCTGATTTAAATTTCTATTTTACTTTTGGCCGAAGAAATAGTTGCAACCATAAATGCAAAGCGCCCGACAAATCGCCGGGCGTTTTGCATTTCATCTTTTTGAGAATTATTCTAACAGTATCCGGATGATATCTACCTTGTTCTCTTTCAGCCTACTATTTTTGATATGGAGGTAATAGGTACCGCGAGGTAACGCTTTTGCATCGATTTCTACCTGCTTGCCATTTTTGAGGCCGTTGCTCTTATAAAGGCTTTGAACATTAACGCTTTTAACGTTTTTAGTTGATTTTTCGGACATTAGAACGATTTCATCCGGCAAGGACTCTGCACGTTCGATATGATCAAATTCAATCGTAATATAGTCTTTTGCAGGGTTCGGAAACACTGTGTACTTAGCGAAACAGTTATTCGTACATATGGTCAATGTTTGATTCGTTGCACCACAACTATTATAAATATTTACATCTAAGTAGTAACAATTAGAGTTATACGCAGTGAAAGCAGTACTCGATTGGCTTGCATTAGCGATAAAGCCGTTTGGATCGCTTTGAGACCAATTATATGAAGCAGAAGGGTCGTTTGGCACCGCTGCAATTGGAATGTAGCTGTTCGTGCACCCTGTTCCATTTGACGTAGATTGACCATTAACCAAAAAACCACCGAATTGAGGGGGGCCAACCAATATCCGGCGTGAGACTGTACCGCCACCATTACATCCAATGGTAAAGGTGATCGTCACATCTTCGGCGTTAATTCTAGTAAGATTTGCAACAGTCCCGCTACCTGATGTTGGTGAAACACCGGAGGGTGTTGAAACCGACCAACTAACGGGAACTCCTGCAGGTACATTAGTTAAAGTATAAGTGCCGGTAGTGCAAAGCAGTGCAGGTCCGGAAATACTCGGCATAGCCATCTGAGCCAATGTTGTCGCGCCGGTGCCTGTTGGATCAAGCCAATTACTTAACCGTGTGTCATTTGTTCCACCGCCATTCCAGGACACATCAAACCTACCGTAATGCCCACGCCGACTACCGCAATAGTTATTATCTGTATTCGTAAAGTCTCCATGTAATTGACCCACGATTTGACTATTCTGATTGAATATCGGGGAACCAGATGAGCCATGCTCCACAGTGCCGGTTTCGAAAATTGCCTGCCAGTGTGTGTTTGCAGGATGTAGCAGCGGAAGTCCCCAATTGGTAGCTACTGCAACGTTTGTCAAGGCATTTTGTTCAACTGAAATTTTCTTAACATCACCTTGAGGATGATGAATAGCTACGCCGGAAGTGGCCGCAGTAGTACTCCTTGACCATCCTGCATAAGTGAACGGTTCCCCATTTTGGGGCCTTTGATCAAGCTCTACGAGTGCAAAATCTGACTGCCAAAAGCCAGACCTGTAAGTTGCACTATTATATGAAATCGTAGAAAAAGCCGATGGTTCTGGACCGCCACAAGAAGGACTCTCGTACTTAAATAGAAACACCCATTGATCGACCTGACCTCTTTCTGCTACCGAAGCATCTGAATTCCGATCTGAATCCACACAATGGAAGGCGGTTAGGAAAAAGGGTCTGAGATTTTGGCAGGTATTATTAATTAATGCCCCTGAACAATAACTTTGAGCGTCGTTTAACAATACGCGGGCCACAGAATTTCCTTCATCTCTCCAATTTGCTCCTTCGGCACAAGCTATATCACGTTCACACCAAGCCCCTGATCCATATCCAAGAAATGCAGTTGTATAGCCGTGAATCGCCGTAGCAATATGAAGTTCGTTGAATTGGACACCAGTCGCAGGAGCTGTAACCTGAATGACAATTCCAGTACCTGGTAGAACGTCTGTCCAAAACTTTTGAGAATCAGGGTTATGTTCAGCTGTAACCGGTCCGTATAGGATTCTCTTATCAGTTGTATAAATGTATAAATTGGTACCCTTTGCCAATTTAAAACGATCAAAAGTGAGGTTGATACTGGTTGCTCGTTGAGAGGTGATAGCATAAACTGTTGTTATTGAGTCTGACGAGCGGAATTGTTTTCCGGCTGCCATCACGTCAACATTGACCTGAAACGCTTTGCCAAAACGCATCGGCTTGCCTCGTAAACTGTTTATTGAATCTTCTTTCAAAAGAGCACTGAAGTCTACATCGGGGAGTCGGAATGTTGGCAATTGATCGGTTGCGATTAGTTCTTTGATACCAAATTTTTCAATTGTGCCGGAACCCAAATAACGGGTAACAATTTGGGCCTTGGCAGTCGGTAATAGGGAAAATGCTAAAATTGAAGCAATAATGACCCTCAGGGAAAAAAGACAATACACTTTCTTCATAGCAAATAGGTTTAGACGTGGAACATTTATTTAGAATTTTCTTCGAGGCAAGAATTAAGATAAGTTTGAGTTATTGTAATAAATGATTCTGGTTGACAAGCGACATACTCTTTTCTAGGATATCCTCCTTCACGATATGTAAAATAGAAAATAGAATCTTGCTTCAAATTGAATGGATCAGAAGCGCTTTTTGCATAAACAGAATCAAGACTCGCAGCAAAGCAATTTTCATAAACTCGTCCGTCGCTTGTCCAGGTTTTACCAGAGTCGGTACCATCCAAGATTTGAATCACATTTCCTAAGCAATAAGGTACAGTACCTAAAAATTTTCCTTTTACGCATTTTTCTCTAACATCAGGAGAATCTACGCAGGCTAGCAATCCAATGAGACTTGCAAGAGAGGTAATGATGAAGCGTTTCATAGCATTGTGTCGTTATTGGTTTTAGAAATACAGATTATTGAGGTAAGCGAATGGTCGCTGATTACCTGAAAGGGCACGTACCATTCAAAAAAGTTGAAAAAAAAATGATTGCAAAAGGTATATTCAAACTATAATACTAATTACCTGATTAAGCCTTAATTTCGGTTAAATCAATGAAATAACCATAGTTGCCGCGAAAAGTTGGCTGCGTAATTGCACCATAGCAATCTTTACGCTTGTATGATATCAGCACCCTCGCACCTTGTTTTTTGAATTCGGTAGATAGCGAGTCGCAAGGCACCAATATATTGGGACCGGCTGCGTGACTACTTCTCTCAAAATCCGCTGGATCTGTGCTTAGCACGTACCAATCGGGGCGCTGACTAGCTCCGGGAGAGCCGCCTTGCATATAAACTACAACCGCTTCTACATCTTTGACTTCTTCGGCTACTGTGGCGCCTTCACAATCACACTGTTTGGTTTGAACTTCGGGGTCATCGGAGGTGCACTGAATGAATGTGCAGAGTAAGGCAAGTCCTATCATAATTAATCGTAGGTTTTTTTTGTGCGAATCCATAGAGACATCGTGGTTTTTGGTAAAAAGATGCTAGACAGTATATCATGCGACAGGATTGAGCAGTGTATAACTTATAGACATATAATTAGTAAGAAGCGTTGTAAAAGGCAATAAAATATTTGCATATTTATAGAAAATTGTAGAATTAGTTGTTAATATAAGCTCTCTATTACATGGACAAAGGGGTGCCATCCAGTTCTACTATTTGAGGGAGCCTGGTTTTCATATCATCAGTCAAAAGCGAACTAAATCTTCGGTACGTTTCATGATGCAACTGTTCATCCAGCCAACCGACCATCCTTTCCAATGTCCCAATGGATGGGAAACAGCTTCAAAAGGAAGGTTATCAAGTCGATGAAAAAGATCTGGAACATATCTCTCCGGCCCCTTTTGAGCATATGAACCGGTTAGAGAAATACGATTTCAACGATGAAATCAGCTTACAAGAGAATGGGCTACGAGCGTTGCGGCAGCCAGTCGATAAGCGTTAATTAGCAAACCGCTATTTTCCGTCCATTTGTAATGAAAATCTCATGCTCTATAAGGAAAAAAAAACTGCGGAACAAATTGCCAGCATCATTGGTGTAGGACGTACCACGGTTTACCTATACCTCGAAGCAATGGGTCAAAAAAGAGTCTTGTAAGCCAATATTTTATCAGTCCGGAAATGAAAAGCACCTGCTTTAAATTCCTATTTTACTTT
>NZ_JBHYGF010000363.1:0-4257 GCF_051859145.1 Dyadobacter sp.
CGGACGGAAACAAGGAACGATGCTTGCCAACTTCAAGCGTGGACCTGGTGACTACGCAGGTATCGCTGGTAAATCAAACGACGGAGCGATTATTACTCAGGAAATCCGCTCGTATCCTGCAAATGACAATGGATTGTATGATATGGCAGGTAACGTAAGCGAATGGGTTTACGACGTTTACCGTCCATTATCAAACTCTGATGTAAACGATTTGAACTCTTTCCGTCGCGACGGTTACCAGGATGAAGCGAAAAGATATGATACCAAAAACTATAACTCGCTTGTTGATGATAAGCTGAGAGTTTACAAAGGTGGATCGTGGTCAGATGTTGCTTACTGGTTATCTCCAGGAACACGCCGTTACATGGATCAGGATTCTGCAACTGCAATGGTTGGTTTCCGTTGCGCAATGATCGCTACTGGTAGCCACAAAGAATAATAAGGTTCAAGAATGACAAGTAAGCCGCTGCCTTCCGGGTAGCGGCTTTTTTTGTTAGTGTTGCGCCAATGCAATTGTCAGGATCACAAACTCCCTGCAACCTGCATTGATCAGCGTTTGTACACATTCTTCCAAGGTAGCGCCGGTAGTTAGTACATCGTCCATGATAATTACCTTGGAAACATTTAATCCTGAACTTGCGGCGAAAACGCCTCTTACATTTTCCCGGCGCTCGATTTTGTTCTTGCCTGTTTGTGTTTCTGTAAACTTCAACCGCTTCAATGCAGAAGCTGACCACGGAATGCCTGTCGCTTTGGAAAAGCCTTCCGCCAGCAAATCACTTTGATTGTATCCCCGCAATTTTCGTTTCCGGGCATGCAGCGGCACGCTGATGATCAGGTCTGTATTGGACAACTTTTCAGAATCCTTCATTTCCTGTCCGAACATCTCTCCTAGTACCAGTCCAACCTCCTGGTTTCCCCTGTATTTGAGTGCGTGCAGCAGTTTTTGAACTTTACCCTTTTTTGTAAAAAGTAAAAATGAATGCGTGAAAGTGACTGCGGGTTCATTAACGAATTTGTTTTGAAGAACATCCTTTTGCAATCCCTGCAAACCTATTCTTGGAAGTGAAATGCGGCATATCGTACATAAAGTTTGTTCGGACCCGATCAGCGGCTTGTCACAACCTGCACAACAGCGCGGAAAAATGAGGTCCAGTAAGTCTCTGAAAAATTGATTTAACATCGATTTTTTGATCTGAAATGAGGTTATTTGATCTGACTAAATAACTTTGGAAAGAAAATTCTTACACTGATATGACAACATTGATAGTTAATGCACTGGTAGTAAATGAGAATACGGTTCAGGAATTAGACGTATTAATTGAAAATGGTCACATTAAAAGTGTAGGAAAAGACTTACAGCACATTTCCGCAGACAAGATCATAAATGCAAAAGGGCAGTACCTGATGCCCGGGGTAATTGACGATCAGGTACATTTCCGCGAGCCGGGACTTACCTATAAAGCCAATATTTACACAGAATCAAAAGCAGCTGTGGCTGGCGGGGTTACCTCCTTTATGGAAATGCCTAACACGGTACCGAACACGCTCACGCAGCAACTACTTGCCGACAAATACCAGATCGCCTCTCAGACTTCGCTGGCGAACTACTCCTTTTTCATGGGCGCATCGAATGATAATTATGAGGAGGTAATGAAAACGGATCCGACCCAGGTTTGCGGGATCAAGATTTTCATGGGCTCTTCTACCGGGAATATGCTGGTAGACGCACCAGAGGTTTTAGAAAAGATCTTTGCGAATGCACCCTGCATTATTGCCACGCATTGCGAAGATGAGCCAACTGTTCGTCAGCGAATGGAGTTTTTCAAAGAAAAATACGGAGAGAATGTACCTTATAACATTCACGCGTTGATCCGTAATGAGGAAGCTTGTTTAAAGTCCTCCACTTTTGCAAGTAACCTGGCCCACCAACATAAAACCCGCCTGCATATCCTGCATATCTCGACGGGTGATGAAGTCCCGCTTTTTGAGATTGGTAACCGGAAAAACGGACAAATACTATTGTCCGATGGTCAGCCGAAACTGGTTACTGCCGAAGCTTGTGTGCACCATCTATGGTTTGACGCAGAAGATTATCATACACTCGGCAACAAGATCAAATGCAACCCAGCGATTAAGGCGCCGCATCATAAGGAGGCTATTTTGCAGGCAGTTTTGGACAACAGAATTGACGTAATAGCGACCGACCATGCGCCGCATACTATCGAGGAAAAAGCACAACCTTACTGGCAGGCACCGTCGGGGCTACCTTTGGTACAACATACATTGAATGTAATGCTGGAACTGAGCGCGGCAGGTAAGATTTCCATTGAACGTGTTGTGGAGAAAATGAGCCACGCAGTAGCCGATTGTTTTCAGATCAAAGACAGGGGCTATATACGCGAGGGTTATAAAGCGGATTTGATTCTCGTTGACACGAATGCAGCTACGCTTGTGGAGGCTGATAATATCTATGCCAAATGCGGCTGGTCGCCTTTTGAAGGAACAAAATTCAACTCAAAGATTACCCACACATTTGTGTCGGGGCATTTGGTGTATGAGAATGGGAACTTCAATGAAGAAGTAAAAGGAGAGCGCTTATTTTTTAACCGCTAGGTAATCGAAATAGCTTTGAATTACATTCAGATCAGCTTCCGTCCAGTCCAGGGTCGGGAGCTCTTCTGCTTTTAGCCAAACGATCTGCTCGTGCTCGGTGAGGGTAATTTGGGTAGTCTGTAAATTACAGATAAAAGGTACCAGGATAATCTCGCGCCAGCCCTGGTCTTTGGTGGTCACCGGGAGCCTGTCGAGAATGTCAATTTCCACATTCAGCTCTTCGCGGATTTCGCGCACAAGCGCCTCTTCGTCAGATTCGTTTTGTTCAACTTTACCGCCGGGAAATTCCCACTTCAAAGGGAAGGAGAGCAAAGCGCTACGTTGACCAGCAAGTACCTTCCCATTGTGTTCGATCACTGCACAGGGCACCCTCACAACCAATTTTTCTGAAACGAGCACATCAATCATAGAGGCGGTTAGTAAATTTACCGCAAATTTACTACTTCTATTCCTATTTTACATCTACATCCTGAAACTAAATAAATTACAAGAATCAGAACAATTCTCCTGACCTGTAAGTAGGAAGAATTCCGAGGTGTTTGAATGCTTTTTCTGTTACTTCACGACCACGGGAAGTTCTTTTCAGGTAGCCTTCCTGGATCAAAAAAGGTTCGTATACTTCCTCTATCGTTTCTGCCTCCTCGCCGCAAGCTGTGGCTATCGTCGACAAGCCGACTGGTCCGCCTTTGAACTTCTGGATAATTGTGTTTAAAATCCGGTTATCCATTTCATCCAACCCATTCTGATCTACGTCTAGCGCCTGCAATGCAATTTCTGCGATTGCTACTGTAATGCGTCCATTGCCTTTTACCTGGGCAAAGTCACGCGTGCGGCGCAGGAGATTGTTTGCAATCCTGGGTGTACCGCGGCTGCGGCGGGCAATTTCGTAAGCTGCGTCGTCTTCAAGCGGAGTACCAAGTATTGCTGCGGAGCGTTTTAATATGGAAGAAAGCAGTTTCGCGTCGTAATATTCCAGCCGCGCATTGATCCCGAAACGCGCGCGTAAAGGCGAAGTAAGCATTCCTGCGCGGGTAGTTGCACCTATCAATGTAAATGGGTTCAAACCGATCTGAATGCTGCGGGCATTGGGGCCGCTATCGAGCATGATATCGATTTTGTAATCCTCCATTGCAGAATAAAGGTATTCTTCCACAATCGGATTGAGACGATGAATTTCATCAATAAACAACACATCGTGCTCCTGAAGATTGGTCAGCAGGCCAGCCAGGTCGCTGGGCTTGTCGAGTACCGGGCCGGAAGTGATCTTGATATTGGCGCCCAATTCGTTGGCCACGATGTTCGATAATGTAGTCTTGCCCAATCCCGGAGGTCCGTGCAGCAGGACGTGGTCCAATGCATCCCCTCTTTGCCTCGCCGCCTGGACAAAAATTTTAAGGTTTTCAAGAATTTTATCCTGCCCCGCAAAATCGTCAAAAGTGAGCGGGCGCAATGCCCGTTCGACTTCCTTTTCAGTATTGGAAAGTCCCTCTTTATCTCCTGACAAATAGTCCTGGCGCATAATGAAATAGAATAGTATTGTTCAAAAATACCCGCCGCAGGAATGGCGGCGGGTATTTAGTATAACCAAAAATAGCTGTTTTAATCTGCAAAAAGAAGGATCAGCGAATCACCATTACAGAG
>NZ_JBHYGF010000364.1:0-288 GCF_051859145.1 Dyadobacter sp.
TAGTGAGAATCAGTCCACTGCCTTTTCTGCTCTGATCCGCCCGTTATCGACAAAATCTTTGCCCGGAATCGGAAGATCTATATCTACTTCCGGTGCAGTTGCGGTCACTTTGAATTCCATTACATAGAATGCATTGCCAAAAACGTAATGCAGCTTGAAGTTCTCAATGTTGGCAGGAAGATCTTCCAAAGGTACCTCAGCCCTGAAAAGCGGATTTGCTTTCAAAAGCGTCGCATAAGTGGGCGTGTTTCTCAGCCAGGGAGCAATGCTTTCGTCGCCGACTACTAC
>NZ_JBHYGF010000364.1:298-4232 GCF_051859145.1 Dyadobacter sp.
TTCCGCCCGGTCTTACCACGCGGGTCAGTTCCTCAAAAGCCTTCTTTCTTTCGGAGAATGTATTAATGCCGCCAAAGTGAAAAACAGCATCGAAAGTATCGTCAGGAAAAGGAAGGTAAGAACCATTTCCAAGAAAATAATGCGCATTTACATCTTCTGTGTTCAGCTTTTCCTGTGCCAGTTTCAACATATTCGGAGAAAGGTCGGACAGGACGGCAGTTCCACCCGGACGAACGCGGTCGAGAATCAATGCAGAGTCTTTGCCTGTTCCTGCACCCACTTCCAGCGCTTTCATGCCAGGCTTCAATTCCATTAAATCAATAAAGAATTTTCTGGTAGCAGCTTCGTCAGAATGGTTAAGCGTTTCAAAAACCCACGAAACTCCTTTGTCATAGCGAAGAAATGCCTGGTCGTACAGGTATTGCTCGCGTGCATCCTCAGGAAGAAGTTCTTTGGGATATAACATATTGACAATCCCGGTGTCGCCCACTTCGTACACTGTACCGTCTTGGCTGGTCAGTGTTTTCTGATCTTCTGATATAGTTAACGGGGTTCCTGTAAGCGGACAAACCAACGATTCTAAAAACTCCTTTTGATTCATTTTGTGCTGTGCTGATTAATTCATGTCTGGTCAAAATTACCCTTTTTCTTCATACAACGTTCAATGTTAACTGCCTTCTTACCAAAAGGGAGGGCAACAGAGTTGTCTTCCCGGATCAGCACCGCAATCTATTTATCCTTAACTTTGGACGATTTGTAACCAAATACCTTCATAAAAAGTAAGATCCGCGTTCCTATGTCTCAGCTTCTGGAAAAAATCAAAACGCTTGCCAAAGAACAGTCAGCAGATATCATTGCTCATCGCCGGCACCTTCACAGCAATCCGGAATTGTCTTTCGAAGAGTTCAAAACGGCCAAATACATTGCCGCTGAGCTGACTGCACTGGGCTTGCAGCCGGAAGAGGGGATAGCTGGTACAGGCGTGGTGGCAATTATAGAAGGCAGGAATCCAGAAAAGAAAGTAGTGGGCCTGCGTGCGGATATTGACGCATTACCAATTCTGGAAGCGAATGAAGTACCTTATAAGTCGACAGTTCCAGGTGTAATGCATGCCTGTGGCCACGATGTACATACATCTTCGTTACTTGGTACCGCGCGGATTTTGAATCAGATTAAAGGTGATTTTGAAGGAACAGTAAAGCTTGTTTTCCAGCCGGCCGAGGAAAAAGCACCGGGCGGGGCTTCGCTGATGATCAAAGAGGGAGTGCTTGAAAATCCGAAACCGGCCAGTATGGTCGGGCAGCATGTAGCTCCAAATATTCCTGTCGGCAAAATCGGTTTCCGCGAAGGAATGTATATGGCGAGTACCGACGAGTTGTATCTGACGGTAAAGGGAAAAGGCGGGCACGCTGCTGCGCCTCACCAGCTGATCGATCCCGTTTTAATGGCATCGCATATCATCGTTGCATTGCAGCAGATCATCAGTCGCAACAGAAATCCTGCAAATCCTGCTGTATTATCATTCGGCCGCTTTCTCGCAGACGGTGTGACGAATGTAATACCTGACGAAGTAACAATCCAGGGAACTTGGCGCTGTATGGATGAAGAATGGCGTGAAGACGGATTGCGTAGGATGAAGAAAATGGCTGAGAACATCGCCGAAGCAATGGGCGGAAGCTGCAATTTTGAAATAGTAAAAGGGTATCCATTCCTTAAAAACCATCCCGAGCTTACCCGCCGCGTGCGCACTGCCGCTACGGGGTACGTGGGTGCCGAAAACGTGATCGACCTTGATCTGTGGATGGCAGGAGAGGATTTCGCATTCTACTCGCAGGTGGTCGATTCGTGCTTTTACCGGCTGGGTACACGCAATGAAGCGCGTGGAATCGTTTCGGGCGTGCACACCCCAACTTTCGATATTGACGAAAGCGCATTGGAAATCTCAACCGGCTTAATGAGCTGGCTCGCGATTTCGGAGCTTAATGCTTGACGATATACCGCTTGAAATAGCTGTTGATTTTGAGGCTGATCACTCCAAGAACAGCCTCTTTAAATATACCGCGTGACATTTTGGAAGCGCCTTTGGTACGGTCTGTAAAAATGATAGGTACCTCTACGATATCAAATCCGTACTTCCAGGAATTAAACTTCATTTCAATCTGAAATGCGTAGCCGATGAACCGGATATTATCGAGATTGATCGCGCGCAGTACTTTCGCAGTATAGCAGATAAAGCCGGCAGTCGGGTCCATGATCTTCATTCCGGTGATCATTCTCACATAAGTACCAGCGAAGTAGGACATTAGTACCCTGTTAATGGGCCAGTTAACAACATTTACCCCCGTAATATACCGCGATCCGATTGCGACATCGTGACCCTCGATCGCGCAAGCTTTGTATAGTTTGATCAGATCTTCGGGCGGGTGGGAGAAATCGGCGTCCATCTCGAAAATGTATTCGTACCCTTTTTCGAGCGCCCATTTAAAACCGTGAATATATGCAGTTCCCAATCCAAGCTTGCCTTTGCGCTCCACCATATGCAGGCCCGCAAATTCATTCATTAATCTTTTAACCACATCAGCAGTACCGTCCGGTGAACCGTCGTCAATGATCAGCAGGTCAAAAGGATGCCCGAGGCTGAATACTTTCCGGATGATTGCTTCAACATTTTCAATCTCGTTGTAGGTTGGAATTACTACAATACAATTATTCACAGGATAGAGTTGTGTTTAGTTAAATGGGTGATTCACAGAAGAATAAAGACTCAGAGCTTAATATTGTTATTTTTCTCCCTAATCTCAATTTTCTTGTTCACTTTTTCGTAAATGCGTGTCATGAGCTGCGGGTGGGACATATAGTAATTGTAACTTTTGGAATATGTCAGTGTATCCACCTTGTGTCTCTTCCAGATATCGGCCTTCAAGTGGTTAAAAATCATCAGGGAAGAATCCAGCGAGCGTAGGTTGAGGCGGTTTACCCGCGACTCGGCTACGTGAATGTCGGTAAGGATTGCGGCCATCTTTTCCTCCGACAATGTATTTTGCGGTGGTTTCTCGTCCTCGGAGCAGCCGCACAGCATCAGGACGAACAATATGAAAGAAGCGAACCGCATTGGTATATTCATGGCTTAAAGCAGCATCACTATCAAAATTTCTATCTTTGTTTAGATAGGACTGGTGACAAAGGTGATAATTTTTTTGCAAAACTTATGTTTGAACAGTTTTTGGGAAAGCTGCGGAAATACGAAATCCGCATGCGCAAAGCTGTAACCAGCGAGCGTCACGGCAACTTTCACTCCGTTTTTAAAGGTTCCGGTCTGGAATTCGATGACCTGCGGTTGTACCAGTACGGCGACGACGTGCGGGCGATCGATTGGAACACTTCGGCAAAAGGCCACGGAACATTTATCAAGATATTTAAGGAAGATAAAGAGCAAACAGCCTTTTTCATGCTCGATGTAAGTGCGTCGCAGCACGTGGGAGAGGCTAAGAGATTAAAAATAGATATTGCAAAGGAGATATGCGGCGTTCTGGCATTGTCGGCGATACAAGAGGCCACGCGCGTGGGCCTGCTCTGTTTTTCGGATCGTAATGAAAGATATATCCGTCCCTCAGATGGAATGAAGCACGGGTACACGGTGATCTCCGAGCTGTACAAACTGGTGCCCGAATCTACCAGGACCAACATTGGTGAGGCGATCCTGGTTACGCTGAATGTACTCAAAAGGCGCAGCCTGATCTTTCTGATTTCCGACTTTATCGACAGCAATTATCACCACAACCTCAAAGCACTTGCCCGGAAGCACGATCTTATCGTGATCCATTTGTACGATTCACGGGAAATTAACCTGCCGGGGTTAGGGATTATCCCATTGTATGATGCAGAAACGCAAAGTACAGTTTGGGTGAACACATCTTCGAAACAGTACCGGGAA
>NZ_JBHYGF010000365.1:0-4213 GCF_051859145.1 Dyadobacter sp.
TTACATTCTTTTCTTTGGCATAATTTCCAAGTTCCAGCAGCCCCTCGCCGATCATATCGATCGTTTTCTCGCGATCCTGATCTTTGGGAAGATCATTGGGGAACACACGCACATAAGGACAGTCAAGCTGCTGCGCGAGGTCGATAAAAGCCCGCGCTTCATCCAGGTTCTTTTTGCGTTTTTCGGAATCGAGATGGTGCAGCGCAGTGGAGGCGCCCAGGTTGCAGATCTTAATCTTATGGTCGGCAAAAAGCTTGCGCGTTTTGGCAATCTGCTCCGGCGTACTGAATTCAGGACATTTAGGAAGATAAAGCTCTCCCTGTAAGCCGCGTATTTCTACTGCGTCATAACCCTCTCTGGCGGCGGTAGTCACAATTTCAGTTAGCGTCCATTTGGGACAGCCTAACGTGGAGAAGGACAATTTTTGTTTATCTTTTTTAATGGGCAGGTCGAAAGCAGTTACTGCGGCCAGCGCCATGCTGCTTTTCAGGAATGTTCTGCGGCTGTTCATTTGGGTAGATTGGTTTCGGGCTGTTTAAGTAGGTTGTACCACTTTAAACAAGCTTTTTGACGGGAAAATCTACTTAATGAGGTAGATATCATGT
This sequence comes from Dyadobacter sp., assembly GCF_051859145.1. Classification (GTDB taxonomy): domain Bacteria; phylum Bacteroidota; class Bacteroidia; order Cytophagales; family Spirosomataceae; genus Dyadobacter. The sequence continues at coordinate 606 of NZ_JBHYGF010000365.1, forward strand.
AGCAACAAAGAGTAAGCACATACGCCGGATTGGTGGAAAAATATATGGCTATGAAATAATGTGGTGCCCCACGCTGGCAACTTGGCTCACGTTCAGATTACTGAATTACAAATAAGCGATCCGTCTCTTCAAAAGCATGAGAAAGGCATTAGTTGAAGAGATCAGCTGGTGCGAATTTGTGGTACCCCCTCTTAAAAACAGCGCTTCGGTCGCGCAGGTACCTGTTAGATCTGATAATGCGAGTATGCCGAGATTTTCTGGTGATCCCTCAACTGTAAGTTCAGCTACAAAATGGTATGAAAAAGAAATCATTTATCTGGTTGGCGGCAATCCAATTTGACAATCGCGGAGTTCAATGCAACTGTGGAGCTTTCGCCATAACAGAAGCTCCACTGTCTGCCCTTTCCCACTATATCTCACTTAAAAATTACGGTGAAAATATACATGGCCAGGTTCACCAGCAGCACCATGGCGTACAATCCATTGGTACGGCCTTTATTGAGTGAAAGCATCACCGTGAATACTGAGAGCCCCAGCAAAACCATTGATTTGGAATCCAGCCCAAGTACAAGCGGCAAATCCATTATGGTACAAACCACCACCACAGTTGGAATACTTAATCCGATACTCGCAAGTGCTGATCCTAATGCAAGATTGATACTAACCTGATACTGGTTGCGCCGCGCGGACCGGATTGCAGCTATTCCTTCGGGCAGTAAAATCACGGCTGCGATAGCCACACCTACCAGCGCAGTTGGCAGGCCCGCTGCCACAATACCCCCTTCAATCACCGGTGAAAGCGCTTTGGCAAGCAAAATAACGACACCCAGGCACAGGAATAAATAAGCGAGGCTGATGAAAGCTTCCACTCCGCTGACCTTTTTCTCTTCGCCAGAAACTTCTGTCAAAAAGTATTTGCGGTGCCTTACAGTTTGGGTAAATATAAATGACACATAAATAACGAGGCATGAAATACCTGTTGCGATAAGCTGCGGTACGGAATAAGAAGGGCCGCTAGTACTTGTCGTAAAATTGGGAAGCACAAGTGTCAGTATCAGGATGGATACGAGACTCACTAAGGCAATGGTGACACTTTTTGTTTCAAAATTTTGCTCTTTGAACTTATAAGCTCCTACGAGCATACTAATGCCGAGAATCCCATTCAGGATCAACATAACCGCCGCAAATAGCGTGTCCCGTGCATACGTATCCGCACCAGCCCCGCCGGTAAGCATCAATGAAACAATGATGGAGGCTTCGAGAAGCGTTACCGCGATGGCAAGAATGATGGTTCCGTAGGGTTCTCCCACTTTGTGTGCTACTACCTCCGCGTGGTGTACTGCCGATAACACGCCTGCGACCAGGGCAGCTATCGCAAAAAGATTAGCAAAAATGCCGCTACCGATAGGCAGTGTCAGGTAAAGTACCCAACAGATAACAGGTGCTATGAATGTCCATTGAAATATTCTCTTCATCCGCAAGTCCACTTTGTTTTAGTGATATTTAATACAAGCCAGAAAGTCGCAAAAACAATTTTACTTCAAAATAGTGATTTTTACGCTCTCAGTTGCTACCGAAGTATGTCTAGGGATAAATTTGATATCATCCTATTATTTCGGTAAATTTACAATTGTAAAAATAAAAGTGTAAAGAGATGTTCTTAGTTCCCACCTTTTAAATTTAGAAGATTATGGAAAACGACAGAATTGGAGAAGACAGGCAACTTTCGTTGGCGATGCGATACGCATTTGTGATCACGCTGCTTCTGATTATCATCATGTTTTTGATGTCCCTTATGGCTTAATTATAGTTCAAATGAAATCCTTCATCTGAGTCCTGGATGTGTCCCTATAAAGTGACATTCGTCCAGGACATCTTTTTTAAGGCATCCTATCAAATGGCGCAGGCATATCCATCAAAATCCGGAGCTCTCATTTAAAAAAATCAATATCAGTGACTATGTCGCCGACTTAATTTTTCTTTCTACCGCAAGATAGCGTCAATATCTTTTATGACGCTGGGAGTTGGTGATGGACCGGCAAACCACAACCCTGGATTTAAGATCGACGAAAAAGCATTGGAAAATGGGGTGAAAACCCAAGTGAATCTGGTTTTAGACTTTCTGAAGTAGCTACGCTTCCGGGGATTTATTGATTTCGGGTTAACGTTGTCGGTTCTTTTGACATTGCCAGCAAGCTAAATAAGCAGCCGCGGCAATCGAAAACAAAGTTTACGCAATCATCTTCAAGCCTTTTTAATTAGCCCGGGAACGACTCAGGGCCGCTGTCGCAGCCAGAACGGCTGTGACGGCAATGACGTACAATGCGGCTGGGCTGTGAAAATAGATCGCGGCGGCGGCCAGCGGCACCAGCACATTGTTGGCTGACTGTAAACTTTGGTTGACGCCCTGCAATTTACCCTGCTCGCTTTCAGGAACCGACCGGGACAACCGGCTGTTGTAGACCGGGTCGAAAAAACCTTCGCCAGTAACTATCAGGCTGACTGCCAGCGCGATCAGCACGGCTGAATGAATATACAGGCCCGCCAGCACGGATGCCAGGCCCGCGGCAAGCAACAGCAACCCTGCGACGGCCACCCTGTTTTCCTCCAAACGTTTGAGCAGCTGAGGCAGCAGCCACGCGCGGGTAAGGATATCGCAGATCCCAACGAAGGTGAGTATACTTCCGATGGCTACCGGCCCCCAGCTGTAAATGTCTTTCAGGTAAATGGTAAAATTGAATTGGAAGATACTCAGGCCCGCATAAAATAGGACGCCCGACAGCAGCAAAAGGCGAACCGTTCGCGTGCTGAGCACATTTTTAAAATGGGCAAAAGTATTAAAACTGTCCAGGGTTAACCGGGACGTGCGCGCTTCCCGCGGCAGGGATTCCGGCAGCAGGAAATAAACGCCCGTCGCAGAAATGAACATCAGCGTGGCCGTTACATAAAAAGGCAAGCCGATATGGATGCTGCCTAACATTCCCCCGAGGGCGGGCCCGCCGATTTTGCCGATCCCCATGGCCGCCCCGATGTAGCCAAACCATTTTGCGCGTTCTTTGGGTTCAGTCGTATCGGCGATGTAGGCAAACAGGATGGTGACGTTTCCGGCGGTGATCCCATCGATGATGCGCCCCAGAAAGAGCACCCACAGCGCACCGCCAATGCCAAACAGTACGTAACCTACCACGGAACCAAGCAAGCTGATGATCAGGATGTATTTCCTGCCGTAGCGGTCGCTCAGCGCGCCGAAGACCGGGGCTGCGAAAAAGGTGCATACCGCGAAAACAGACAGCAGTAAGCTCATCCCCACTACCACCTGCGCGGCAGGCAGGTATTTACCCAGCAGAAAGGGCAGCAAGGGCAGTACCAGGGATAGCCCGATCGAATTCAGGCTGACAATTGCTATGATGATCCAAAGCCGGTATCGTTTGGACCTTGTTTGTAGCTGTAACATATTCTTGATGTTGGTGTGTGCAAAGATCAATGCTATATTTAGGATAAAATAGCCCATTTGGCTTATCAAATAGTCGCATCGGATCATCATGAACATGGTAACACCTGTACAGACCGTGCCAAGCGTTCTGACACAACTGTCCGAGCGGTTAGGA
>NZ_JBHYGF010000366.1:0-4205 GCF_051859145.1 Dyadobacter sp.
GTGTATTGAAACAGCCGTTTCCCGGGCATTTCCTTGTACTGCTTCACCAGTCGGGCGAGCTGGGTGTCGCGCAGGGTAATATCCTGTTTAACCCCTTTTTTACCCGTAAACATAAACCGGATCCGACTTCCCTTCACAGTAGCTGCGCGGGCGTCAAGTGTAGTAATGCCCGATGATCCGTGTTTCAGCTTATAGCGCTGGTTACCGACTCGAATGCAGGTTTTATCCATCAGCTTTACCACCAATGCAATGGATTTGTTCAGGTCAAAATCGCGCCTTCTGAGATCGTGCTCTACCTGTTCACGGAGGGCTGGAAGTGCATCAGAAAAAGTAAGCAGCCGGAAATATTTGGTTTGATTTCGGATCAGGTTCCATTGCGGGTGGTACCGGTACTGTTTTCGGCCTGCATCGTCTATCCCCGTAGCCTGCAAATGCGCATTCAAATCATTGCTGATCCACACTTCCTTCCACGCAGGAGGTAGTACCAGCGACTTGATCCGTTTGATCACCTCCTTGTCTTTAATCCTGTTTCCCTGTGGATCTACATAAAAGAAGCGCGGTGATTTTCCCTTACGCACGTACCCGGGCGCATAGCCCGATTTGATATAATTCAAACCCACAGCTGCGGCTGTCAGCGCGGGATCTTTTCTTAACTTTCTAATCTGTCGCGCGGATATTTCAGGTACTTCCGTGAGCGTCCCTACTGCGGTTGCTTGCATGTTCACAATCATTTACTTTCTAGGCCTTTGTTATAACAAAGTAGTACCAGCAGAAAGAGGTGAGACGTGCCGTACCAAATACTTCTAAATCAGCATCTCAGCGAGGTTACTATAAATAAAAATTCCTCAGCCGGGCCTGTGTCAGGCTTTGCTGAGGAAGTATATACTCAGTTTGAAATTTCAGGGTTGAACCTATTCTACCGGAAAGTATGCATTGAAGATGGAGCCTATTCCCAGTTCGGAAGAGGCGAACAGGAATCCTTTGTGGTTTTCCATGATCTTTTTGCAAATCGCGAGTCCGATACCAGTTCCGGGATAACGGTGCGCCGGGTGCAGCCGCTGGAATACGTCGAATATCCGCTCGCGGTACTCGTCTTCAAAGCCGATCCCATTGTCTATGAATGCAATGCGATAATACTGCGCATCGGCAACAGCCTTTTCTTCACCAATTTCGCTTCCATTCACTTTCGAAACGCGAATGTGGATCAATGGGATAACTTCCGGAGTTGTAAACTTGATTCCATTGCTGATCAGGTTCACAAAGAGCTGGCGAATTTGGAACGGGATCACCGATAAAACCGGCAGCTTGTCAAAGGTTACTGTCGCTTTTTTCTCTTCAATTGTATCCCGCAGATCCTTGATTACCGTAGAGGCGATTTCGTTCAGGTCCGTCCGCTCATATACCTTTTCCATATTCCCAGTTTTGGAATAGGTCAGGATATCTTCGATCAGCGTCTGCATCTTTTCGGCAGCAAACCGCATTCTTTCTACCGAATCCTTCACCTGTGCCGAGAGGTACGGATCTTCACGGTCAAGTACCTTGGAAGCGAATATCTGTATTTTCCGGAGCGGCTCTTTCAAGTCGTGCGTACTGATCCAGTTCAGGTTAGCGAGCTCTTTATTGGCCGTTTTCAGTTCTTCATTCAGGACCCGGTTTTTATCCTCTTGCACCTGGATGAGCTGGTAGTTGATATGCTTCTGCAATGCATAAGAAAAATTGGAAGCAGCGTTGAGCTCCAATTTTCTCCAGGGCAAACTCTTGTCTTTTACTTCAACCATCCAGAGTTCAAAGGATTTCCTCGGAGTAAGACGCAAACCATCTTCATTATTCAAAACCGCTTTGTCGGGATTACCAGCCCAGTTGATCGTTTCAATTTTCTCCGACCTGATCCACATAATCCCGTCCGGGTTCATGGAGGCTACCGAATGGTAGACAATACCTGCGGCAGACTTCGAAAACGATTTTGCTTCCGGGAAAATATCTGATATCCTATCTGTATGAAAGCCTTGCATGGGATACTTCTCAGCCAGCTTTGTCATCAAAGAAATCAACTCTTCGTCGCCTGGAACTACGCCATTTTTATATAACTGCCCATTGTAATAAATCACAGCCCCTGTCGCATTGGCCAGTTTGAGCAGGGAGGGTGATTGGTGGCAGGCTTCAATAAAGTCCTCGTTTTCGTGCAGCAGTGTGAGCGAATCCGATAATGCCTTGTCTACTTCCTGGCCCACTTCAAATTCCTCAGCAGTTTCTCTTACCGCAATCTGCGAAGTAAGAAAATGCCCCTGAAGCAAAGCAGAAAGCCGTGTATAATGAGGCAGTATTTTGGGAGAATAATGGTGGCACGCTATCAGGCCCCACAATTTTCCGTTTTGAAGAAGGGAGATCGTCAATGTGGCGCCTACCCCCATATTTTTCAAATATTCAATATGAATAGGGGAAACGCTCCGCAAAATGGAGAGGCTCAGGTCCAGGGATTGATTGCTTTTATTACTTCCCTCGTCAATGGTCAGCAAACGCACAGGCTCGTTATTAATGTCCGCGATCATGCGCAGCGGATTTCGGATATACAGCTCGCGCGCCTGAACAGGAATGTCCGTATGCGGGTACATCTGACCAGCAAAGGAGTCGATTTCGTCCACCTTGCTTTCGGCAATTACTTCGCCATTGTAATCGGTGTCAAAACGGTAGATCATGACACGGTCGTAGCCTGTGATCTCCCGGGTTTCGTTTGCAATTTCCTGGCAAAGCTCCTGCAGGTAAGTCGTCTTTTCCAGTACGGACACAAAGTGCCTTGTCTGGTTGTATAAATTCGGTAAGTTGATCGTCCCGTCGGGGAATGGTTCAAATTCCAGTATAATGGTGTCGCCGCTCTGGTGTACCGTTGTGTTATAGGAAACCTCTTCCAGGGTAAATACGAATGGTTGTGCGGTATCAATGACCCGCGCAGTTGCATACCTGGCAAACTCGCTGGCCTGCTCAGCCGGAACTACTTCATTGAGTGACTTGCCAAGAATCGCGTCTGGTTTCAGACTAATGTAGCTGCTGGTATTCTCGCTGCAGTATTCAATTCGGAGGGTGTCTTTTTTGATGCCAAACAGGAACCCGTGCGGCTGAATGCTCCCCGGAATGTGAATTGGTTCGCCTTCGCAATTCGTCAGGTTAACGATGTCCCTGTTTACTATATCCTTAATGTTCATTTCGACTAAATATTTCTGTCGCTTAGCCAGCTGTTAATTACTGTAAAAGTTTTTTTGGCACTGTCGATAATGGTCGCACTGCTTTGACTCTGGACGGCATATTGAGCAAGCAGGTACACAAATGATTTCCACATGCTGCCCGTCTGGTCTCCATAACCCCAGAAGTAAGCCGCGCCACTTTCCGGATCCAGCCCCAGCTTGTTATGAACATGCTTGTAAATGATCTTTCCGCCCAGGGTCGAACCTTCCATGACATACATAATCCCCATTGCTTCCGGAATGCCTGAACAATCAAACTGGTGGATTGGCAAGTCGCGGATCTGGTCGTCGCTCATTCCTGTGCGGGACAGGTCTTTTACGATCAGGGCAGATTTGTACCTGCTGCTCCAATCCGGCAGAATGTCGTTTAAAACCGGAAAAATCTGCAGTTCACAAGCCAATGTAATTCCATATATTTTTGACAAATACGCCTGATAATCGGATAGGGTAACAGCAGGGTCAAGTAACGTTTTGGAAAGCTGATTATTTTCAAGAATCTGATGACTTTCAGCAGTTTCAATTCTTAGATTCTTAATAAACGATTCTTGTTCATTCGCAATAACGGTCGTATCATTCATATAAGAACGCTGATTCGGGTATCAAAAATTAGTTAACAATCAAAAACTGTTCCACTTGTGTCGGAGTAGCCGGGTTAAGGCTCTGGAGCAGGCATTTCCTCAGGACATTCACCAGTCCGGCAAAGCTCGTAGGCTTCTGAATGTACAGGTTCGCTCCACCGTTATACGCCGATTCCCATAGGTACTGAGCAACGGAGGTAGACAGGATAATGATGGGTATATCTTCAAAGCCGGGAGTAGCCCTGATTTCTGCAAGACATTCGAGCCCGTTTTTTACCGGCATATTCATGTCAAGAAAAATGAGGTCGGGTTTTGGCTCGTTGCTATGGATCTTGTCTGTCAGCTCAACACCATTGGAGGCCACAGACAGTTGTGAATTGGGAGAGAC
>NZ_JBHYGF010000367.1:0-4184 GCF_051859145.1 Dyadobacter sp.
CATCGTCACACCCGTTTGCCAGTCCGAAAAACCTTCTATGCCAGCGCTTTCGGATATATCCTCGAATTTAAATCCGCCTTTATTGAGGTACAGTTTATTCTTGCCCTGGTTTGAAACAAAGTACACGTCGGCTAGTCCGTCATTGTTGATATCACCGGTAGCCACGCCGCCTCCATTATAGAAATAGAGGTAATCCATTAAATTCATTTTCTCGTCACCGACCACGCGATTGGTAAAACTGACGCCAATTGCGGCAGAGTCTTTTACCACGAACATCGGTTTTTCATCCTGATTTTTCTTCGGTTTGCAAGCCTGAAAAAAGGCACATACCGACAACATCATCAATACAATTTTTTTCATTTCAATGCGAGTCCCGGCTGCGTTTTTGGTTTCTTGCCTGCTGCCGTTCTGAATACCTGAATTTGACTATTGTTGTTACCTACGATCACCTGACCTTGTTTCAGCTGCTTCATCTGGCGCACCTGATTTTCAGTCCAAAGTCCCGTTTCTGACGGCAACTTTGCCTCAAAAATGCCTTTGTTATTCCTGAGAATAAGACCTCTGAATGCGTCATATCTACCGATTTCGGGCAGCACATCATAATAATTACCTGCGATGATCAGGTCCATTTGTCCGTCCTGATCATAATCCGTCGGAATAATCGCGTGGACCGGGGAAAGCTGCGCGAGCGCGGGTAGCGGCAGGTAAGTAAATGCAGTACCCTTGTTATCATTCCTGAACACAGCAGACGCAGGCATAAAAACCTCCTTTTTGACCGCGCTTTCCAGATCTTTACTGTCAATCACGTCTTCAATTTTCTTATCGGCATACTGTTCAAACTTGACGAATTTCTTCTTCAATGAAGGCATCGCACGCAGCAAATCCGGCTTCATCACCATCGGGTAAGAGGTGCCTGTTTCGTCAGGGCACGTGATGATCTGCTTTGTAATACCATTGTTGTCAAAATCCTTCACGAACATTTCGACAGGTTTTTGCTGGTTTGCTTTCAGGCGAGAGTTCATGCCCAGATTGCCTGCGATAATATCCAAATCGCCGTCTCCATCCATATCTGCCACTTCCACTGTATTCCACCAGCCGTTTGTTTTCACAACCTCACCACCAGCTCCTTTAAATTCCTGCGAGCCTGCTACTAGCTTTCCTTTATTGTTTTTGAAAATCATCACAGGCATCCAATCACCTACCACAACCAGCTCCGGGAAGCTGTCACCATCCATATCTGCCCACACGGCATCTGTAACCATTCCAAGCTGATCCACCTGCGGCAAGTACCTCTTGGTGTAATTCTTGAAATTGCCCGAACCATCGTTAGTCAGCAAATAGCTCGGCGGATTCACACCGTACTGACCTGATTTCAGCCGCGAGCCTATGAAAATATCCTGATCGCCGTCTTTGTCATAATCAGCTACCGCCACGCAGGATGCATTCATTTTCAAACCCGGCAAACCGGCGCTTATTGTAAAGCCGCCTTTGCCATCACCGAGGTAAAGTTTGGGTTGCAATGCTTCATCGTCATCCTTGAATTCATTACTGCCCGAAACAATCAACAAGTCTGCATTCCCGTCATTGTTCGCGTCAAAGAATGTAGCGTCTGATACTTCTGTCGCTTTGTCATCTGCAAGAGCCTGCGGGGTTTTTTCAAAGAATGTTCCGTCTTTCTTTTGCAGGAAAAGTTTTCCTCCTTGCCCGATTGCACCACCTACAAAAACATCGTCCAGCCCATCCTTATTGATATCGCCGACTGCAAGTCCGGGCCCGAGGCGCGAGTACATTTGTTTAAGCAGCGGGTTTGTGTTATAATCGACAAATTCAGCTTCGGAATGCGTGAAATCTACCCCTGACGATTTTAGTTCTTCAAAACGCTCCTTACCTTTCTCACTACCGGCTTTCCAGGGGATATTGGCGTTTTTCTGGTTCAATGTATATGTCGAGTCCGCTGCAAGCTTCTTTATAATCTGCTGCTGATCATTCGGCCAAACTACTGTCACCGAATCCACTGTCGGATTTTTCCCTAAACCAAAAACAAGACGCAAATCCACCGAAGATTCGAACCCGCGGTTAGGCATTTGCTGCAACATTTGTGTTTTATCCGGCTGATGTACATAGATTTTTGCCCCGATCGCATTCACATTTCCTTTTTCGCCAACCAGTTTAAATTTGATATAATGGAAGTCGGCGCGGTTATTTGCGCGGTTCTTATAAACAAAGAGCGGCCCATTTACATTATTTACAATCAGGTCCAGATCGCCGTCATTATCCAGGTCGCCATAAGCCGCGCCATTTGAAAATGAAGGTGTATTCAGGCCCCATTCTTCCGATTTATTTGCAAATGAAAGATTGCCGGCGTTTTGAAAAGCGTAGTTGGCGAGTGGCTCGGAAGGCATTTTATCTAAAAACAGCTTGTAGTCAAATTTTCTGGTGCGACTCACCTCGGCAATATTCGAAGGATCTGCCAGAAAGGCGACAAAATCCTGGTTTGTCAAATCTTTATTAATTCCGTTGGCGACAAAAATATCCTTATTGCCGTCGGCGTCCATATCAAAAATCAATGCGCCCCAACTCCAGTCTGTCGCGTGTGTTCCGGTAAAACGCGCAATTTCACTGAACCAGGTCTTGCTGTCAGGTCCACCCGATTGGTTAAGCTGCAACGTATTTTGCATGTACTGATAATGGAAGTCGCGCGAAACTTTCAATTCGAAAAGATCGTGGCCCTCGTAGGTAGAAGTCAGTTTCAGCCGACGGTCAATGCCCGGCAGCATATCCGTGACATAGATATCCAGCTTGCCATCGTTATTAATATCAGCAATGTCAGCGCCCATAGAGGAAAGGCTGGTATGCTGCATAGCCGACTGGATCGACTCTGTAAATGTACCGTCGTGGTTGTTGATATAAAGATAATCGTGCTCGTAAAAATCGTTGGAAATGTACATGTCGAGCCAGTTATCGTCATTTACATCACCGATTGTAATGCCAAGACCAAAACCGATCAGACTACCATAAATGCCCGCCGCTTCGCTCACGTCGGTAAAATGTGCACCGTCATTCCGGAATAGTTTGTGGCCGCCTTCCTTATCCCGCTGATTACGGATATTGGCATAAGCAAGCCTGCCGACGGGGGTAAAACTATTGTTAAGCAGGAACATATCGAGGTCGCCGTCCCGGTCATAATCAAAGAATGCAGCGTGGGTAGAGTAGCCACCATCGTCGAGACCATAAGTTTTCGCCTCGTCTTTAAACGTTCCGTTACCTTTATTAATAAAAAGCTCGTTAGCTCGCTCCTCAGAGCGGCCCGCATTACAAACGTACAAATCGAGCAGTCCGTCGCCATTTACATCTGCAAACGTAGCCCCTGTGCTCCAAGACTTAGTTCCGGCTACGCCAGCCTTCTCAGTAATGTCTTCAAATTTGAAATTGCCCTTGTTAAGAAAAAGCTTATTATCGCCCTGGTTGGCAATCAGGTATACGTCGGGCAGGTTGTCGTTATTAATATCGCCAATAGCAACCCCGCCGCCGTTGTAAAAATTGCGGTAATTGAAGATGTTGAATTCTTCACTGTTGGTAATCGTATTCTCAAAGGAAATTCCCGTTTCCGGGGAAGACATTTCTTCAAAAAGTGTGTCCTTCTTTTCTGTTTTAGAACATCCTGAAAAGATCAGTGTACTAAATCCGCAAACCAGGAGCATTCTGCAAATCCGAATCATTTGGGAGGGGATTCTTGTTGTTTCTGGCGAAACTATCACATAAATGTAAATTAAAACAGGAGCAGTCTGATAAGTAGCCTGCTCCTGTCAAAAAGAATTTATTCAGTAAAATCAGTAACCTGGATTTTGTTTCAGGTTGGGGTTCAATGAAAGCTGTGTAGCTGGAATCGGGAAAAGCTTCCGGAATTCAGGAGATGCTGTTTTGAACTGCCATGCTTTGTTAAACTGTCCAAAACGGATCAGATCCTGACGACGGGTATATTCCCACGCCATTTCCCAGCCTCTTTCTGCCAGCATTCCGTCCAAAGTAAGCGTAGTAATCGGCGTGGCACCTGCGCGGGCACGTACGATATTCACATCTTTGATCGCGTCAGCTGTTTTACCCAATCTCAGATTCGCCTCTGCACGCATCAGGTAAGTATCACCCAAACGGAAAATCACGAAATCGTTATCCTGATCATTACT
>NZ_JBHYGF010000368.1:0-23837 GCF_051859145.1 Dyadobacter sp.
AAAATAGTCGACAAGATCTTTGATACCTACATGGAGAGGGGCATGAAGCCCATCGCGCAAATCGGGTTTATGCCCCAGGCACTTTCCACGAAACCCGAGCCTTACCGCCACCACTGGAAACCGGGAGACGATTATAATGACATTTACCTGGGTTGGGCATATCCGCCGAAAGATTACAAAAAGTGGGCGGAGCTGGTGTATCAATGGGTCAGACATTCAGTCGCAAGATATGGGAAAAAGGAGGTGGAAAGCTGGTATTGGGAACTTTGGAACGAGCCGAATATCAGCTATTGGAAAGGTACCGTGGATGAATACATCCAATTATACGATTACACGGCAGATGCTGTCAAGCGCGCATTGCCGACAGCGAAAATCGGTGGGCCGGAAGTAACCGGACCGGGTTGGGACAAATCAGAAAAGTTTATGCGGACTTTCCTGGACCACGTAACCAAAGGCAAGAATTACGTAACAGGCAAAACGGGTACCCCAATCGATTTCATTACCTACCACGCGAAAGGCGCGCCTAAAATCGTGAACGGGCATGTACAAATGAATATGGGTACGCAGCTGCGCGATCTGGATAAAGGTTTTGAAATAGTAGCCTCTTACCCGACCCTGAAAAAGCTGCCTATTATCATCGGCGAGTCAGATCCCGAAGGTTGCGCGGCTTGCTCGGAAGATGTGAGTCCGCAAAATGCTTACCGGAACGGTACCATGTATTCGAGCTACACGGCGGCTTCATTTGCGAGAAAATATGAACTGGCGGAGGCAAGGGGAGTGAACCTGCTGGGTGCGGTAAGTTGGTCTTTCGAGTTTGAAGACCAGGCCTGGTTCCGCGGCTTCCGTGACCTGGCTACCAATGGGGTTGACAAGCCGGTGCTTAATGTGTTCCGGATGTTTGGTCTAATGGAAGGAAACCGCGTGGAAGTAAAACAAAACCTTGCTTATGATTTTAAAAAAGTGAGGGACGAAAGTGTGCGCGGCGAAGCGGATATCAATGCTATTGCCTCGAAAGCAGCCAATGCAGCGGCAGTAATGGTGTGGAACTACCACGATGACAATGTGCCTGCGCCCGACGCGCCTATTCAGTTGTCTGTGAGTGGATTACCTTCGCAGCAAGTGCTGATGTACCATTACAGGATTGATAAGGAGAATAGCAATTCGTATGAAGCATGGAAAGCAATGGGATCGCCGAAACAGCCCACAGCCGAGCAGATCAGGTTACTCGAAAAAGCCGGCCAGCTTGCGCTGCTTACGTCTCCGGAATGGATCAAACCGAAAGCTGGCCAGGCTACGATAGAAATGCAGCTGCCACGCCAGGGCGTTTCGCTGCTGCATTTCAAATGGTAAATTATTTGCCTACCTGGAAGAGGACACCAATGTGAGCTGACGCACCGCGGTTATAGAGTTTCGCATCGTCGCCGTCATCCGACGTGGCCAGGTTGCGCAATCCGAGGTGATACCGTCCTTCTGCGAATATTCTCAAAGCGCCTATAGGATAGGCGAGTCCAGCGCCACCTACTGCTCCGAAGTCGAATTTGCGGCTGTCTTCTCCGAAGCTGTATGTTTCATCCTGACTTTCGCTGGCTATGAGTTCACCGTCAACATAAGCTTTTGACGTAGATTTTGCCTTTAAATTACCCGCCAGCAAACGCACTTCTGGTCCAATGGAAAAAAGACCTTCCAGTTTTCCCAGCTTGGGCCTGTATTGAAAAAGAATAGGTAGTTCAATGTAATTGACCGACAGAGTTCCTTTTATATCGACCTTAAGTTGCTGTCCATTAATCAGATCCTCGGATTTCATCCGGACCCGCGTGCCGCGTTGTGAAAAACCGGGTTCAAGCTGTATGCTGGTTGCAGGGCCAACCGGAAAGTTGAACAGGATCGCGAAGTTTAGTCCGGGTTTGGGTTTGAACGGGTAGTTTTGGTCATCCTGCACAACAAAATTGGCAAAATTAGAACCGGCCCGCAGCCCGACACCCATTTGCGCCCAGGATGCAGACCCGGCGAAAGAACAAAGTACTAGTAGCAGGAAAGGACATAAGGATTTTTTCATTTTCGATAATCATTTAGATTGTTGAGAGAAGTACTTGAAATAATCATTTAAAGAAAGTAAAGTATGTTAAGATATAGTGTAGAAGGTTGTTAAATTATATTCTTTAAAACAGGGGGCTCCGCAGGAGCCGGTAAGAATCTGGTAAGTGACGTTCTTCTATAAACAGGAAGCTCCTCTGGAGCTCTATGTCCAGTCAAAGTGGCTCCCGGAGGAGCCTCCTGTTTATAGAACTTAGCCACAAACCATTGCGATACTACTCGTTTCTAAGCGTCTGCACGGGGTTCATTAATGCGGCTTTCAGGCTCTGGAACCCTACTGTGAGTACGGCAATGAGAATCACCAGCCCGCCTGCTCCGGCAAACATCCACCAGGCGATATCTGTCTGATAGGCGAAATCCTGCAACCATTTCTTCATCAGGTAACCTGCAACCGGACAAGCGATCAGGATGGAGACAATGACGAGGCGCAGAAAGTCTTTGGAGACCAGCGCCAGGATCCCGGCAATGCTCGCGCCAAGTACTTTTCTCACACCAATTTCCTTCGTGCGCTGCTCTGTCATATAGCTGGCGAGGCCGAACAAGCCCAGGCAGGCAATGAAAATGGCGAGCATCGAGGCCAATGCAAACACCTGGCTGTACTGCTTTTCTGTCTGGTACTGCTCGTTGTATTTCTGGTCGACAAAGTAATATTCAAACGGATTACCCGGAAATGCAGCTTTGTACAGGCTTTCCAGTTCTTTCAGCTGCTTTTGCATGTTAGCAGTGGAGACCTGTAACACAAGTCTGCCGCCGGATTTACGGGGCATGAAAATGATCGGGTCAATTGCATTTTGCAGTCCCTGGTGATTATAATCCTTCACGACGCCCACTATCTCGAAAGGTTGTCCCCAGCTTACAATTCCTCCCACTGCCTTTTGCGGAGACGCAAAACCAAGCTGCCGGGCCGCCGCTTCATTGACCATGAGCTTCCCGCTTTTTTCCCAGGCGAGTTCCGCTTCACGCGAAGTAAAATTGCGACCGGCTACCACAGGTATCTTAAAAACAGTCACGTAGTGATCATCGATAATACCCATTGCGAAGCTTTTTTTAGAATCATCCCACTTGTCGCCCTGCCTGGTAATACCCGATGCATTGAACGAGTAATAGCTTCCCGGGACAATGCCGGTGTGGCTGTAATTTTTAACGTAAGGCAATGCGGCGATCTGGTTATCGAGCAGCGCGGAGCTGGTACCAATGCTTTTGTCGTCGCCAATCTGCGGTCCGTTGATCACCAGTCGCTGCTCGGGCCTGAAACCCAGGTCTTTGTTTTGCATATACTGCAGCTGGTTGTACAGAACAAGCGTTGCAATGATCAGGATAACGGAAACGCTGAACTGGGCAACAACGAGCACTTTCCGGAGCCAGCTGTCTTTACCTGCATTCAATTTCAAAGCCGCAGCGCCTTTCAGTATCTGGACCGGCTGCAGGGAAGTCACCGAAAAGGCCACATAGCTTCCTGAAAGAAACGCGCCCGAAACCAGCAGCAAAGCCGCCAGTACCCAGGAAGGATCGTGTAGCAAGGCAGTTAGCGAAAAATCCTTTTTCGTAAATTCATTAAAATGCGGTTGTAAAACGGATACCAGCAATATGCCGAGGGCAAAGCCTAGCAAATTAAGGAGGAAAGATTCGCCTAAAAACTGATTCACCAGCTGGAACCGTCCCGCGCCGACTACCTTCCTGACGCCCACTTCTTTCGCGCGTTTCAGGGATGCAGCCGTAGAAAGGTTAATGTAATTGAACCACGCAATGACCAGGATCAGAATGGCGATGCCGCTCAGCAGGTACACAAATGAGAGGCTGCCGCTGGTGGGATAATTGTCGTCCATTGAGGAACCAAGATGGATATCGGCAAGCGGCTGCAAAAGATACCTGCTTTTATCCTCGGGACTTAATCTTTGTTTAAGTGCATTCACTTTTTCTTCAAATGCAGCCCGATCAGTTTTTTCATGAAGCTGGAAGAAGTTGGTGATATAGGAACCTTCGAAGCTGTCCAGCCGCGCCCAGTCGTTTCCATTCAGGTTGGCCGGATTGGCGAGTGTTTGCAGGGAAAGGATAGCATCGAACCTGATATCAGAATTTTCGGGCATATCCTCGTACACGGCGGTAACGGTGTACAAGGTTCTTCCGAACTGGTTATTCATGATCAATGTCTTTCCTACTGCATTCTCAGTACCATAATACTTCCTGGCCCGCGACGCTGCCAGTGCAACCGTGTTCGTCTCCGATAGCGCAGTCTGCGCATTTCCGTAGCGTAATGGAAAAGTAAAAAGCGTAAAAAAGCTGGCATCGGCATAAGCCAGCTCATCTTCGCGGAAGGCCTCTGTTTTCCCCTGGCCTTCAATGGTGATCACGCCGTTAGCCGAACCTTCTGCAACCCGGCAATAAGCTTTTACCTCACTGAATTCCTTCCTGATCAGCGGGGCAACTGCTGGCTTCATTTGAACGAAAACGTCACCTGTCGGCCGGCTTTCGAACATCCGGTAGAGCGAAGGCAGGTTTTTGTGAAACTGGTTCACGCTTTTCTCAAAGACTACATATTCGAATATGAGAATGAAAGCGGCGATGCCAAGACCCAGTCCGGCTACATTGATGATTGAAAACAGCCTGTTCTTGCGCAGGCTGCGAATCGCGATTTTAAGGTAGGACTGGAACATAAGTTTGGAACGACAGCTAGGTTTTCCATTGAATCAGCGAAGATTATGCCACTGTTCAAAACCTGTCTGAATCGTTCCAAAAGGCTGTTTTTCAATAAGTACTGTGCGATTGCGAACATTTTGAAGTCTGGTATGTTCGCTGCTTTGAAACACCCATTACTTATCAAGGAACTGCGGTTAACTGTTTTCAGGAATTACTTGCAATCTGTCTTTTCCAGCTTTACTCCGGCGTAGCGTACGCTGGCTTTGTCTGCAAAAACGAATTTGCCATCCTTGAAAACCCTGTCGCCGATTCCTTCGACCAGCAGCGTGTCGTTTCGGAGAAAGGTAACTTCATTGACGAATTCTGAATCTGAGGACATAAAAGTGTAAGTTCCCCAAAGGGTATCGCCAGCCATTTTGCCGAGAAATAATCCATTGTTCTGGCCCTTTTCATACAGCTTGTAGCCCAGGCTGCCCTTAATACTATCCCCGTACATCAATGCATTAAAAAGCACAGTATCCTTTTGTACGAACGAGGAATAACACAGATTGTATGTGCTGTCCGATTCGGATTTTTTGGTGTTGAGCGCCGAATTTTCAGTCGGCCCGGAGTTGCAGGCAGTCAGGAACATAGCGCCCAGGAAAAGCAGTGTAATGCAGTTTTTCATTTTGAAGATTTCAGTTTTAAATCGTACGAAGTTCACCTTAAATGCCCGCAAAGCTATCTTTTCCCGGATCCCCAAAATGTGACGCTAATAGGCTCAGATTATGAGAATGGTCATGATTTACAAGTCAGTCGGCTCAGTTACTGGTATACTTCCCGCAAAAGGAATGGTGGTCAGAAACTCCCACGGACCGCCTTTGTAGCGCCACAACAGAATCCCGCTCACGGTGAAACTAAATGGTTCAAAGCTGCCCGACAGCTCGGCCAGCAGGTTTTTGGCAGCAGCGGGCTCCACCTTGTTTTGAACAGTGATATGAAAATTCCTTTTTTGCCGGTCTTGATTCGTCAGGTATTGCGACCAGCGCTTTTGCAGCGTTTGATGCAATGCAGGCAGCTCCGGTGCCGAGATTTTGAAAGCGGTACCAAAACCAAGCGACACCACCTGCACGGCTGTCGCAGTAAAAGGCGACTGGTGCTGTGCAAGCTTTGAAATATCTTCTAAAATCCAGGGCTCGTCCGGTAATGCGTGAAAAAGGGTCAGATGGGCATTCAGGTAGTTACGTTCCGGCGGGAAATGCAATTGGCGAAGCCGGTCAAAATAATCCTGGGCAGCGGGCGTGATCAGCAGCGTCGCCACCAGCGGGTCACGTGCAGTTTCGTCTTGCAAAATGTTTGTTTGTTCCATCTGATCTTGTTGGTTGACTGATCGGAACATGCAATGATCGTACCTTTGCCGCATTTCACAACCGCTACTAATTCCCGCACAGCATTGAGCAACAGCAAACAGATCGTGATTGACGGAAATGCGGTCCACGATATTCCATCCTTTTACGACGAGGTCAACCGTGCATTCATGCAGGGTGAAGACTGGATTTTGGGCGCAAGTCTCGACGCATTCAGTGACCTGCTGTTCGGAGGTTTTGGTGCAATAAAAGGCAACGAACCGGTCGAGCTGGTCTGGCTCAACCAGCGCAGGAGCCGCGAAGTTTTAGGTTTTGAAACAACCAAAGCCTACTACACAGAAAAACTCGCCCCCGATTCCCCATTTAACAAAACCCATTTTACGGAAAAACTGAAAGCGCTCGAAAGCGGGGAGGGGCAAACCTACTTTGATATAATCCTTGAAATCATTGCTGAACATCCCAATATTAAGCTGATAATAAGGGAGTAGCATTTATCCGATCGTGATATTTTGTAGGTATTTAATGCATAATTCCATTTTTTGCAAAACCAATACAACGATCTTGGTCGCGGGAAGCCTCTTTACCGTGAATAATGTGCGAAAATTAACCGAACACATTCAGGTGCTTTTCCGCCATTGCATTCCTTCACCTGTTGTTTAATGCCGCTATGAAATCACGATTCCTCGCTTTGTTCCTATTATGCAGTTATTTTTCACTTGCTCAGGATACCACCCGCATTTCCTTTGCCGAGGAGCAGGATACATTGGTCCGGCAGCGGTTTGTTGATCGGTATGAAAATGTTTTCATGACCAAAGTCCCATCGCGTCACATGTTCAAGGTAGGACTGACGTTCCTGCCTAACTACCTGATCAGCGTTGAAAACAGCGGCAATGACGGCACGCAGCTGGACCTCGGATATGAATACAAAATGCTGCCTTCATGGTCGGTAGGCGCCGACGCCGGTGTGAGTGGAAACTGGGGTTCTAATGTGGGATTTGGAGGGATGTTATCAGCCAAAGTGTATACCCGCTGGTACTATGATATGCGCCGCAGGATCAGGGAAGGGACGAGTGTCAACAACTTTACCGGTAACTTCCTTGCATTGGTGGGCGAGCGGCAATGGGGTAAAGGTGCTGCAAACAACCAGCTTCAAAGACTGGGTGTAGAGTTCGGTATGCAGCGGCGGTTTTTCAACCTCGGCCGGATCGAACTGGGTGTCGGTGTGTACTATCAGGATTTTACACAGAGAGAATCGCCCTTCCTGCTTGCATATCACCTGAACAAATCGGTGCCTTTCGCAATCACCTCGCGCACCAGCATGGGGATCGGCTTCGGCGATTGGAAGCGACAAAAGAACCTGCCGATTTGTGAGGTTTTGTTTTGTGAAGATGATGTGCAGCAACAATGGAAATTGCTGTGGCCCAAACTGTATCTGTCCCCCAACTTCTCCAATGCGACAGTCGGAATGGGATATGAAAGAAAGCTTGCTAAAAGTCCGTTTTCCCTGAACACTGAGGTTACCGCATTTTATATGCGCATTGCTTCGAAGGGATTGTCTTACCCGCTGGACAAAGTTTTGGTCAGCAATGATTTCAAGGTCCACTCTGTGGTACAGCTGCGGTATTATTTACACCAGCAACGG
The DNA here is from genome assembly GCF_051859145.1 of Dyadobacter sp. GTDB lineage: Bacteria > Bacteroidota > Bacteroidia > Cytophagales > Spirosomataceae > Dyadobacter. Next base: position 7,720 of record NZ_JBHYGF010000368.1, read on the forward strand.
AATATCCGGCTTGGTAAGGGTGGTAATAACCTGTCCGGCGCTTACATTGGTCCGTACGCCGACCATTTATTCTACCACAGTGAGACCATTTTCGGAGTCGATAAAAGTAAGAAGCACGTCGGCTTGGGCCTGGGCTTCGGCGTGCAGCAAACCATTTTCAACAAAGCCTACGTCGATCTTTCGGCCGGTATCAGCCACAATCTTTTGAAAACAAACGAGAATTCAAAACGTTTCCTGGGCGCGGTCAAGCTAGGTTTCGGGTTGATTTTGTAAAATGGGAAGGGAAGAAGCTGCCTAATAGATATACCCGAAATCGCGCAGCTGCTGCATCGGCTCTTGCAAAAGAATTGTCCGTCCGCCGTTGTTGAGCAGATATACCTGGTCCGACAATGCCAGCACATCCCGGTAATAATGATCTGATATAAGAATACCCTTGGTAGCTTTCAGCACCGAAAGCCAGGCTTTGATCCGTTCCACATGCAGCGGCATCAGATTCGAAAAAGGTTCATCCAGCATGATAAACGGAGCCGGACAAGAGATCACCATAATAGTCTCGATCAAACGCTGCTCGCCTCCTGACAGCTGATCCAGTCGCTGCGGCAGCATTCTTTGTAACTCAGGGAAATACGAATCCGCTTCTAGAACGTTGACTTCGTAAAGTCGCAACGCTTCCGCAACTTTGAGGTACCCGGGGACAAACTGCCGCTGAGGCAGGTACGCAGCCGCATTGGGTTGCTGGTAAAGTTTGCTGACGTACTTCTTGTCAATTCTTACGGAGCAGTTTTGTGCTTTCTTAATACCATAAATTACTTCCAGCAAGCTCGATTTTCCGCTTCCATTCCGGCCGAGAAGTCCTACTATATTTCCCTTCTCTACTTTCAGGTAGATGTTTTGGAGGATCTTCCTGCCGCCATATTCCAGCAGGATACTATCAGCTTCGAGCATATTCATCCGAAAATGATGGTGGCCAAAATGATCCATAATGCGAATACAGCAAGGTCCAGCAGGTAGGTCAGCAAAGCCAGCTTCACCTCCGATAGTCCGAAATGGTGGTAAAAAATAAAGCCTTTCCTGTTGGAGGAGCGAAACAGGTACCAGATCAGCGCCTGGCACGCGCTCCGCAGCCAGAGAAAAGCGAGTATAAACGAGGGGAATATGTCGGATTTTAAGGAAGGAAATTCCGCAATGCCCCACATCAGCAGGGACGTGGCTGTGGTTACCGGCCAGATTTTTCTGTAAAAAACAGACACAACTTGAAGCTTTCGCATTTCCTTTTTTTCGGGGAAGATAGCGTGCTTCAATCAGCAGTGGGGAAATTTAACATCTTTTAACCTTGCAGAGCGGCTTCCGAAAGCGCGTTTACTTTCGCACAATATCGCAGTCCGTAACCAGTCCCGCCGGCGTCAAATGCACAAGGACAAGCTGGTCTGGTTTACCACTGAGAAGCCGGTAAGTAACAATTTCACTTACATCACTGCCGTGCCGCTGAATACCGCGGCTTTCTACGTTTTCAGAATGTACAAGCTCGATCGACTTCATTCCAAGCAGGTCTCGGGCACCTTGTGTGTAAGAGCGGCGGGTTCCGTCGGCTATCCCGGGAGTCTCTTCTACCATTTTTCCGCCTTTTGCCATTGCATTCAGCGCAACTTCTATCTGCCTGGTACGGCCCGGATTCGGGTCTGGGATGGTTTTCGGGTTTGGAAACAGCGGCCCGATACGCGGGACTTTACGTTGATCATTGCCCGTTTTCCACATGAAATCAGTTACCGCGCCTTTCGCGTCGGGTGTAAAAATGACGATCGCATCGCGATCCGTAGAAGCGAATTGTGTGGGCGAAAGTGGCACAAACTCCTCGTCGGGCAGGTTGTCTGTTAATGAATAAAGCCGATTGTTTTCAAACTGGAACGCGATCATTCTATTGTTATCCAGCTCGTACCTTCCTTCAAAAGCCGCAGTTTGGGACGGAGTGACACTGGCTGCAACCCGCTGAATGGGTTTGCTCACCGGAAATCCTTCCCATTGGTACTGCGCGGCAACTGCATTCAATATCTGGCCCACCATTCTTGAATTATCATTGGCATTGATCATGATCACCACACCCTGTCCGGTCTCTGCGCCAGCTGTCATCAAAGCGTCAAATCCTTCGTCACGCCCGCCGTGTCCAAACCGCAGGTTTTTTCCAGTGCCTTCCACAAACACACCTAGTCCGTCATTGTTCTTCTGGTCGGTGAGCATTTGCCGGATCATCGATTGAGAGAGTATGGAACCGGCTTTGCCGGCAAGACCATTTTGGATACTCATCGCAAAACGCGCCAGGTCCGACGCCGTGGTCCATAATCCTGCGGCGGCCATTTCGGGATAAATATGCCAGCGGCCTTCTACCATTGCCCGGTCGCTCGTGTGAGCAGTAGCGGTTAACCTGGCCTTGTCAGCGGGCAGCGGCTGCGCAAAGGTACTTTCGCGCATGTTAATGGGAGCCAGCACCGTTTCCTGCATAAACCCGGGGAAGGATTTGCCTGTCACATCGATGATCATTTGCTGCATCACCGTGTACCCGCCACCGGAATAGCGCCACTGGCTGCCTGGAACAAAGTCGACGCGCACAGGGCCGGTATTTGCCGGTGGAATTCCATCAAGTATCTGTCCAACGGACGGGATAGGTCCGGCTGCCGGATAACCGGGAAAGCCGCTGACGGTTAATCCAGTGGTATGGCTGAGCAAGCCGCGTAGGGTAACTTTCTTGTCTTTTAAGAATTCATTCTCAGGTACTTTCCAGGTTTTCAGTTTGTTGTTAACATCCTCGTCAAGCGACAGTTTGCCTTTTTCCACCAAAAACAATGCACCGGCTGCCGAGACGGATTTGCTGATGGAGCCGGCCAGAAATAAAGTCGATTCGGTCACCGGTACCTTGCCCATTTCATCAATAAACCCGTAACCCTTTGCCTTTACTATTTTACCATCCTGAATAACAGCCAGCGAGAGCCCTGGTACCTGCCGTTTTTTCATGATTGACTCAATGAAAATGTCCAGGCTGTCTGCCTTGATTTCGGTTTTAATCGTTTTGTTTACAGTTATTTCTGGCGTAGAATTCGCCACCTGACTTTGTGAAATAATAGCAGCCAGCAGGAGAAATGTATATTTCATTCTGGTTAAAGGTTTCGTGTAAAAGATGAAAGTAAACGGGCTAAATCACCTAATCTGCGCGGAGCGCCTTTACCGGGTTTTCCAAGGCAGCTTTCAATGCCTGGTAACTTACGGTTGCAATGGTAAGTAAGAGCGCGGCCAGCCCCGGAACCACAAATAGCCACCACGACAGTTCTGAGTGGTAAGGGTACTTTGATAACATTTGCGCAAGAAAGTAGTAGCTGACGGGCGCGGCAATGCAAATGGCGGCGAGGGTAAGGTATACAAAATCCCGGGCGATCATTGCCCAGATACCTGCAATAGATGCGCCCAGAACCTTCCGGATGCCGATTTCGCCCCGTCTTTGTTCCGCAGTAAAAGTGGCCAGCCCAAACAGGCCCAGACAGGATATGCAGATCGCAACCACCGCAAAAATGAAAGTCAGCTGACCAATGCGGTTTTCAGCACTGAACTTTGATCCGTATTGCGTTTCGGCAAACTGAAAATCGAATACCGCGCCGGGTATGTGCCTGTCAAACAGTGGACGGATTTTGGTGAGCGCACTGGCTGTTTCAATATCTTTATTCAGCTTGACAAACAGGTAATTAGGTGCGTAGGTCATGAAATAGATCGTCTGCTTCACAGGTTCGTAGGGCGACTGCATGACCATATCCTGCACTACGCCCACAATGTGGTATTCGGAATCATTGAAAGTCCCGTCTTTCCAGCGCACCGTTGTGCCCACAGGGTCAGTAAGTCCCATGTATTTGGCAGCAGACTGGTTGATGATGATCGCGGAAGAATCGGCAATGAAATCTTTTGAAAAATCCCTCCCCTGCAACACCTTCCAGCCCACAGTCTGGCCGTAGCTGTGTGAAGCTGCGATCACTGCAAATTGATCCTCGTCATTCCCTGCTTTGCCTTTCCAGGTAAACCCGCGGGCATTGGAAAGTACATCCGTTACGGGACCAGAAGATTGCGCCACCGACGAGACTACGCCTGATTGCAGCAGATCATTTTTCAATGCTTCCAGCTGCGCAGTGCCGCGCGGTATCTTCACATTCAGCAAACCCCGCTGATCATAGCCCATATACCTGTTTTGCCCAAATTGGACCTGTCGGAATACACCCACAGTACCGATAATGAGGGAAACGGAGATGGTAAATTGCAGTACAACCAGCACTTTGCGTGGTACTGCGGCGAACCTGCCGGAGTTACCTGCACCAGATTTTAATATGTTGACCGGCTTGAAAGACGAGAGATACAATGCGGGATAACCGCCTGCTACCAAGCTCACCGCTACACAGAAGGCAATGGCGATCAACAGGAAATAGGGATTTTGAAGAAATCCGTTTTGTCCAAAAAAATCAATGTGCTTATCCGTAATCGCGTTGAACTGAGGCAAAGCCACCTGCACAACGAGCAGAGCCGCCAGAAACGAGAACGCAACCACAAGAGAAGATTCACAGATAAACTGGAAAACAAGCTGCGCGCGCATGGAACCCACTGCTTTGCGCACGCCAACTTCCCGCGCACGCTGCGCAGAACGGGCTGTGCTCAGGTTCATAAAATTGATGCAGGCCAGCAGCAGAATGAAAATTGCAATCCCGGTGAAGAGTTTGACATAGTAGATTTGTCCGCCGGTATTAACACCATTTTCCCAGCCAGCATACAAATGCCACTTGTCCATCGGATGCAATGAAATCAGTGAGGCGGCCGAATTGGCTTCCCTTTTCAGGTGTTGGGAAGGTATGTTTTTGATCTTTTCCGAAACGGCTGCTATCGCGGTACTTTTCCGGGTTTGCACCAGTATTTCAAATGTATTGACCTCCCAGTTGTCTTTCACTTCATCTACCCACCGCCTGCTTTTAGCCGAGGTAAAAAGCTTCCAGGGAGCGATGAATGCAAGGTTATAGTAATCTGAATTTGATGGAAAATCCTTGTATACACCTGCTACAATCCCTTTCAGCTCGTTGTCGATGGTCAGGATTCGTCCATTGACTTCATTTGTACCGAAGATTGAAATGGCGGCAGATTCTGACAGCAGCAGGTTGGTCGGGCCTTCCAATGCGGCATCACTGCCGCTGAGCATCTGCAGCGACAGGATTTTGGCTCCGTCAGCTTCCATGAACCGGCCTTTTTTTCTGAATTTATGCTCTCCCGACGTCAGATTGTAATCTTCCGTATCCCAGGAAACAGCAACATGTTCAAAGTCCGCCGCGAAATCCTCCCTCAATGTGGCAGCGAGCGGAAACAGCATATTGGGCGAACTGACGATCTCCCCGTTCTGTGTGCGGTGCGCCATTAACCGGGCTACCTGCGCATGGTTTTCAGCGGCTTTATTGAAGTTCCATTCATCCCATACCCAGACAAAAATTAGCATAGCCACACTCATACCAAGCGTGAGACCCGACAGATTGATCAGGGTGTAGCCTTTATTTTTGTAAAAACCTCTGAATGCGATCTTGAAGTAGTTTTTGAGCATGTAGGGAAGTTGGAATAGGGTAGCAGGGATCAGGTTTTTAAAAGTGCGTGGTGCTATGTCACTACTTGTAAGATAAATATAGTGCCATGCTGGTAATCAGCACGTCAGCCTGGTTTTTCGGGCATTCATGTTCGCATTCGGACACTTTTTCCAACGTTTTCGGACAGCATACCTGCATTTGCAAAAGCCGGATTTTGCGGCGGCACAATGTTTGAGGCGCACAGCATTGTACGCGAAAGTATTTACCGGTAATCCCTGCAAAGCTGCATTTATGAAAAAGAAAGACAGTTTGAAAAAAAGCTACATGAAAATGCTCGAATGGTACCAGTACCGGGCAGAAGAAAATACAGGATCATTGAAAAAGCTGCAAAAGCTGCTGGCAGAACTGGACAGGGAATCGGAAGCGAGTGAAGCTTACGAAAAAGATGTCGACGATCTTGAATCGCTCAAATTCATTTATGAAACAGGTATCCGCAACTTCGAAAGTCAGGTAGAAAAGTACAAAGCGATGATCGCAGAAATGTAAGCGGGAGCGCACAATGCAGTGTACTGTGCGCTCCTGTTTACTATGATTTCAGCTTATCCTTGAAGAACTCGATCGTGCGTTTCCAGGCGAGCTCGGCCGCTGCTTTATCGTAACGCGGCGTAGTATCGTTGTGAAAACCGTGGTTCACCTCGGGGTAAATGTAGGCTTCATATTCCTTGTTGTTGGCAGTTAATGCAGCCTGATAAGCCGGCCAGCCTTCATTGACCCGCGTATCGAGGGCGGCGTAATGCAGCAGCAGCGGCGCTTTGATTTTTGGCACATCTTCCGTCGCAGGCTGACCTCCATAAAAAGGTACCGAAGCCGCCAGCTCGGGTACGCGTACTGCCATCATATTGGCAATGCCGCCCCCAAAACAGAATCCGACCACACCGATTTTTCCATTGCAGTCGGAATGGTTTTTGAGATAGTCAAATGCAGCGATAAAATCTTCCTGCATTTCATTCCTGTCGCGTTTGCTTTGCATGGCGCGGCCTTCATCGTCATTACCAGGATAGCCGCCGAGCGGGGTAAGTGCGTCTGGTGCAATGGAAAGGAAGCCAGCCAATGCAGCCCGTCTGCCTACATCCTCGATATGTGGGTTCAGGCCGCGGTTTTCGTGTACCACAATTACGCCGCCTAATTTTCCTTTTGCGTCAGCAGGTTTGGAAAGCAAAGCCTTGATCTTGCCGCCGCCTTTGGGGGAATCGTATGTGATATAGTCCGATTTCAGCCTCGGATCGCCTGCATGTACCTGGATCGCGCCGTGGTAATCGGGCATTAGAAAGCTCATCAACGAAGCTACCGTAATCCCGCCAACCGCGTATGCAGACAATTTTTGCATAAAATCCCGCCTTTCCACCCGGTTGTGCGCGTAGTCGTCGTAGAGGTCAAACACTTCCTGTTTGATATCTTCTTTCCTGATTTCTGACATATATCATTTTAAATTGATGTGATATGTAAATATATAGATTTGGCCCGTATGTATGCTTTACCCGAACTGATAACCGGTAACAAAATAATTTCGACCGATTGCTAGCGTATTTGGCACAAAACGGGTAATTTATGTGTCAAAAATGCATTCATCCATGAATTCAAATCTAGAAGCGAAACGGAGGGAGTTATTTGAACTTCATAAAGCGAAACTGGGCACCGACGCCCCGCTGATGAGAAGGCCGGTTGCCGCAGCAGCAATGCCACAGAAAGTAAGCGCAACAACAATGAGAGAAGCGGAACCGAAAACGCCGCTCACCGCCAGAAGCAAGATCACGTATGCGATCATCGGCATTACTGCGCTGATCGTCGTAGCCGAGCTCGTATTCCTTGCCAGTCAGGCAGGTTGGCTCGGGTAACCAGAAGCTTTTGACGAAAACCTGTCTCATTTTATGTGGCTGTATAGCACGATTGTTTTAGTACACGCCTGAGCCGGAAGTCGGTTTCGGTGTGTGTCGAAAGCAAACGTCAAAAATGAGTTCAGTAAACATTACAATCATCGGAGGAGGAGCGTGCGGGATTTCTGCTTTTACGGAGCTCTTTCTCCAACTCAGGATCGCAAACCTTCATCAGGAAGTTGGCATCACCATCATCGAAGAGAATGAGGAAGTAGGCAAGGGACTCGCATTTGGCACCAAACAGCCCGGCCACATTCTCAATACCCAGGCCGATTTAATGGGTATCCACCTCACGGAACCCGAACATTTCAGCGAGTGGCTGATCAGGCACCAGGAACGGATAGGGGAGGAAATTGTCGATAACCAAGGCCAGGATGAAGCTTTTACAACCCGCCGCCTCTACGGAGATTACCTGAAAGAGCAGTTTGAGCATTACTTTTCCCTCGCCAAATCGGAGGGAATGAAAGCCGAAGTGCTGCATGCAAGTGCCACGAATGTCAAACAGGAAGAAAACGGATTTGAGGTTTTCCTGTCAACTCAGCAAAAACATCACTGCGACTATCTGATCCTCGCGCCGGGTACGCCCGTAGCCAACAATTATCCGCACCTCGAAGGCAAGAAAAACTATTTCGGATCGCCCTGGCCTTCGTCAGAGATTCTCGAAAACGTGCCCCGGGACGCAGATGTGGGTATTTTAGGTTCTAGCCTGAGCGCGATAGACGCCTTGATGACACTCGCGGACAATGAGCACCACGGTAAGATCACTTTTTACTCGCTCGACGGTTTACTCCCGCGCGTCCAGGTTGAAAAACCGGAACCTTACCAGCGTAAGTACCTCACCATTAAAAATCTCCACCGCATTCAAAGAGAAAAGCTGCGCAACCCGACTGTTGTGGAGGTTTTCAGGCTTTTTGTGAAAGAAGCGGAGAGTTATGCAGGTGGAAAAATTGACTGGAAAGCTACTAAACGCGACGGAAAGCCTGCTGCTGAACTGTTGCGGGAAGATATCGAAACTGCACGCGCAGGCGGCGACGCATTGATGAACATTCCCTATTCGCTGCGTTACGATAGCTCCGAAATGTGGAAGGCGCTTGACGAAAGCGAGCGGATCAAATTTAAAAAGTGGCTGGGCGGCTACTGGGCGACTAATCGCCACGGCATGCCGCTGGTCAATGCAGAGCGGGTTTGTAAGTTGTTTGAAAGTCAGCAGCTAAGTGTTGAGTCTGACCTGGAAGAGGTAAAGTATATCGACGAAAAAGAAGGCTTTGAACTGCGTTTTGGGGATCAGGTGAAATTTACAAAATACCTGATCAATGCAACCGGCCCGGCTTCGGCAGTGAAAGCAATGAAATCGGAGCTGATCAAAAATCTCGCAGAGGAAAAGCTCATCGAGCCGGAACCTGTCGGTGGCATCCGGATGGATACCCAGACGATGCAGGTAGTTACTTCCGGCAAACCTGTCCCTCACTTTTACGTACTCGGTCACCTCTGCAACGGACTTTTACTCGACGTGAATGCAGTTTGGTTCAATGTACGTACGATTGGCAGTTTGAGTCAGCACATTCTAAAAACCATTATCAGTGAAAGAACTGCTTAAACTATACGGCGAGCTGCTCCCGGTAATGGCATTTATTCCCATTGGATACTGGGTAAAGAAGAAATTCAATGTACAAGCCAAGTACATCAGTGCACCTCTGATCAAGGTGCTGCTTCCGCTGGTCGTGTTTTTCAACGTACTGGATGCCGAAGCGCAGAAGCTTTACATTCTGCCGGTGATTACCTTTATACTTGCATTGTCGATGAACCCGGTGGCGAATTTTGCCCATAAAAAATTCGCACAAGACATGGAGCCGCTGCTGCTGCGCAGTTCTTTTTCATTTTTCAATATTGCGTTCTTCGGCATTCCTACGGTTACTGCATTGTTTGGCGAAAAGGATGTGAGCAATTTGATCTGCATTTACCTGGGTTCCGCATTGTACGGGGATACCATCGGGTATTTTCAGGTTGCCAAGACCAAACTCTCCAAATCGGAAGCGATTAAAAAGGTATTGCAAATTCCGTTTTTATACGTTTTTGTAGCGGCGATGATCTGCAAGGTACTGGAAGTGGAAACGCCGGAGTTCATGAAAGCGCCCATCAAAGTGATCAGCTTCTGCGTGTCGTCGGCGGGTATGCTCATAGTTGGTTTGCAGCTTGCTGACGTGGATTTCAAAGAACTCGAAGGCAAACTTTACGCCAAACTTTTTGCATTGAGAACTGTTGCCGCCGCTGTGATCGTCGGTGCATTGATCCTGGCAGAGTACCTGATCCTGAACCAGCTGGAAGATAAGGATTACAAAATGCTGGCGCTGGTGCCGCTGTTTCCGGTCGCAGCCAATGTAACCGTATTTGCATCCTTTTTGAAAACGGGCGAGTCGCAGTCGGTGTTGCTTGTTTTCCTCTCGACGATCTTGTCGCTGGTACTCGTTTCACTTGCGGTACTCTTCCTCTTCTAGGCGGCGCTGCATGAGTACACTCGGTAGGATTACAGATAAGTAGATCCACGCGATAAAGAACAGCTGCAAAGGAATCCTGAACCAGAGGTATCCCGGCCCGTCGCCGTCGTAAGTGGCTGTTTGCAGGTTAATGTGGTGCATTGCGCCGTAAATATTGGCTGGCAGTATCAGTATGAAAAATACGATGAGCAGCCAGGCGGTTAACCTGGTGAATCTGGGTAAAAGCAGTCCGGCCGCTGCGGCGAGTTCGATAATCCCGGTAAACAGAATGAGCTCCCGCTTGAATGGAGCAAAATCCGGCAACATCATTTCCATTCCTTTTGTAAATCCAAAATGCGCGAGCCCGGTTACAACCAGCATCGCTGCCATCCCGATGCGCGCAGCGAGCGCCGGCTCATATCTTCCACGCGTTTTTCTCAAAATCAATAATGAGACTATAAATACAAAGAGCAGAACTATTTCAGGCATATCCGTCAGCATTTTGTTTCCACAAAGTTGCGCTGCTTTAAAATGCCTTAAAATGAACCTGGGTTAAGAAATGCGTTTCCGGATGCGGCTGAGTGCCTGCGGCGTAATACCGATGTAGGATGCCAGGTATTTTCCAGGGATTTCCTGAATGAGCTTGGGCTGGTTGTTGAGTAAATGCAGGTATCGCTCTTCCGCAGTTTGTGTCAGGAATGCGAGTTCGCGTCCCGTTTTCTTCAAAAATAGCTGCTCCGCCGCAAACCGCCCGATCCGGTTACCGGCATTGGTATGTTCATAAACCTTTTGCAAGTCGGGGTAGCTGATGCGCCAGAGTACCGTATTTGTCAAAGCCTGTATGTTAAAATCTGCCGAATTCCGGGTAATGAACGAACTGTACCCGCTCATAAAATCACCCGAGAAAGCGAAGTCGAAAGTAAGTTCTTCGTCATTTTTATCAAGAAAAAACCGCACAATCCCTGACTCGATAAACGAGAGGTAATGCTCCACCTTTCCGGCTTTCAGCACAAACTCCTTTTTTGCAAATTCCTGTCTTACCAATCCGGACGAAAATGCCTTCCATTCCAAATCGGAGAGGGGTGTGATCTGTTCAAAATAGTTGCGGATCGCCTGCATTTGAGTAGGTAGCTGTTTTCAAATGAAAGATAAACTCCAAAGCAGCTTGATGCTCATTTTCTTTCAATTTCTCTATTTTTTATCCAGATAATTAAAAAATTAATGCGTTTTCCGGGGCTGTTAATGATTTATTAACCATTTCTTAATAGCGTCCACCTTTCTTTGAACCCAAGGTCAGGCCGACCAATCACCATTCTATTTGAACAATGAAAAGAACCCGGAGACGCATTTTCCCAGGCGGGACAACTGTGCGCAAACCTGTTGATCAGTCAAAAATGAAACTGGAATTAAACGGATAATATGGAAAATCAACTTTTATTAAAACGGGGAATTTTACAGAATTTCCAGAGAATACGCCGGTACTTAGGCATTTGCCTGCTGCTCGCATTGCCGATATTGGCAGCAGCACAAAGCAGCGAGGTACAGATAGCCGGCGATGTGCGCGATGAGAAAAATATGGGGATACCCGGCGCGAGCATTGTTTTGCAGGGTACAACCAAGGGTACCACCACGGATGCCGATGGGAAATTCTCGTTCTGGGTACCGAAGTCAGGTTCCGTCCTGATCGTGAGCTTTCTGGGCTATAAACGCCAGGAAATTACGGTAGGCAGTCAAACCAGCTTTACCATCAAAATGGAACTCAGCACCGACGAGCTGAACGAAGTGGTGGTAGTCGGCTACGGTACCCAGCGCAAGCAGACGCTCACAGGCGCAATTTCCAACATTGTCACCGAGCAGATCAAAACCACCACGCATACCAGTCTGGCGCAAAGCCTGCAAGGGAAAGTAGCCGGCGTGCAGATCCGCCAGAACTCCGGCGAGCCGGGCTCTTTCAGTACTAATATCAACATCCGTGGTTTTGGCGAGCCGCTGTATGTGGTCGACGGGGTAGCGCGTGACGGCGGTTACGAATTCCAAAAGATCAATCCCGACGATATTGAAAGCATTTCGGTGCTTAAAGATGCGTCTGCGGCCATTTTCGGTATTCGTGCCGGGAACGGGGTTGTAATTGTTACGACAAAAAAAGGCAAGCAGGGCAAGCCGCAGTTCAGCTATAATGCGGTTTACGGAAGACAAAGTCCGACCGACGTGCCCACGATGACGAATGCATTGCAATGGGCTGAAATGCGGAACGACGCAGCCAAAAACCTGGGCGAAAATCCGGTTTACTCACCAGAAGAAATCGAAAAGTTCAGAACCGGCGCGCCGGGTTATGAAAGTACCGACTGGTACAAGGAGGTACTTAACAAATCGGCCAGCCAGCAGCAGCATTTTATCTCGGCTTCGGGCGGCGAAGGAGCGGCTACTTACTTTGCGAGTTTTGGCTATCAGAATGAAAACGGCTTGCTGAAAAGCAAGGATATGGGTTATAAAAAGTACACATTCCGCACCAATGTGGGCATTGATCTGACCAAAAACCTGAAAGCGGATATTATCCTGTCAGGGTTGTTTGATAAACGCGACCAGCCGGGCGATAATTTTTTCAACATTTACAAAGGAACCCGCATTGCACTTGCTACCGAGAAGCCTTATGCGAATAACAATCCGAGATATCCTTCACTTCTGAGTGGTGGCTACAATCCGGTGGCGCTCGCAGATGGAGACCTGACCGGGTATAGCGAGGATGTGAACAAGTTTTTCCAGTCGACTTTCGCATTGACCTACACGGTACCGTTTGTACCAGGTTTGCGGGTAAAAGGTTTGGTGGCTTACGATAGCAATAACTACCGGAACAAATCGGTTTCAAAAAGCTATAATCTGTACACTTACGACGCTACGCTGGACAAATACACCGCCCACGCACAGCGGAACCCTTCGCGGATCGGCAACAATTTCTCGGATAACAACCGCGTCACATTCCAGGGACAGCTGTTTTATAATACGGTTATCGCCAAAAATCACAACCTCGGAGCCACGCTTGTTTACGAACAGCAGGAATCGAAAAACCGCTGGGCAGGACTGGGCCGCGAGTATGCATTCTATACCAACGACCAGATCGATCAGGCGGGGCTTAATAACCAGACTACGAGCGGATCTGAAAGCGAATATGCCAGTCAGTCTTACGTGGGCCGGTTGAATTATGATTTTAAAGAAAAATACCTGCTTGAAGTAGCAGCCCGCTACGACGGATCGTACCGCTACCATCCCGACCGTCGCTGGGGCTTGTTCCCGGTGGTATCTGGCGGCTGGCGCGTGACGGAAGAGGAATTCATGAAAAAGATCCCATTCATTTCCATGCTGAAACTGCGCGGATCTTACGGCTTGGTGGGAGCGGACGCAGGCGCGCCCTTCCAGTATGTACCCGGGTTTTCGCTCACGGGTGGAGGAGGTTATGAATTTACGAATGGAAATTATACCACCGGCGCAGCTTCTCCCGCGATCGTGAATGAGAAACTGACGTGGTTCAAATCCAACATTCAGGATATCGGGATTGATGTTGGTTTATGGGATAATAAGATCGATTTCACATTTGATATCTACCAAAGAGACCGCAAAGGCTTGCTCGCCAGACGTAACGTTTCTTTGCCCAACACATTCGGCGGTACCTTACCGGAGGAAAACCTGAACAGCGATCGCGTGCGCGGCATCGAATTTTCGGCCAGCTACAATGGTCAGATTCGCAATTTTAAATATGGTATCTCGGGTAACTTCAACTACGCCCGCACCATGAACCGCTACGTGGAAAGAGGCGACTTCCTGAGTAGTATGGATAAATGGCGCGGCGGAGCAGCCAACCGCTGGAACGACGTGGTTTGGGCTTACCAGCTCGAAGGTCAGTTCCAGAATGCAGACGAAGTTGTTTACGCACCGATCCAGAATGGCGATCTGGGCAATACCCGCGAGCTGCCGGGTGATTTTAAATACAAAGATGTAGACGGAAATGGTGTGATCGACGGAAACGATGCAATGCCCCTTTTTTTCGGCGGCGATCCGAAAATGTATTACGGAGTTACGCTCACAGCTGGCTGGAAAGGTTTCGATTTTACTGCATTGTTCCAGGGTTCGGGCAAATACAGTGTGCGCTTCCGCGAGGTTTACGCCGAGGTATTCGCTTTCCGCGGCAACACACCCGAGTACTTCTACGACCGCTGGCATTTGTCGGAAGACAACCAATGGATTCCCGGTACCTGGCCGGCTTCCCGCTTCAACTACAACGTGGGCGCCATGTACGCCGAGAGCTCGGCCTGGCGGAAAGATGCTTCTTACCTGCGTTTCAAAAGCGCGCAGCTGGGTTACACTTTCAACATCGGCTGGCTGAAAAAGATCGGGATTCAGGACGTGCGGATTTATGGAAACGCGCACAACATCTTCACCTGGGCTGATCCGTTCGTGAAACCTTTTGACCCTGAAAAAATCGAGGGTCTCTTCGGCGCGGGACTTACTTACCCGGTAACGCGCAGCTACAACTTTGGTATTAATGTTAAATTCTAACAGCGCTAACAATGAAAATGATTAAAAATATGGGGCTCCTGCTGGTCGTCTTTTTCGCATTGAGCTGCGGGAATGTGCTCGACAAGCAGCCGCTCGACAAGTTGCAGGGTGAAAACCTGTTTTCCAATCCCGAAGGTGTGAAGCTGTACATGGCCAACCTGTATTACCAGCTGCCAATCGAGGATTTTACATTCTTCCGTCAGGGTTTCAACTGGAACACAGGCGACCCCAACAATGGCGGCTTCGCGCCGGCGATGGTGACCGACGAGGCAGTACATACCGAATTCGGCGACTTTATCGGGAATGATGATTTCCAATGGTGGGACCAGGGTTATAAGCTGATCCGCGACACGAACATTCTTATTGACATTATCCCGACATTGGATATCAACGATGACGAAAGAAAGGCGCTTGTCGGAGAAAGTTCATTTATCCGCGCTTACGCCTATTTTGGTTTGGTAAAAAGATATGGCGGCGTTCCTCTGATCACAGCTGTTCAGAAATACGAAGGCGATGTGGAAGCATTGAAAGTACCGCGCAGTACGGAAAAGGAATCCTGGGATTTTGTGATGAAAGAATGCGACCTGGCTATTGCTAACCTCGCCGAATCGTGGCCGGGCGGCGAGCGGCGGGCGACCAAGTGGGTAGCTTACGCATTGAAATCCCGCGCTGCATTGCACGCTGCATCTTTGGCAAAATATGGCGACCGTTCTCCGATTTCAGGTACGGCCGTGGATCAGAAGCTGGTAGGGTTGGATAAATCGGCTGCTGCGGAGTATTACAAAGCGGCTGCCGATGCAGCTGAGGCCATTATAAATTCGGGTAAATTCTCGCTGTTCCGGGCCAATCCGGCTACTCCGGAAGATGCGGCTAACAACTACCGCCTGCTTTTTGAAGATCCGAACAATGCGCCGGAAGAAGTAATCTTTATCAAAGGTTATGCAAGACCGGGCTCAGGCACCGGGCATAACTACGGGATCTGGTACCAGCCCAACCAGACTGCAAACGGCTGGCCGCACCCGGGTCGCATGAACCCGACTTTGGAACTGATGGACATTTACGAAAGCTATGACAAACCCGGCGTAAGCGCCCCGATCGTCACGTCCGAAGCCGGCAACGATCTTACTGACTACAATGGATTCAATGCAGCCAAGCAGTACAAAAGGTTTGAAGGTCCGAATGATATCTTCAAAGGAAAAGACGCGCGCATGTGGGCGACGATGATTTTACCGGGCACCAACTGGAAAGGTCAGAAAATCATCATCCAGGCTGGTTTTGTGAAGCCCGACGGCAGCCCGCAGATCATGGGCGGCGAGCCTTTTACCGTGAATGGAAAAACGTACTACACCTACGGCGCAGCCGATCGCACGCAGTATTCAGGCTTTGATACCTGGGGCGGGAATAACACGCGGACCGGGGTAAGTTTCAAGAAGTTTTTGAACGAAGGTGTCAATGTAGCGCCGGGCTGGAATCAGACCGTTACCGACTTCGCCGATTTTCGTTATGCCGAAATCCTGCTCAACTATGCAGAAGCAGTCGTGGAAAGCGGCGCGGGGGATAAAGTGAAAGGT
>NZ_JBHYGF010000369.1:0-458 GCF_051859145.1 Dyadobacter sp.
GAAGATCAGAGGCTTCAAGCAAACCCACCAGCCAAGTCCCTGGATCAATGATTACGGCCAATTTTCGATCCTGCCGATCACCGGAAAATTGAAGATCGATGAAGAGAGCCGCGCGAGCTGGTTTTCTCACAAAGCCGAGACGGCCAAGCCGCATTACTATAAAGTATACCTGGCCGATTACGATGTTACCACTGAGATTGCCCCGACAGAAAGAGCCGCTCAGTTCCGGTTTACATTTCCTGAATCTGATAGTTCTTATGTGTTGCTTGACGCATTTGACAGAGGATCGTATGTAAAAATCATCCCCGGCGAGCGCAAAATTATTGGCTATACTACCAAAAATAGCGGTGGTGTTCCTGCCAATTTCAAAAACTATTTTGTTCTGATTTTTGACAAAGCATTTACATTTTCTTCTGCATTCCGTGGCAAGCAGCTGGCTAAGGATACTTTGGAACTGA
>NZ_JBHYGF010000369.1:468-4182 GCF_051859145.1 Dyadobacter sp.
GTTTCAAAACCAAAAGAGGCGAAAAGGTAGGCTTGAAAGTAGCGTCTTCATTTATCAGTCCCGAACAGGCTGAGCTTAACCTGCAACGCGAGCTCGCAAACGACAGCTTCGACGCGACGAAAGCCAAAGGTGAGAAAATCTGGAATGATGAACTTTCCAGGATCCTGGTGGAAGGTGACAATATAGACGAGATCCGGACTTTTTACTCCTGCCTTTATCGGGTACTCTTGTTCCCCAGGAAATTTTACGAGTTCGATAAAGCAAATAAGATAGTGCATTACAGTCCGTATAATGGAGAAGTGAGGCCGGGTTATATGTTTACAGACAATGGTTTCTGGGATACATTCCGCGCGGTTTTTCCATTCTTTACGCTAATGTACCCGACCTTGAACGGACAGATCATGGAAGGTTTGGCCAATGCATACGACGAAAGCGGCTTCCTGCCCGAATGGGCCAGCCCCGGTCACCGAGATTGTATGATAGGCTCCAACTCTGCTTCGCTCATCGCTGATTCTTATGTAAAAGGAATCCGTGGGTACGATATCAACAAACTGTACGAAGCAATCCTGAAAAATACGGAGAATGCAGGACCGGTAAGTTCGGTCGGCCGCTTTGGACATGAATATTACAACGAGCTAGGCTATGTTCCCTATGATGTAAAAGTAAATGAAAATGCGGCACGTACATTGGAGTATGCATACGCTGACTTCTGTATCTCGCAGCTGGCAAAAGAATTGAAAAAACCCCAGAAAGAGGTAGATCTGTACCTGAAACGAAGCCAGAATTACCGTAACCTGTTTGACCCTGAAACCAAATGGATGCGCGGCAAAAACAAAGACGGACAGTTTCAGAAACCTTTTAACCCATTCAAATGGGGTGATGCATTTACGGAAGGAAACAGCATTCATTATACCTGGTCTGTGTTCCAGGATGTGAAAGGTTTGATCGGGTTAATGGGCGGACGTGATGCTTTTGTACAAAAGCTCGATACTGTCTTCAAATTACCTCCCATTTTCGACGACAGCTATTACGGATTCCCGATCCACGAAATCCGCGAAATGCAGATCATGAATATGGGTAATTATGCGCACGGCAACCAGCCAATCCAGCACATGATTTACCTGTACAATTATGCTGGCGCGCCCGACAAAGCGCAGTACTGGTCGAGGCAGGTAATGCGCAGGTTGTACCAGCCGGCGCCCGACGGATACTGCGGAGACGAGGATAATGGGCAAACTTCTGCCTGGTACGTTTTTTCTTCACTGGGTTTCTATCCGGTAACACCCGGCACAACGCAGTACGTAATCGGCTCACCGCTTTTCAAAAAAGCTACGCTGACAATGGAAAACGGCAAGAAGTTTACGATACAGGCACCTGAAAACAGCGAATCCAATATCTATATCCAGGCAGCTAACCTCAATGGAAAAAGCTATGGAAACACCTATCTGGAACACGCTGACATTCAAAAAGGAGGCACAGTGCAGTTTAACATGGGCAGCAAACCATCCAAAACATGGGGAACCAAGCCGGAAGCAGCACCGTTTTCGTTGACGAAGTAAACTTCGGCTGTCGGCTGTCGGCTGTCACCAGAAATTGAATGCGCTCAAAGAAGTTCAGCTTAATGCTGAAAGAAAAGAATTTAAAAGAGAAAAAAAGCCGAAAGCCGATTGCCGAAAGCCAACAGCCAAATAAATTTTCATCCTAACTAAACGCTAAAAAGCCGACGGCCGGTCGCCGAAAGCCGATAGCCCCAAAACCATGCAATACCGTAAAGTTGGAAACTCTGATCATCCTGAAAAACCGGATCTTGAATTATCTGTGATCACATTTGGCGCCTGGGCAGCAGGTGGATGGATGTGGGGTGGATCTGAGCGGAATGACGCCGTAAAGGCAATCCGCGAATCTTTTGACGTAGGTGTTACCTCCATTGATACCGCGCCTGTTTACGGACAGGGTCTCAGCGAAGAAATCGTGGGAGAAGCTATCAAAGACATTCCCCGCGACAAAGTCCAGATACTTACCAAATACGGTATGCGCTGGGATGTTGCGCAAGGCGACTTTGCGATGCACAGCAAAAACAATGAGGGAAAGGATATTGACATTTATAAGTATGCTGCGAAAGACAGCATTATCAAAGAATGTGAAGACAGCCTAACCCGCCTCGGTACGGATTACATTGACCTTTACCAGATCCACTGGCACGACAAAACCACACCCATTGAAGAAACAATGGAAGCGGTAAGCCAGCTGATCCAGCAGGGAAAAGTGCGTTATGCAGGTGTGTGCAACTACGATGTGGAGCTCATGCGCGAAGCTTCGAAGTACATTAACCTCGTTTCTGACCAGGTTCCTTACAGTATGGTCAAAAGAGAGATTGAGCAGGAGCTTGTACCTTATTGCATTGAACATGAAAAGGCGATTTTGGCTTACAGCCCGATGGAACGCGGATTATTGACAGGCAAAATGAAGCCTGGTCACCAGTTTGCTGAAAACGACCACCGCGCTTCCCTGCATTTTTTTAAAGACGAAAATCTGAAACGCGTAGATGCATTTTTGGCGAAGATCAAGCCCATTGCTGACGATAAAAATGTGTCACTCGGTCAGCTTGTTTTAAAATGGACCATTCAGCAACCGGGCATTACCATCGCTTTGGCAGGTGCACGCGACGCAAAACAGGCGCTTCAAAATGCCGCTGCTGCTGACATTGTACTGAGTACAGAAGAAATCAATACCATTACAGCACACTTAAATGAGCTGGAACTAGTTAAATAAAAAGAAGCGCGCTGCGGTTACAGCGCGCTTCTTTTTAACCATAATGATGAGCAAATATTTAACCCCAAAAACCAAGCTTTTTATTCACCATAACCTATGAACGGAAAAACTTCTATTCTAAAAAAGTACCTCCCTGTTGCACTCGGAGGTTTGTTAATGACCGCCTCTGTGGGTCTGATGAGCTACAACAATGCCACTGACAGCCCGAAGAAAAGCATCGCTGAGTCTGACCTGAAAGTGGACACGGTTGCAACCGGACTTACTATGCCGTGGGCGTCTGCATTGCTGCCAAATGGCGACCTACTGGTAACAGAGCGCGGCGGTAAATTGCGGCTTGTTTCGAAAGGACAGCTGGATGCCACGCCTATATCAGGTATTCCGGAAGTTTGGTACAAAGGCCAGGGCGGTTTACTTGACATTGCGCTGCACCCCGACTACAAAACCAACGGCTGGATTTACATCAGCTATTCTTCACCCAAAAAAGACGGTGAAGAAGGCGACGATGGCGGCGCAAATACCGCATTGATGCGCGCGAAATTGAAAGGAAAAGAACTGACAGACATTCAGCAGTTGTTCAAGGCTATTCCGAATGTAAAGGGTAATGTACACTTCGGTGGCCGCATTGTTTTTGATAAAAAAGGCTACGTATTCCTTTCTCTGGGCGAAAGAGGCCAGAAGGAAAATTCTCAGAACCTGGGTAAAGATCAGGGAAAAGTAGTGCGTTTGTTTGAAGATGGTAAAATCCCTACCGATAACCCATTTGTAAAAACAGCCGGCGCAAGACCGGAAATCTGGACTTACGGACACCGTAACCCGCAAGGAATGGTGATCCACCCCACTACCGGCGTGATCTGGGAGCACGAGCATGGACCACAAGGCGGCGACGAGCTGAATATTGTTGAAAAAGGCAAAAACTACGGCTGGCCGCTCATTACTTACGGG
>NZ_JBHYGF010000370.1:0-4177 GCF_051859145.1 Dyadobacter sp.
GGATCAATAAATCGTTCTTCCGGTAAATCAGTCCCTTTCCAGCTATCGGTCAATGTAGCTCCCGGAATAACTGCGGTTACTTTCACATTGTATGGCTTCATTTCTTCCCTTATCACTTTGGTCATTCCGTAAAGCGCAAACTTGGATATACAGTAAGAACCTCCGTTAGGATAGGCGATAATGCTCGCGGTGGAGCAAAGTGTAAAAATATGCCCTTTTCTCGCGGCTGTCATTTCCGGCAGTATTCCTCTTGTGAGGTGGTAAGCGCTGTAAAGGTTTGTCTCAATCGTTTTTTCCAAAACACCTTCCTCCTCATTGTGTACCTGTCCCGGAATAAATACGCCGGTATTGTTGATTAGTACCTCTGGAAAATGGTTTTGAGATTTAATAAAATTCAGGAATGCATTCACCTGGGAACGTTCGGACAAATCGGCCCGGAAAATGGAGACTTCGCTTCCAGGGTAAGTTTCGTTGTATTGACTTTTAAGCTGCACCAGATCATCATAATTCCTTGCACAGGTGACCACATTGAACCCGCCTTGCAGAAACCGCTCAATTACCGCACGGCCAATTCCCTTTGTGCCACCGGTAACTACCGCTAATCCATTCATTTTTCTAAATGCTTCTTTTTTTGCCTAATTTTCCCGAAAATATTGAATACTATTAAGATTATGTCTGTAATCGGGAAATACTTTATTTTTCTAGGGACAATATTCTCGAGAGGTGAAAAGCTGTCTGTCTACTGGCGGCGTCTGATGGAGGAGTGCGTTGGAATCGGGGTGAGTTCGGTCTTCATTGTTGCGATTGTTTCCACATTTATAGGTGCTGTTTCCTGCATTCAAACCGCCTACAACCTGGTGAGCCCGATTATTCCGGTTTCTACAGTTGCATTAATCGTGCGGGATATGTCCATACTCGAACTTGCGCCGACGATTACCTGCATTGTGCTGGCCGGAAAAGTGGGTTCCAATATCGCCAGCGAACTGGGTACTATGCGGATCACCGAGCAGGTAGATGCATTGGAAGTAATGGGGATCAATTCGGCCGCATATCTGGTGCTGCCGAAGGTACTTGCTGCGATGTTGACATTTCCGATGCTCGTTATCTTTGCCGGATTTCTGAATATTTTCGGAGGATATCTTGCCGGTACATTAACCGGCGTGATCTCGGAGAGAGATTATCTGGAAGGAATCAGGGACTCCTTTGTTCCGTATAATATCTTTTTTATGTGTGTAAAACCGTTCGTATTCGGTTTTCTGATCGCAACCATATCTTCATTTAAAGGGTTTTTTACGCAAGGTGGCGCTTTGGAAGTAGGCAAAGCAAGTACTGGCGCGGTAACGAGTAGCTGTATTTCCGTTTTGATTGCGGACTATTTACTGGCTCAACTACTGTTATAATTCAGCCCGGGCTATCAATTCAGCAAGCAATGATCGAGATCAGCAATATTTCCAAAGCTTTCAATGGAAAACAGGTTTTAAAAGGGATTTCTGCAACCTTTAAGAAAGGAGAAACCAACCTGATTATCGGCGGGAGCGGAACCGGGAAAAGTGTTTTACTCAAATGCATGATCGGCCTCGTAAAGCCGGATCAGGGTAATGTAACTTACGATGGCCGCGACTTCTATAATAGCGACAGGGAAACACAACAATCCATTCGCCGCGAAATGGGTGTACTTTTCCAGGGTGGCGCGCTCTTTGACTCCAAAACGGTCGAGGAAAACGTGCGCTTTCCATTGGATATGTTAACGGACCAGTCTCCGCAGGAAAAGCAGGAGCGGGTTGCATTTTGTTTGCAAAGAGTAGGGCTGGAAGCTGCCGCTAAAAGAATGCCTTCTGAAATCAGCGGCGGAATGAAAAAGCGCGTGGGAATTGCCCGGGCAATTGTCATGAACCCGATGTACCTTTTCTGCGACGAACCCAACTCCGGCCTCGATCCGCTTACTTCGGTAAAGATTGACGAGCTGATCAAAGAGATTACAGAAGAATACCAGATTACCACGATCATCATTACACACGATATGAATTCGGTAATGGAAATCGGCCAGAACATCATGTTCTTGTATCAGGGCGACAAGTTGTGGGAAGGTGTCAATTCAGATATAACCAAAACGACCGTCCCCGAACTGAAAGAATTTCTTTTCTCTAATAAGTTGCTGCGCGAAATGCAGCCTTAGCTTGCCTTTATTATTTCCTGAATGCAGGAAGATTTTTTCTTTCCAACATAAAAACAACGGCAGCAAACAGTCCGAAGAGGATAATGTGCAGCGTAGCCGAAAGCCAGAGCTCCTGTATTTTGAACAGGGAAGAAAGAAAGATCAAAACCCCTCCACCTGCCAGGTAACCCACTGCGGATTTCACATCGTAAGGTACAGGATAAAATTGCTGTCCGTAATAATAGCACAGGACAAGCATCACCAATCCCGATAATGCAAATGCGATCGCAAAGCCCAGGTAGCCGATTTGCGGTACCAGCAGAAAGCTGGTTACGATCGTTATGCCGGCTCCGGTTAATGTAAACCAGGTGCCGTACTGTGTCTGGTCAGTGAGTTTAAACCATGTCGCAACATTGTAGTAAATCCCCAGGAACAAATATCCTGCAAGCAGCCAGGGAACAACCGGAAGACCTTCGTGGTAGATTTTCTGTTTCAAAAACAGCTCCGCAAATAAGTCGAGGTTCAGCGAAATACCTACCCACATCAGTGCGCAGATGATGATGAAGTATTTGGTCACTTTTGCGAAAATCGGCGGGGCATTTTTGTCTTCACCTTTTGTAAAAAAGAATGGTTCTGCGGCGTATTTGAATGCCTGGATAGCCAGGTTCATGAAGATCGAAAGCTTGTAGCATTGCACATAGATACCAATTGCAGTCTTGGTACTGCGACCAGGATAAAAGCCGTCGGGAAGTAAAAACTGGATGAATGTACGGTCAAAAAGCATATTGATCACCCCGCCCGCATTCATGATCAGAATTGGGAAAGCATATACCCAGACAGGTTGAAAAAGGGTTTTATCAAACACAAACCTGAACTCCGCAAACTCTTTCCGCAGTGACACAAAGAAAAGGAGATTGGCGATCAGATTGGCGAGAACAATGTAGTCTGGAGCGTGAGCTGGATTGTAAAAGAGATCAATCGCTGGTTTCAGGAATGCGAGGTATTTACCCTGATAAATATCCCTGCAAACGATCAGGAAAAAGAGATTAAGCAGAATGGTGAGGATAATATTGGCAAGCCGCACTGTCACGAACTTCTTACCCTTTCCTTCCAGCCTCAGCCTGGCAAATGGGATGGCAATAATCGCGTCGGTAGCCATAATCGCCGCAAACATCCTGACGATATTGGCACTTTCCGGATAACGGATTGCCTCCGCAACCTGGGGTGCAAAAATGAAGATCAGCCCGGAAAAAAACAGGCTGACCAACATTACTGCGCTTAAAATGAGATTATAGTAGGTTTTTCGATCTGCCGCCTGTCTCGCAAAGCGGAAGAAGGCTGTTTCCATTCCAAAAGTGTAAATAACCATTGTCAACCCTGCGTAGGCGTACAATTGGCCTTGCGCCGCGATCTGCTCGGGTTTAAAAAGCCCGGTATGAAGGGGAACCAGCAGGTAGTTCAGAAAGCGGCCCAGCATAGTGCTGATCCCGTACATGGCGGTTTCCCCCGCTAGCTTCTTTAAAACACTCATATTATATAGCCCGTCAATACTGGCAAGGCCTATTCGGAAAGTATCAGTATTATCATATATGAATGGGCAAATATAGTTTATGGTTGTTTAAAATTGCGCTAGCTGTGTTGCGGGCTAATTTCTGATATCTGTAATGATGCGTTCGATAATACGTTCAATGCGCTTCCAGCCGTCATCAGAATGCAGGTCCACGTCGATCATTTTCTGACGATAGTCGGTGGAAAGGGTCATAAAGTAAATTCCGGCCGAAAGGAAGGAAACCAGCGCGCTGGTGTCGTTAAAATTGGGGAGCTCGCCTATTTTGCCGAGGATTTTGTAGGCGGTTTGATTTCTGGCGTCAGAAAGCATGGATTTGCCCGTGCCGATCTCCCATCTTAAAAGATCGCGTGTTGCTTTTCTTTCACGAAGATCCTTCATGAAGGTCTGCATCAGGTTGTTCAACGCCTCTGCGCGTTCCTCCGGGCTCAGTTCCGGGATGTTGTCGATATAAT
>NZ_JBHYGF010000371.1:0-4174 GCF_051859145.1 Dyadobacter sp.
ACAGCCTCCGTTTTGAGCGGAGTGTCCTGGTTGGCCCGGGTGTAAACCGAGAACGGATTGCGACGGTTGTATACATTATAAACCGACAGTACCCATTCACCCTGACCTGTTTTGAAAAGTTTGCGTGTGGGCGTGAAAGTAGCTGCCAGATCGAGCCGGTGGTATGCGGGAATGCGGTTATTGTTTCTTGTATTGGCATAATTGTGGCCCACCGGCATGCCCTGGAATTCCCAGCGGTTGGTAGGGAAAGTAGCAGGTGTTCCCGAAGTAATCGTGAAGTTGGCGGAGAGCGACAGGCGCTTGCTCATTTCGTAAATAGCCACAGAAGTGAAGTTGTGCGGCTTGTCGAAGCGGGCCGGGAACCAGTCGTTGTTGTTGATGCTTTGAACCTGTCTTTCCGTGCGGGATAAGGTATAGCTCACCCAGCCGGTCAGTTTCCCTTTGTTTTTCTTCAAATAAAATTCAGCGCCGTAAGCCCGGCCTTTTCCGAAGAGCAGATCGCCTGCTACAAACTGGTTGAGCAACAGATCCGAGGCAGGTACGTAATCGATCTGGTTGTACAGCTTTTTGTAATAAACCTCCACGGAAGCTTCGTAGGTATTATCCTTCAAATTCTGAAACCAGCCCAATGCAACCTGATCTGCTTTTTCGGGCTGGATAATGGGCGAGCTTAGTGTCCAGACATCGAGGGGAGAGGCTGCGGCGGTATTCGAAAGTAAATGCAGGTATTGCGCCGTGCGATTGTAGCTGGCCTTGATAGATGCATTTGAATTTACCCCGATATTCAATGAAGCCCGTGGCTCCCAGTTGCCATAACTTTTGATCACATCGCCTCTTTTGTACTCAGTACCGGGGAAAACGGGAATTTTGCGCTTTCCCAATTCGTCGGTATAATAAGTGTATTCAGTGCCAGGTCCCAAGCTGCGGAAGAAGGAGTACCGGATACCATATTGCAGAGAAATGCGGTCGGAGAACTTCTGCTCATTTCCAATGTATAATGCAGACTCGTCGGCATACTTCGGATCGAGGCTGATATCAGTTTCCTGGCCTTCTGAAACTGCTACTGCCCGGCCGGGACGTGTATCGTAGTAAATGTATTGTCCGCCGAATGTCAGCTGGTTATTGGGTGTGATGTAAAAGGTAAAATCGGGCTTGATACTGGAACTGATAATCTTGGATTTCCAGTCAAACCTGTCTTTTGCCTGCGGATCATTTACATTCTGGCCAAGCGAATAATCGTAGTTGCTGTAATAACCCGTCAAATTCATGAAAAGCTTGTTTGAGAAAATGTGGTTCCAGCGACCTGTGGCAGTTGCATTGCCCCAACCAAAACCAAAATCACCGCCGCCGAAAACATCTTTACCAAAATAACCCGAAGCATAAAATGTATCCTTATCGCCGAGCTGGTAATTAACTTTTGCAGTAAGATCGTAGAAGTAAAATTTGGAATCGCGCAGATCGGAATTCAGGAAAGGTTTGGCGAGAATGTCGATGTAAGACCGGCGGCCGGCTACGATAAACGAGCCTTTTCCTTTGGCAAAAGGCTGCTCATAGGTTAGTCGCGAGAAAATGGTACCTATACCGCCATTTACTTCGCGTTTTTTGGAGTTACCTTCTTTCATCCGCACATCCAGAATAGACGAAATCCTGCCGCCGTACTGCGCAGGAATCCCGCCTTTGATCAGTTTCACATCTTTTACCGCATCGGGATTGAAGACCGAGAAAAATCCGAAAAGGTGAGAGGAGTTATAAACAGGCGCTTCGTCGAGCAGAACCAAGTTTTGGGAAACATCGCCGCCGCGTACATTAAAACCCGATGCACCTTCGCCCACCGTAGTAACGCCAGGCAGCAGCTGAATGCTGCGGATCAAATCAACTTCACCAAGCAATGCGGGCATTTTGCGAATGGTTTTCATTTCCACCTTATTAACCGACATTTCAATGCTGCGCACATTTTCATCTTCCCGCTGCGTGGAAACAGTAACTTCCTGCAACTGGTTGCTCTCGTCTACCATCTCAATACTGATGGTTTTATCCGCATCGAGTGTCACTTCTTTTGTCACTTTCTGGTAACCAATGTAGCTGAAAACCAACGTATAAGTTCCGTCAGGCAGCGTAATGGAGTAAAAACCGTAGGGATTGGTAACTACACCGGTGGAAGCTTCACGTACGTACACCGAAACGCCGATCAGGCCTTCTCCATTGGCTTTGTCTTTCACGTAGCCGCTTACCGTGTGGCGGTTTTGAGCGGATACCTGCAGACAGGTTCCAATTAGCATGAGTAATAAGTAAAGTGTTCTGTTTTTCATGGATTGATTTTCGTTCAGCGTTTTGAATTTTTTCTATTCAAAAGATTGACAACTTAAAAGGTAAATCCCCTCGGCCGGAAAGGGTAAATATCGAATTTAGCAAGCTAACCGGCAACAAAACAAGGTTTAAAGGCGGTATGTTGATAGAAAAAAGTGATGAACTAACAAAAAAATGGAGTCAATGGTCGATGCACATAACCAAAAGCACATTGCGTCGATATAAATATTTCAAGAATATTTTAATACCTCACTTTTGTCAGGGCATTCTTCCAAAAGCTGGCTTACCGATTTTTTCAGTTTGGGATCCACGAATTCTGCTGCTATTTCGGCGAGCGGGACTAATGTAAATCTACGATCTTTCAGGCGGGGATGTGGCAAAATCAGTTCGGGACTGTCAAGAACCGTGTTACCATAATACAGTATATCAATGTCGATCAGGCGGGCGCCCCACCGCACTTTCCGCACCCGGCCAAGTTCCTGCTCAATGTGCAGCAAATGCGTTAAAAGCAGCTCCGGTTCATCGGCAGATGTGACTTCAATTACCTGGTTCAGGAATGCGGGCTGGTCGGCCAATCCCCAGGGTTCGGTTTCGTAAAGGGAGGATTTAGCTATGATCGGTGCTTTTTCGGCGATCATTTGTCGTGCCTGTTGCAAGATCCCGGCGCGGTCGCCCAGATTGGAGCCTAACAGAAGGAATATTTTTCTGGGATCGGTCATGCAGGCAATTGAATGTGTTGAGGTAAATTCACGAAAAAAGGACTCCCCGATAAAAAGAAGTCCTTTAAAAATAAATTCGTAAAATCCTTAGAACGTAAGTGTTCCTTTGTCGTATGCTTTCTGTATAGTTGCTTCGATACCGTTTTTGTTGATGGTACGAAGTGCTGATGTTGCTACTTTCAACGTAACCCACTCTCCTGATGAAGGAAGGAAGAAACGTTTCTTCTGCAAATTCGGGAAGAATTTACGTTTTGTTTTATTGTTAGCGTGAGAAACGTTATTTCCGACGCGAGTTCTTTTACCTGTAATTTGACAAACCTTAGCCATAACCGTGCTTTTTTTCCAAATGAGGGTGCAAAGATGTGCAATTAATTTATTGTGAGCAAATGTCAGCGATAGAAATTTTTAAAAATCACATTACCAGCGCATTCTGAATCCAACTCCGTGCACATTATCAATGCGGATTTCCGGGTCGCCAGACAGGTATTTTCTCAGTCTTGATATAAAAACATCCAGGCTCCGGCCCATAAAATAATCGTCGTCTCCCCAGATCGCCTTCAAAAGTTCGTCCCGGCGGATTACCTGGTCCGGCCGCTCGGCCAGGTACTTCAAAACCTCCGCTTCTCGAAAGGTGAGGTTCTGGCTGGTACCGTTCAGGTTTAATGTCAATTTCTGAAAATCAAATGCGTACTGTCCAACTTTACTCGTGTTTGACTTAACCGGCATAGGCTGCTCCGATTTGCTTCGGCGCAGAAAAACGTCGATCCGCAGCTTTAACTCTTCTATACTGAAAGGTTTTGTCACATAATCGTCAGCGCCCAGCCGCAAACCTTTGATCTTGTCTTCCTGCAATGAGCGCGCGGAGAGGAAAAGAATGGGTACCTGGCTGTCCGAGCTCCGTATTTTTTCGGCGAGCGTAAAACCGTCCATTTTGGGAAGCATAATATCCAGCACGCAGATGTCGAAATGATCTTTGCCAAAAAAATCGAGCGCCTCGGCGCCATCAGAGGCGTGAACTACTTCGTAATCATATTGTTCCAAATTATCTTTCGTGGCGAATGCCAGGTTCGGATCGTCTTCTACGTACAAAATTCGTTTTTTCATGCGTGTTGTTTCTGGGGAATTGAAATCCTGAATGTGCTTCCCTT
>NZ_JBHYGF010000372.1:0-4168 GCF_051859145.1 Dyadobacter sp.
ACATGGTCTCAAAGGTGATCTCTGAGGTATCTTTTACCCCAAACCAGTTTTTCAGCCTCTCCGAACAGTCGATAATGCCCGATTTCAGGTCAATAGAGTAGGTGCCCAGTTCGGCCAGTTCAATTGCACCTTGCAGGAAAGCCTGCGTCTCTTCTACTTTTTTACGGCTAATAACATGGTCCGTCAGCTCTGTGGCGACTACGAGCACACCAAAGATATTCCCCTCCGAATCGCGCTGAGGCTGGTAGGCGAGATTGACATAAATTGTTTTCAATACGCCATCGTAGCTGATATTCACGGCTTGCTCCTTGGATATAAAAGGAATACCCGTGGAAATTACATCCTGAAGAAGCTTGTCAAATCCTTGTCCCTCAATTTCAGGCATTGCTTCAAGCAGCGGTTTTCCTATAATATCATGCGGATCCCGGCCGGCCAGCTGACCATAGAATGGGTTTGCCATTGTAAAGGTCAGGTTATCTTTATGGATCATCGCAATGCCGATAGGCGACTGTTCGAACAGGGAAAGGAGCTGCATCTGGCTCTTTTCAATCTGTTTTTCGACATTAACCCGCTCTGTAACGTCAATAGCAATGTCGAGGATCGCATATACTTTGCCCTGACTGTCGTAAACGGGAGAGTAGGTGATATCGTAATAATTATGTGTCATTACGCCCTGCTGCACAATGTCTACCTGTGTTCCATAGCTTTGGTACGTCACCCCTGTGGTATATACATCATCAAGGATTTGCAGGAAAGGCTGATTGGCCAGCTCGGGCATTACTTCGCGCAGTGGCATACCGACGATGTCCGCACCTTTGCCAACGATATCTATAAATGCCTGATTCGGCAGCTCCACCAGCAGATCACGGCCTACAAACAACCCGATCGCAGCCGGCGCAGAAGCGATTACTGCCCTCAGCTTGGATTCACTTTCTTCCAATGCTCTGAGCGCGAGTACCTGAGAGGTAACATCAATGGACATATTGATAATGCCGTAAATGTTGCCTTCACTGTCGAAAATCGGCTTGTATGTAAAATCGAAATAGTAGGTGCCCAGTTCTCCGTCCACTTCAATATCAACAGCAGCACTCTTGGCACAGTAAGGAATGCCAGTCCGGCGAATTTCTGCGAGAATATCCAGGAAAGGTTGCCCGATCAGTTCTGGCATTGCCTCGCGTAATGGTTTGCCGATCACCGTTGCATCCTTGCCCCAGTATTCGATCATCGGCTGATTGGCAAGTTCCACAACCATATCATCGCCGACAAACAAGCAGGTAGCAACAGGCGCCTGATCGATCAGTGCCTTGAATTTAGCTTCGCTGGCTTCCAGCTTTTTCCGGGTCTGGTATTGCCGCGTTACCTCATGCGCCATGATCATGATCTTGTCTACCTCGCCTGTCTCAGTGCGGACAGGGGTATATACAAAATCGAAATAAGCATCTTCCAGCTGTCCGTTGCGTACAAGCCGCGCGGGCACGCCGGTCCCGGTGTAGGGTATACCTGTGTGATAAACGTTATGTAAAAGTTCTATAAAGCCCTGATTCTTGATTTCAGGCAATGCTTCTTCCAGCTTCATGCCGGTAATGGATGCATTTTTGCCCCAAACCTCAAAAACCCGCTGATTGCCAAGCTCGATGACAAGGTCGGTGCCTTTCAGCAGTCCCAGTGCCATGGGCGCTTGTTCTACAATGGTCTGGAAACTTCTTGCGTGCTGCTGGTGCTGAACGAATTCACGCTGGTTGTTAACTTCTTTCGTAATATCAATGAAAGTACCCAGCGCCCGGACAGCTCCTGGAGCCTCACCGGCGAGTAACCTGCCTTTGCAAAGCAGCCATCGATCACTTGCGACGGTACGGATTTCTGTGGAGAAGAATGCAGGCAGTTCCTGGTTTTCTTTTAAACCTATTTGTTCGAAGAACGAATCTCTGGTATCAGTATGTATCTGAGCAAGAAGCGCATTCAGATCAATTATATCATCACCTTTAAACGAGAAAAATGCTTTGGCCCTTTCGCACCAGCGTACCTGGTGTGTTTGAAAATCCAGCTCCCAGGTCCCTACGCCTGCGGATTCCAGAGCAAGTTCAAGACGTTGTATTTCCAGGGCATTGTCAGTGTTAAAAGGCTTGGAAGCGGTGGTCATGTACGCGTTTTTCAAGGCAATGTAGTAAACCGAAAAAGTCACGGCGCTCTCGCCGGACGGTTTCAGTCAACAAAACATTGTGCCACAATGGACGGGATTACCAGATTCCGTTGTGAAATATAGCGTAGTCTTACTAAATGGCGTTATCAGGCTTGTTCTGCAAGGTCGGTCAGGATCCGGCTGCAATTATCCATTGTAAGTGGTTTGGAGAGATAGCCGATCACCTGTTTGTAGGCTACGGCGGGCATTACTACCCGGCCTTCGGCAGCCGAGCTGACCAGCAGAATGCTCGTTTGCGCTGAGTAGGGGCGGCTCTGCAATGCTTCCAGGAATTCCCAGCCGTTCATCACAGGCATATTGATGTCCAGCAGGGCGTAATAAGCGGTTTCCGGCTCGCAGCTGTCCATAAATTCAATGGCGTCCCTGCCGTTATTCAGGGTATATACATTGGTGATTATGCCTGCCTTTTTCAACAGGGTTTTGTGAAGAAAAAGTACAACAGGATCATCGTCAATGAGAAGGACCTTAACTTTCTGGTTCATGCGTTGTTTCTGCTGTATGTACAATATCGCGTATTACCTTGTCCAGCTCACATGCCGATTGGTACACGTGATCCAAAAGGTCCTGCTGGGTTAATTCTTCATATCCGCCTTCTTTAAGCAGCGAAACCAGCCCCATAATCCTGGCAAGTGGCGCACGTACTACGTGTGACTGTGTCCAGGCAATCT
This sequence comes from Dyadobacter sp., assembly GCF_051859145.1. Lineage (GTDB taxonomy): Bacteria > Bacteroidota > Bacteroidia > Cytophagales > Spirosomataceae > Dyadobacter. The sequence continues at coordinate 2,869 of NZ_JBHYGF010000372.1, forward strand.
GCGTAAGCGTTTCACTTTGCCTGTTGATCCGCTGCAGGTTCTTGCGGTATGCAGTTGCATCTTTCACGTGTCCGACTGCCCTCACTGCGGTTCCCGCTTCGTTCCGCAGGAAAATGACCCTGTGCTCAACAACCGCAATGCTCCCGTCGGCTTTTATATAATCATATTCAATGTCGATCATTTCCGTCCCGGGATCATTCCTGGCCTGGTGTACCTGCTGAACTGCACGTTCCTTGTCGTGTGCACAGATATAGTTTGACCATGAAGAGGGATCGGGAGACGAAAATTTATGTCCGAAAATGTCTGATAGCCCTTCTCCCCAGTCCACTGATTCCTGCACGATATCCCAGTCGTAAATCGCCTGGTTGGCGGCCTTCATCAACAGTTTATAGCGATCGTTACTTGTCTTGAGTGCATTGGATTGGTTGAGCAGATCCGTGATTTCGGTGGAATTAATGACAATGCCGCCCACAGATTCCTCGTGCGTCAGATTGGTCGCTACCGTAGAGATCCATCGCCAGCGTCCATTCGCATCGGGAAATCGGTAAGGATCGATCCGCACCTTTTCACCTAGCGCGAGAGACTGCACTGTGTCTGCAATACGCGCTTTGTCTTCGGGGTGCAGATAGTCAAATAGATTGATGCCGATCAGTTCGTCTGCGTGAAAGCCCAGTACGGGCAGGATGCTGTCGGCTATAAAAATGCATTTGCCGGACGGGTCCAAAATGCCCACCAGGTCTGCGCCTTCCTGTGCAAGTGCTTTGTAGCGTTTTTCACTGGCGCGCAGCAAATTTTGCTGCCGCACGCGCTCGGTAATGTCCTGGATTATGCCATTGATCAAAACGGGCTCGCCGTGCTCGTCACGTTCGAGGTGCAGCCGCTGAAATACCCAGCGTGTCTCCCCCGCGGCCGTAACAATGCGGTGTTCGTAATCGGCTATTCCTTTTTCAACGAGAATTTGAAAAGCTTGCCGATCAAGTAAATAGCGGTCGTCCGGATGAAAACACGCGCGTACATTCTCGTAGGTAGGTGTAAAAGTTTCCGGGTCCCTGCCGTAGATCACGTACATTTTTTCAGACCAATCTGAAATATCTTCACCCATTTTCCTGCTCCAATAGCCAAGTTTGGCTATCACCTGCGCGTCTTGCAGCTTTTTCGTAGCGGCAGCCACTTCCTTCTGGGCAGCGAGGGTGGCGGTTACATCGGCAGCCAGGATCAGTTCTGCATTTCGGTCCGCATAGCGGATACTGCTTCCCCAAATCTGCACATCGATTATTTCGCCTGTCTTTTTGCGATGTTT
>NZ_JBHYGF010000373.1:0-1799 GCF_051859145.1 Dyadobacter sp.
CGATTGGGCAATCTACAAACTTGTTATCATCCTGATCTTTGATCAGTCCCCATTTATAATACGGTGTAACCCAGATTCCATTCGAAAGATTGAGAAGGAGCTCTATGATGTTAGTAGCAAGAGAGGGAGAATAAAACTTACCAAGTACCTCTTCATATTCTTCCAGGATTTCATTGGATATACCAAACTGAAATTCTTTGTTTTTTAACCCATCAAAGAGCCAGCGTGTGTTAGCTTGCCTTGGGATGCTCACGAGAAGGCAATTAGTGTCAATTACAAGGATCAAGAAGCCAGATATTCAGTTCGGTTGTGAGTTTTCAATGCCTCGTCGAGTTTCCCCAGATCTTGTCCATTTCATCGTCGATCTGCTTCGCGAAGTAGTCGGAAAGCATTTGTTTGATCTCACTCTCTTGTTTCGCATTGAGCTGTCTCTCGAACATACGCAACATGAACCGCTGCATGTCATTCAATTTAGTCATCTGTTCCATTTCCAGTCTCTTTGATAATTGTACAACTTAACATAGTTTTTTAAAATAAACGTTCTCAGGCAAAAGCAATTATTTTAAGGAAAGGAGGAAAGGAGGAAAGGAGGAAAGGGAGGAATGGGAGGAAGGAGGAAGAATTTACGTTTTTCCATCCTGCCTTTCCTCCATCGTCCCTTTCCTCCTTTTTTCTATCCACCCTTTCCTCCTTCCTCCATTTTCCCTTTCCTCCACCGTCCCTTTCCTCCATCCTCCTTTCTCCCTACTTTTACTCCCTTACCGAAAATTACCGTGCATCAGAATTATTACTTTTTGAAACAACTCGCGGCCAGGCTTCATCAGGAGCTGGCGGGGAAATATTTTATTGAAGCATTCAGTCAGGAGAAGGATGAACTGATCCTTGTTTTTGCAGAGTCCGCCCAGGATGAGACTTTGTTGGCGCCATTTTTCATCAAAGCCACGCTTACTTCCCGCTTTGCCTGTCTCAGCTTTCCCGAAAAGTTCGACCGAGCGCGGAAGAATTCGGTCAATCTTTTTACTGATTTTAAATTTCAAAGGATAGATCATGTACGTGTTTTTGAAAATGAAAGAGCTTTTGAAATCCGGTTTGAGACTGGTAATGCATTGGTCTTCAAACTTTTTGGCAATCGCTCTAATTTGATTTCATTTGATAGTGCTGGGAATGTAATGCAGCTTTTTAATAATAAACTGGCTGCGGACAAATCACTTAATATCGCTGCGCTTGACCGCCAGATAGACCAGTCTTTTCCTGCGTACGTCAGAAATGAGCTGGATCACAAGCCACTGTTCCCGACTTTTGGTAAACTGGTTAATGCATATTTAACCGAAAAATTGAATGGACTTGAAACAGCAGAATCTCGCTGGCAAATAATTCAGGACACAATACAAGAACTTAACTCGCAGCAATTTTTCCTGGTGAAAGTGGACGGAGAACCTGTGCTATCGTTGATTGAAACGGGCGAACCGATCCAGCAATTTACTGATCCGATTGCGGCATTGAATGCTTTTTACATCACCTATATCCGCCTGAGTGGAATTGAAAGAGAACGAGCGGAATGGATCAGGGTACTTAGGAAGCGCGTGCAGCAGACAGACAACTATCTTGAAAATACATTTCAGAAGCTGGTTGAGCTGGAAAGTGCAGTTAAAAATGACGAGATCGGAAATATCATCATGGCCAATCTGCACGCGATCCCCGAGCGCGCCGAGCTTGTAGAACTCTTTGACTTTTACCGGGAAGCGCCGATCCGTATCAAGTTGAAAAAAGAACTTTCCGCCCAAAAGAATGCGGAGAAC
>NZ_JBHYGF010000373.1:1809-4160 GCF_051859145.1 Dyadobacter sp.
GGCAAAAAACGAGAAAATCGAGATCGCACGGCTTAATGATAGTCTTGCATTCAGGCAAAAAGAACGCGGGGAGTTGGATGCGCATTTGAGAAATATAGAAGCGATTGATTCGTTGAGGGATTTGAGGACTTATATCAAAGCCAATCAACTCGACAGCAAGAAAGCGGAAGTACCCGTAAGTGAGCTGTTCAAACGCATTGACTTTATGGGCTACACGATCCTGGTCGGCAGAAATGCGAAGAACAATGATGTGCTGACGAAGCAATATGCTTCAAAAGAAGATCTCTGGCTGCACGCAAAGGACGTAACCGGCTCGCACGTGGTTGTTAAAAATCAATCAGGAAAAACGTTCCCGGCACCAGTGATCGAGCGCGCGGCAGAGCTGGCTGCATTCTATTCCAAACGCAAAAACGACTCGCTTTGCCCGGTGATATACACCCCGAAAAAATACGTGAGAAAACCGAAAGGACTGCCGGAAGGAGCTGTTGTAATCGACAAGGAATCGGTGATTATGGTTGTTGCAAAAGGCGAATAGGCGGCTTTGATATGTGTGATGATATGACGAACTTCGTGTGAAAATAGAGAACCGGAATATATAGTGCAGAATGCTTGAAAATCGTCGATTTGTAATTATTGGATTTTTCTCATTAGTAGGTTTAATATACTTATTTCGGCTCTTCTACCTACAAGTTCTCGACGAAAGTTACTCCATTGAATCGTCGAGCAATTCCATCAAGAGAGTAATAGAAATTCCCTTCCGCGGCCAGATCTACGATCGGTACGGAAAGCTTATTGTATATAACACACCCGTTTACGACTTGCTGGTGACGCCCAATAAGGCGCGAGTGGAAGATACGTTACGTCTTTGTCAGGTTTTGGGGATTGAAAGGCGGGATTTCGACAGCTTGATGGCGGCAGCGAGTGCTTACAGCCGCAATAAACCATCGCTTTTTCTACGGCAGCTTTCGAAGGAAGACTTTGCGTCTATTCAGGACGTTATGGTTGATTATTCCGGATTTGAATTTGCCAAAAGCTCACTGCGGACTTATACTGCGCCCACCCTTGCCAATACACTTGGTTATGTGAGTGAAATCACCAGATCGCAGCTGGAAAAGCAGGAGGAGCCTTACTATCGCCAGAGTGATTACATTGGTCAGAGCGGGATTGAGAAGATATATGAAAATGAGCTGCGCGGGAAGCGCGGGACCAAATTTGTGATGCAGAATGTGGCTGGCGTCTATAAAGGTTCGTGGAAAAACGGGGAGCTGGATACCATGGCGGTGGCTGGTGAAAATTTGTATACCGGGATTGATCTCGAAGTGCAGCAATATGCCGATAGTCTGATGGTCAACAAGGTGGGCAGTGTTGTGGCTATTGACCCAAAAACAGGACAGATCATTTCGATGGTATCTGCACCTACCTACGATCCAAATATTCTGGCAAGCAGGTATTTTTCCAAAAACTTTGCGGCACTTGCCAGAAACCCGTACAAGCCGCTTTTCAACAGACCGGTTATGGCGAGCTACCGCCCGGGTTCGACTTTCAAGCTGATCCAGGCATTGATTGGTTTGCAGGAAGGGGTAATTACGCCGGGAAGTGGATTTACGCACGCAAACTGTCCGGTTGGCTGCCATAATCACCCGGCTACCGGCACTGTGGCATTGGGGGTAATGCATTCCTGTAACCCATACTTCTACAATGTATTTCGCCGGTTAATTTATAACAATAATATATCCAATACTTTCAAAGCATCGGCAGTAGGTCTGGACGCGTGGCACGACGCGATCAGCAAGTTCGGGATCGGCCAGCGCCTCGGGATTGACCTGCCCAGTGAATACAAGGGAAACCTGCCTGACAAGAAGTACTACGACCGGTTTTACGGCGAGTATCGCTGGAAATTCTCCAATATCTATTCTTTGAGTATCGGGGAAGGAGAGTTGCTCATTACTCCATTGAAAATGGCCAATGTGGCAGCTATCATCGCCAATCGCGGCTATTATTATACACCTCATGTGATTCACGGGATCGGGGATAAAAAGTTTGTTAAACCCGAGTACCTGGTCAGGCACGAGAGCGGGGTAGATCCGCACAATTTTGATCCCGTCATTGAAGGTATGATCGGAGCTGTGGAAGGCGGTACGGCACGCCGGTCGCGCGTGGAGGGTATTACCATTGCAGGAAAAACAGGTACTTCCCAAAACAAGCGCGGCGACGACAGCTCGATATTCATTGCATTTGCGCCCGTAGATGATCCCAAGATCGCTATTGCGGTTTTTGTGGAATATGCGGGAGCTGGTGGATCGGCCGCTGCACCAATTGCCAACCTTGTAATCGAAAAATACCTGACAAGA
>NZ_JBHYGF010000374.1:0-4157 GCF_051859145.1 Dyadobacter sp.
ACTTCTCTTTTCAAGTCATGACACTAACTTACTAAATCCAGAGATATTGAGGCGAGATCAAATTTACTTCACTGAAAAGACTACCTCTGAGTCTACAAGATTATATTCCTTAGCCGATCTCAAAGGCATTCGGAACGATGCTGACTTCGCAAGGCAATACTTATCTGGTTTTTACGGCGCGCTGCCCGTGTTAGCTAACTATCAACAAACTCCTTAGTTAAGCAGATGAATCCCTGGGAATTAAAACCAAATGATGCACGTACCGAAGACGGTTTGATTCTTTACCTGATTTTCTGCGAAGATTCCGTAAGTGAAGTACAATATTTCAAATCCTTTAAAGAAACTGACAGGTTAAAGATCAATGCAGTTGGTAATTACAAGAGCAAGTACAAGCATGTGTTGAAAGTTATAGCTCATTGCCGTGCAGAGAACTTGATGATGGATCGAGATGGTGTTTTATATCTGGACCAAGATCTAGTGAGAGTTTGGTGTGTCTTCGACAATGATCTGTTTAATGAAAAGAAACCCGATCAAGAAGTGCTTGATTTCAGGTTGTCAGTTGAAATGGCTATTAACTATGGACTCAATGTAGCATGGAGTAATGATGCCTTTGAATTATGGATACTTCTGCATTTTGTAGACTATGAGCGTGATCCTGAAAATAATTCTCGTAAACGCTACTATGAAGAGCTGACCACCATTTTTGAAAGTCGAGCAAGAGAATCACCCTTACTAGGGGAGCATCTTAAAAAGTATAACTTCAGCTATAAAGAAAATATGAAAAGCCTAAGAGCGTTTACTTCCATTGTTTTACCTGAACTAGAAGGACGGGAACAGGATGCAATCAATCGTGCAAAGGCTTTAAATCAGTTTCATTTGTCAGAAGGGCGTCTTAGTTGTGACCTGCATCTCCCTGGCACTACAGTTTATAAACTTGTTGAAGAACTTCGAGCATTAGCAAACTGATTCAACAACTTTTATAAAAGCCAGCTCCATGCTGGCTTTTTTTGTCCTTCTTCTCGTATCAATCCCGTTGCAGCTTGCATCAAAAAGCAAGTAAACCATGCAGCTGATCGTCAAAGATGACAAACTACAAAAGTACCGCGACCACATACAGACCGGTACGGACCTGACCGGGAAAGATAAAGCGCTTTTCGACCGGTACTTTTTCGCCTTCACATTACTGCTCGACGGTTTTTCGGAAAGAAAGGTTGTTGAATCCCTCATGTTCAGCCCCGCGCCGGTCGGCCAGCTGAGCCAAAGCCAAGCTTACAACGTCGTGAACGGTTGCCAGCAAATTTTCGGCTCGCTTGACTTCGGCAATGCCAAGAAAATCGCCCAGCGTGAGATCTACGCCACGCGCCTGGAAGAAATGGCTCATACCATGCAGCAAATGGGAAAAGAGATGCTGACAAAAAACAGCGTTCAAATCGAGCTCTCGGACGGCACTATCAAAGAACAAATCGACATCGATACCCAAAAAGAAGCAGCGGCCATTTTCGGGCGAGCTTCGGAAGCGCTGATGAAGTCGGCAAAGATCCGGGGACTCATGGAGAAAGACCAGCTGGAAAACCCCAACAAATACAAAGTGGCGCCAAACATCATTTTCACCGACGATTTGGCATCGCTTGAAATGTACCGTGAAATAGAAGATTCCATTTACGAAGATGTTACAGGAAACGAAACAGAGGCTGGACAAAGCCAGGCTGATGCAGGTAGCCAGGAAGGCTAATATTGTATTTCTCAGCACAAAGCAGAAATTATTTCTGAATAGTAAAGCCAGGCGCAAAACACTGCTGGCCGGCCGCGCATTCGGGAAAACCTATATTATGCTGATTTGTATCGGCTATATCGCCAAGCTTCTGCAGCGTGCCAGGTTCTTTTTTGCCGGCCGCACGTTCAAGCTGGTTTTGGATGTCGTAATGAATGATTCTGCCGATGCCTGGGCGGCACTCGGATGGTACGAATACCATGAAAAAGTCAATCCCTACGGTAATTACGTGCTTTTCAAAGAGCCGCCGGCTAACTGGCCGCGCGCGTACAAATCGCCAAAAACTTTTGATAGGTGTATCAGCTTTGATTCCGGATTTTGCTTGCAGCTGCTATCCTTTGAAAAGCCTGATTCTAACAGGGGTCACAATTTTGACGGGGGGTTTATTGACGAAAGCGCCACATTTAAAAGTGAATGGGTATCCAAAATCCTCATGGCGACACTTTACCGCGCCAATACCTGGCGGTTTAAAGACAGCCATTTGCATAACTCCTTTTACGATTTTACTTCCAATCCCTGGACGCAGGCCGGCCGCTGGATCTTCGGCACAGAAGATTTAATGAAGCAGGATCCGGATAAGTACCTGTTTATGGAAGGAACTGCGCACGATAACCCGACACTGCACCCTGATTATATCAAGAACATGCAGGATACTACTGAGCCGCTTGTCTTCAGGATCGAGGTGTTAAATGAAAGGTTAGGCAGTTTGCCAAATTGCTACTACCCGCAATTTGATGACGAAAAGCACTGCACCAGCAATACTTTCGATTACGACCAAAACGCAGACGGAATCTGGATACCGACCTTCTCTGACTATGACCCGAATAAGCCATTGGAAGTCAGCATGGACTTCAATAACTATATCTGTTCATCCATTGTCTGTCAAGAAGTACCAAACAAGCTTAAAGTAATCAACACGATTTACGTAAAGCAGCCGCGTGATAATAAAACGCTGGCTGAAACATTGGCCATTGCCCTGGATGAAGCCTACCCGGACCAGGTAAAAAAGGAGATGATCGTATATGGTGACGCGTCAGCGGGTAGCAAGAGCGCGGGATCTAAGACTACATTCTTTGCGCAGGTAGTGGCTGAGCTGCGTTCGCGTGGGTGGAAGGTGACACTGCGCGTATTGAAGACTAACCCTGAGCACCGTGATAGGTTCGCCCTGATAGACCAGATCCTGGCCGAGAGTACTACCAACCTGCCCAGGCTGCGTATCAACCGTAACACCTGCAAGGCACTGATCATCTCGATGCAAAATAGTCCGATGATTGGTGACATGAAGAAGGACAAAGCCAGTGAAGGCACAAGCTTGCCGCAAGAGTTCGCCACTCACTTGTCGGATTGCCTTGACTATATTCTGTATTACAAGTATTCTTCCACAATCCGAAAGCCAAAGTCTTCCGGCACAAAGATGCGTTGGCTCGGAGGCTGACCAGGATCCCGCACGGAGTCAGGCCGACCAGGCAGCACCCTTTCAGATATCCCAAAATTTGCGTCGCGGTAATTACCGAAAACGGAAAGGGTGCCGCCTTGGCTGGGAGACGATTGGAACAAAAAGGCTTTTTTCAGAACAGATTTTGGTTTAAGCGTCTGATTTCCAGTACAAGCCCAAAAATGAAAATTGGAAGTCTTTTTTGTCTTTTCCATGGGTATTTCCCGGCCCTAATTTCGAATCATGGAAACAATCAGCATTGACACTTTCTGGCGACTTCTGCATGATCCGGCAAACCGAGGCTTTGATTTAAAGTACAGAAAGACCGACGGCACCTTCGGGATGAAACGAAATTTAGGAAAGTCCGGAAAGCGCTTTGAAGGGAAAAGCACAAAAGGAAAGCTGCGTTACGATCTGATTGACAAAGGGGCGCTGCTACTGGAAGACGTTGACGGGCTAGGCCGTCCATTCACACTTCGGAACCGGCTTTTAAAAGCGATCCGCCTGCCTGGATCAAAAACATGGTATCGCATAATTCATAAAAATTACTAAAATGGTAAAGCAATTTCAGAAAGGATTTTATCACCTCTCAAAGGCGGACTCGGTTGCAAAGATCACGCCGACGATCGATATCGTATCGACAGGACCGGCCGACAAAGTAACTGTGGCCAATGACGGGATTGAATGGGTGAAGTGGGGGAAAGATGATGATATCGCCATTCAGATGCTGAATTTGTGCTGGGATTCTCCAAGCAAACCGCGCCTGATGGATACTGCCAAAGAATTTATCCTGGGCGCCGGCGTCAGGCTTATGTCGACCGAAATCGAAGGCGGAAAAGAAGTTCGGAACCTTATCAAGCATCCAGAACTGCGCAGCTGGTTTCGGGAAAATCAGGTCTATTCCGATTTCTTAGAGCTCGCAGCGCTCAGCCTGACGTTCGCTGAAATGGC
>NZ_JBHYGF010000375.1:0-4146 GCF_051859145.1 Dyadobacter sp.
CGTTTTGCGCGAAGAGTTCGACAAGAATTCCACAGGCTACGTGACTGACTTAGGTTTAAACAGGATCTATTACCAAATCGGAGAGCAGCAAATTTTGGTGTTTTTGCAAAATCAAATGCAGCAGAAACCCCGCAGAAGGATACTCGCGGCTGAGCAACCTTTGAACACCAAAATCGACCTGATCCTGCAAGGTTCCTACACCCCTGTGCGACTTGGCGGCAAGATAGACCGCATTGAGCTCGACGAAGCGGAAAAGACGCTGTATGTAATGGATTACAAAACAGGCAGCGTGGAGCTCGCCGGCAAGCAAAAGCTCCTGGACCCGGTGCGCAGGGAAGAAGTGATCCGGACAGACCCGGACAGGAAAATGGGTTATGTGCGCCAGCTCTGGATGTACGAGTACCTGATGTACCGGAAAATGCTGGACGAAAAAGGTTTGAAGCTCAAAGAGAATACCTTCTATTTCGGCGAATATGCAGTCAAATCAGGTTTTTATTCCTTTCGTGATCCGAAAAACCAGATCTCAAACCCGCTGGAATTAACCGACGAACTAGCGCCCGGCGCATTCATTGAAAAATCAGAAGTGATCCTGACAGATATACTGAATGTAATGCTCGATCCGGATATCCCGTTCCGCAAAACGGACGATCTGAATACCTGTATTTACTGCGATTTCAACGGGATTTGCGGCAGATAAAAAGTAGCTGAAAAGCAGCCGGCTGTTGCAACCAAAACAGCCCGAAAACGATCTATTCCATAAAATAAGATGGAGATGATCGTAGTTGTAAAATTAACCCTCGCGCTGCTTTGGCTGATTGCTTTTGTACTGACCTGCGCCGTGCTCAGCATCACTTTTCCCTTTATCTTCTTGAATGAAAAGATGCGCTCAGTAGTATAAAGCACTTCCTTATGCCAACAAGATGCCTCTAAACAACAGCGGCTGTAACAAGATGTGACAGCCGCTGTTGTTGTTAATGCTTTATTACTGCTTCTTGAATTCCAGATATTCCTCTGTTGCATTGCCGGTCGCTGCATCGGTCAGTTTCAGCGTAATGTTGATCTGCTGCTTGCCGTTTCCATTTATGATCCTGGTTCCGGTTCCTTCCACTTTTTGCCTAAGGGGTTTTTGATTGCTTTGTTCCACATCTACGCTCTCACTCAGTTCGATCGCGTCTTTCCCGGTCGTTTTTACATTGATCAGCTTGTAAGTCTGCACGACAGTAACAACGGTTCCGACGGCGGATACTTCCGTGTTTTTGGTAAATAAAATCGCCAGCTGGTTTTTCGCGTTGTTGGTAATTTCCCATTGCATGTTGCTCACCTGGCCGGGTACTACCGTTGTTGTTACGTAGGTACCGTTAAAATCAGGAGCAAAGTCAGTTTCAGGCTCTACCACTTCCTTATCATCCTTGCAAGCGCCCATTAACACAACCAGACAGCAAAAAATCAGCTTTTTCATAACTTAATGTTAGGTGTAAATAATTACCGGTTTTGAAAATTCTAAAATATAAATATTTCCTCTATAACGGTCTTTTTCTCCTTAGCGCATATACTTCTTTATGAAAATTCCCTTTTTCTGTAATTCTACTGCCGGTTAAAAAGGCAGTTTACCCAGGTCCACATTTCCACCTGTCAAAATAATGCCAACACGTTTGCCTTCTACCAGTTCTCTGTTTTTCAACACAGCCGCCAGAGCTACCGCGCCGGAAGGCTCCACTACCAGCTTCATACGTTCCCACAAATACCGAATTGCGGCGATTATTTCCTCATCAGAGACCAGCCAGATATCGCTGACATGTTGCTTGATAATCGGGAATGTTTTATCTCCCAGGTACGTAAGCAATCCGTCGGCGATTGTTTTCACGTAAGGTGCTTTTTCAATTTTGTCGCTCCGGAAAGAAAGTACGGCGTCGGCTGCGCCTTCTGGCTCTCCTGCGTATACTTTCGTTGCGGGTGAAAAATAATGTGCAGCCAATGCAGTTCCGCTCAATAATCCTCCCCCGCCTACCGGTGCAATGATCAGGTCGAGCTGCTCACCGGCCTGTTCTATCAATTCCTTTGCTGCGGTTGCCTGGCCCGCGATCACCTCATAGTTGTTGAAAGGGTGAATGAATGCAGCACCGGTGCGCGCAATAATTTCATCCACTGCTGCCTGTCTGGCTTCCGGCGTGTTCACACAAAATGTGATCTCGGCACCGTAACTCTCCACTGCACTGATTTTTACCTTAGGCGAATTTTCAGGCATGACAATGTAAGCTTTCGCACCAACTTTCGCCGCAGCGAATGCAATGGCCTGCGCGTGGTTCCCCGACGAATGCGTGGTAACGCCATTGGTCAGTTGTTCAGGAGTCAGCGAAAACATCGCATTCAACCCTCCCCTTGCCTTGAATGCACCGATCTTTTGCAGGTTTTCGCATTTGAAGAACAGCTGTGCGCCGCTTTGTTCATCCAGAAACCGGGAGGTCAGCATCGGCGTGTGATGAATGTAAGGCGCTATTAATTGGTGCGCCGCTTGTATCGTTTCCTTATCTGGTACAGCCTGGGACATCGTTCATATTGTTTTGACCAATATAAATAAAAAAAGCCCGCAGGATCAATCCTGCGGGCTTCTAAAAAATTTACTCAGACCTTATTTACCTGCGTTAGGTGTGTAAAGGTTAAAGAACTGATCCAGTTTCGGAGTGATGATAATTTCAGTCCGACGGTTCAGGCTGCGGTTTGGAGCAGAATCATTTGCCACTTTGGGTAAATATTCGCCACGACCACCAGCGATCATACGAACTGGCTCAACTCCGTATTTCTTCTGCAACGTACGCGCAACAGCAGTAGCACGCAAAACGCTCAGATCCCAGTTATCTGCAACTTTGTCAGTCGCGATAGGTACATTATCCGTGTGACCTTCAATCAAAATCTCGATCTCTTTGTAGTCGTTCAGGATCTTAGCCACTTTGCTCAACACGCTCTCAGCCTGTGAGTTGATAACCGAACTTCCTGAGCGGAAAAGCATTTTATCAGAAAGTGAAACGTATACTACGCCTTTCTTCACTTCAATCTGAACATCTTCATCGCTCACGTCAGACAATGAACGTTTCAGGTTAAGTACCAGCGCCATGTTCAGAGAATCCTTTTTCTGAATGCTTGAATTCAGGTCGCGGATCTGTGCACCTTGTGCGTCCATCATAGCAAGCGACTTCTTAATGCTTTCGGAACCTTCTTTGCTGATAACCGAAAGGTCAGACATACGATCAAGCAGGTTATTGTTGTTCTTTTTCAAGAATTCAACCTGCTCTTCCAGCTCTTTCATTTTAGCATTTTTGCTGGTAAGCTCGTCATTCTTAGCCTTTAAATCATTATTCAAACCAGCAGTTCTGCTGTCACAATCATTCAAATCAGCTCTTGCTTTATCCAATTGAATCTGGATTTCATTTGCTTGCTTCTGTGCAGTAAGCAACTTCTTTTTGCTAGCGCAGGAACCGAGTACAAAAAGCATTGCAACGGCTAAAAGCGTATTTTTCATAATCATCAAGGGTTATTAAATTAATTAAACACTGTTAAGTTAAACATGATACAACTGCACCCGAAGTAAAAATATCGAGCCAGCAGACCGGGGACGCGGTTTTGAAAATGCAAAATTATAAAAAAAGGGGAAATTGTCCTTGACAATTTCCCCTTTTTGGTGTGTACTAAGCGAATATCGGCAATTCTAATGATATTCTAATATCGGAATGACCAGTACGGGTTTCGCCTTGATTTGATACTGTCACGTATATGGGTCGTGATCAGCTTTTCATATTCTGCATTGGTCAGCTTCTTGCCTTTCATCTTTTTCGAAAGCACCAGATTTTCCGCCACCGATTTTTTTTCCACCTTTACCGCAGCCAGGATCAGCTCGCCGTCATTTACATCCACTTCCAGGATCAGGCCGGGTAAGCCGTAGTAACGTTCCGGGCCTCCGTTGTAGGCAAGATCATTTGCAAACCAGGCAGTAATCTTTTGTCCCTTGATCGTGTCCTCGGAAACCGCCATCATGCACATATAGCCGCTGATCTCCTTGATCTTGTTCATTACCTTCCATTTGGGTGCAGGTAGTGAATCCTCGATGATGTAATTTTTGCCGGAAAATTCTTCTAGCTCCATTTTGGTACC
>NZ_JBHYGF010000376.1:0-4143 GCF_051859145.1 Dyadobacter sp.
TCAGCCTGGGTAATCTCTCCGTAAAATGAGAAAGACAGCTTGTTGTTTACCTTATAAGAAAGGGAAGGCGCTACGAAAAATGATTTTCTGAAACCCGCATCCTGAAAACTGCGCTCGGTTGCATAAGAGGTATTCAACCTGAAATACAGGTTTTTTTCTTTGCTTAATGCCGTGTTAAAATCTCCCGTGATCTGGTTGAGACCGTAAGAGCCCGTAGTAAACGACAGCTCGCCCCCGGTTCCCACAAAAGGTTTTTTAGTAACCACATTGATCAGCCCGCCGTAGGAGCTCACTGCATTTCCGAACAAAGTAGCAGAAGGTCCTTTCAGTACTTCAATGCGCTCGATGTTGGCCGGGTTGATCGTCCCGTTCGTAAGCCCGGGCAGACCATTCACCAGCTTCGGCTGCACCGAAAACCCGCGCAATGAAAAGTACCCCGCCCCGTCACCGCCGCGACCGGTCGAAGTCCAAAGATTTTCAACCCCTGTTGCATTCTTCAAAGCGTCATCGAAGTTGGTGACGATCTGGGATTTCAGCAGGTAGTTGGTGATGGTGCTGTAAACCTGGGTATTCTCAAAATCGCGCAACGGTAACTTGGAAACATAAGCCGTTTTGCTTCGCGAAAATTTGTTTTCACGCTCCCCTTCCACAACTATCTCACGCAGGATCTCGTCGCCGGCATACAATGTCACGGTTTCAAGATCCACCTCGTTCTGAGAAATGGTAAAGCTAATTTCCTTGGTCTTAAAGCCTACGGAAGACACGGAAAGCACGTAGCTGCCGTCGTTGATATTGGCTATTTCAAAATAACCCGATTCATTGGTCTGCGTTCCGGTACTGGTGTTTTTAATAACCACGTTCACACCGGGAAGCGCGTTTTTCGAAATGTCCGCCACTGTACCTTTCAGCTTGCCGGACTGGGCAAAACAGTGGGATGACAGGAGGAAGCAAATGGATAGTGATAGAAGAAGTTTCATTAACCTTATTTAGACAAAATATAAATCACAAATGTATTTTGCCAAATGCGCACTTCCAAGCTATTTGTCATAATTATCAATGGCTGCGGCTGAATACAGCATTGAAATATGTCCGTGCAATCCCTGATGTGGTTTACATGCTTCTAATCCTGATTGACAAAAAGGATCATAGGCTAACAACTCATTCGACCATTCTTTCAATGGTCAAGTCAAGCCCTAATAAAATATTCTACCTGACATTGGGATAATAAAGAATTTTACTACTTTTCGGGTACGTACCCGATACTTTAAAGTTTTGTTTGTCTTTTATTGAATCCAAAATCGAACAATTATAATCCAAAGTTCCGGGTACGCTACCGGAGTTTTATTTTCAGTGCCAGTAATTCATGTTCCTTAACCCTTAATGTATGTTTCTAAAACTTTATTCAAAGATCACAGTGGTGCTGCTGACGGTAGCACTCTGCATGTTCGCCGGGCCGAAGACTTTCGCCCAGGAAATGCGAAATGTTCAAATTACGGTGTATGACAGTGCCTCCCGAACCACGCTACCCGGTGTTAACGTGGCGATCAAAGGCACTACCCGCGGCGGAGCAACCGACGCAGACGGCAGGTTAAAAATCCAGCTGGCCGGAGACGAGATTATCGTCGTTTCATTCATAGGCTACGAAAAGAAAGAAATTGTAACCGGCACAAGATCAGAGATTGAAGTGGTGCTGGCGGCTAGTCAGACCATGCTCGACGAGCTGGTGGTAGTTGGTTACGGAACCCAGAAGCGCAGTGAGCTTACCGGCTCGGTGACTTCCGTGAAAGCCGAGGAAATCCAGAAGGTACCTACCAGCAGCTTCACCAGTTCGCTGCAAGGTAAAATCCCGGGTGTTTATATCAACCAGACCAGCGGGGCGCCGGGAGGAGCAGCTTCGGTACGTATACGGGGGGTCGGGACTACGGGCGGTAACCAGCCGCTGTATGTCGTAGACGGATTTCCGCTCGGCGGCGGAGGTATGGGTGTTTCCGGAAGTTCAGATCGCATTGACGGACTATCGATCGTCAATCCCAACGACATTGAATCCATTGAAGTACTGAAAGATGCGGCGGCTGCTTCTATCTATGGTGCGCGGGCTGCGAATGGAGTTATATTGATTACGACCAAACGCGGCAAAGATGGTTCTACCAGAATCAACCTCGATGCATATACGGGCATGCAGCAGCTCTGGCGCAAGCCCGACTTTTTGAACGCCACTGAATTTGCAACACTGGCCAATGAATTGTACACCAATTCAGGTATGACGCCGAATCCGGAATGGGCTAATCCAGGCTCTTTCGGCACAGGTACCAACTTTATCAACGAAGTGTTCCGCACTGCGCCGGTACAGAACTACGATCTCAGGATCTCAGGCGGCAGCAAGAAAATTTCAGGCGCATTGTCACTCGGCTACCGCGACCAACAGGGTACTTTGATCGAAACCTGGTACAAACGCTTCACGGGCCGCATTACAGGCGATTTGAAAGTAAACGATAAGCTGCGTTTCGGAAGCTCGCTCGCATTCGCACTTTCGCGCGCCAAAGGTCAGCAGAACCAGGAAATGCGTATCGGGATTTTCAACCTTGCGCAGCAATTTTATCCCACACTCGGCCCAAATGATGTAGTAAACGGGTCTTCTGCCTATTACACCACCCAAGGCGACAACCCGCTGCTCAGAGCGAGATCGATTGATAACCAGCTGAGAAACATGCGGATGTTTGGTAATATTTTTGGTGAATACGAAATCCTGCCCGGCCTGCGCTGGAAAACCAATGTAGGTTTGGATACAGATAACAACCGCACAAGTACGTGGGAGCCAAAAGCTGAAAGAGGTCACTACCGAAATTTGCAGGCCATCCTGGGCGAAAATTATTCCCAGGGTTTAAACTGGCTTCTTGAAAATACATTATCCTATTCTGTTTCCCTCGGCAGCCACAAGATTTCTGCCGTAGCCGGTCAGACAGCACAGAAAAATACAGTTAACTGGATCGGCGTGACCGCGCGTGATTTTCAAAACGAGCAACTGCAGGTGGTAAACGGCAGCAAGGATACCGAGCGTCGTGCAAGCGGTACCGGCTCCGAATATACACTGGCTTCGTACCTGGCGCGGGTTAACTATGCATTTAAAGACAGGTACCTCCTATCCGCGAGCGTTCGCCGCGACGGTTCATCCAACTTCGGGCCAAGTCATAAATGGGGTAATTTCCCCTCCGTGTCAGCCGGTTGGAATATTTCCGAAGAAGCATTCATGAAAAACGTAACGCCGGTAAGCTCGCTGAAACTGCGCGCCAGCTGGGGAAGGCTTGGAAATGACGCGATCGGTTCATTCGGTTACCTGAGCAGCATCCGCCTGGGAACCGTGAACGACAACTACGTACTCGGCGCGAGCCAGGCGCTTGAAATCGGCGCATCCATGTCGCGTCCGGGCAACCCCGATTTGAAATGGGAAACGAGCGAGCAAACCAACTTCGGTATCGACGCTACATTCCTGAACGAGCGCCTTTACCTGACTGCGGATTATTATATCAAAACAACCAAAGATATGCTCGTGAGCTTGCCTGTATCAATTGAAGCAGGTTTTCAGGCGGCTCCTTCGGTCAATGGCGGAAAGGTGCGCAACAGTGGTGTTGAGCTTTTGCTGGGTTACCGGGGAGAAGCAGGTGCATTTACCTACGACGTGAGCGCCAATATGGCCACGCTTAAAAACGAAGTGCTCAGTCTTGGTGTGGGACAGCCGATTACCGGCCCTACCCTTTCGTTTACGAGCATCAGCCCGTCGTTTACACAGGTAGGTCAGTCAATTGGTTACTTCCGTGGGTACGTAGTGGAAGGTATTTACCAGACCAATGATGAAGTAAATAAAAGACTCCAGCCCAATGCAGTTGCAGGAGATTTCAAATACCGGGATGTGAATGGAGACAACCAGCTTACCGATGCGGATCGCGTTAACCTGGGAAGCCCCTGGCCTACCCTGACCTACGGAATGAATGTGGACCTGGGTTACAAAGGTTTTGACCTGAATATCATGCTGCAGGGAATTGCAGGAAGCGAGGTTTTCCATTCCAACAAATTTGCGATTTATCCACTCAAATATTTCGGCGGCTCGGGTGTGGTCAACGGCTCACGTGAGGTACTTGAAAGATG